>NZ_JBQRTT010000005.1:0-256030 GCF_052321755.1 Sphingomonas cellulosilytica
GCCTTGTGGCCCTATGCCGGAACGGTCACGCTGTCCGCGCCCGGGTCGGGTGGCCACCCGACCCGGGCATCCCGCTCATCGCGGAACGTCCCCTCCCTACACCCTTTCCAACAGACAATGCCGGACTCGGTCCGGCATCCACCGTGCCGCACACCCCTACGCTATGGGTTTTGCGGCACCGTGGACCCCGGAACGAGTCCGGGGTGACGAAGGGTACCGGGTTGGCATGCGCCTTCACCCGAAGCCGGCAGCCGTCCTCCCCCGCCAGGGGCAGGATCGAATGTCGATTGGTGCTATGGGCGATATTCGCCCCCATTTAGGTTTCGGGAGGACGATCCGCACCGCAGGTAACGCGGCGGCGCCAGCTTCGCCGTGCCGCCGTCAGTCGGCGCGTTCGTCCGTGCGCAGGGCCTGCGCCAGCCGGTTGCGGATGGCGATCAGCGCGGCGGTGCCTGCGTCGCCGTCATCGGGAGCGGCGGTTTCGGTGAGCAGCAATTGCTGCACGCCGCGCACGGTATAGCCCTTGCGGTTCAGCAGGTCGTCGATGCGGCGGACGAGCGCGACATCCTCCGGCCGGTAATAGCGCCGGTTGCCGGCGCGGGTCACCGGTCGCAGCTGGGGAAAGCGCGTTTCCCAATAGCGCAGGATGTGCTGGGGCAGGCCGGTTTCCGCCGACACTTCCCCGATCGTCCGGAACGCGCCGTCCGCCTTCACCGTGCCGGGCGGCATGCGACTCAGCTGGGGGCGACGATGCGTTCGCGCATCATCTGGCTGGCGCGGAACGTCAGCACGCGGCGCGGTGCGATCGGCACTTCGATGCCCGTCTTGGGATTGCGTCCGATCCGCTCGCCCTTGTCGCGCAGCACGAACGTGCCGAATCCGGAGATCTTGACGTTCTCGCCGCGCGCCAGTGCATCGCACATTTCGCCCAGAATCTGTTCGACGATCTTGGCCGAGTCGCTGCGCGACAGCCCGATTTGCCGGTGCAAAGCCTCTGAAAGATCGGCCCGCGTCAACGTGCCGGCGGTAGTCATCAACACGCTTGCCCCACTCCACTCGCTAAAAAGCCCGTGCACAGGATACACCAGATGAAACGTGTCAGAAAGTGACTTTTCCGTTACCATGCTCAAAATGGGCTTTAGCGCCGGTCAAGACGCCGGCGAACGAGCCGATTTGCAGCGATTTCAAGCGGCTTTCACCCCCCGCTCCTGTCCGAACATCGTCTTGACGGCCGATACGGGAAGGGCGGCGTGCCCCTGATCGGGACGCGCATACCGTCGGCGTGCCGGGCTGCGTCGCGCCTAGAAGCGCAGGACGGCTGCGCCCCAGGTGAAGCCGCCGCCCATCGCCTCCAGCACGACGATCTGATTTTCGCGGATACGCCCGTCGCGGACCGCCGTGTCGAGCGCCAGCGGCACCGACGCGGCCGAGGTGTTGGCGTGGCGATCGACGGTCACCACCACCTTTTCCGGCGGCAGGCCGAGCTTGCGGCTGGTCGCATCGAGGATGCGGGCATTCGCCTGATGCGGGACGACCCAATCGACGTCGGCGGCACTCAGCCCGGCGATCACCAGCGTTTCTTCCATCACCGCAGCCAGATTGACCACCGCGTGGCGGAAGACTTCGCGACCCTTCATGCGCAGCTTGCCGACCGTACCGGTCGTCGAGGGGCCGCCGTCGACGTAGAGCAGCTCGTTATGGCGGCCGTCGGCATGCAGCTTGGTGGCGAGGATGCCGCGGCCGGTATCCGAGTCGGTTTCCTGGCCTTCCAGCACGATCGCGCCGGCGCCGTCGCCGAACAGCACCGCGGTGGTGCGGTCCTCCCAGTCGAGCAGGCGGCTGAACGTCTCGGCGCCGATCACCAGCGCGCGGCGGTGGATGCCGGTGCGCAGCATCGCGTCGGCGACCTGCACCGCGTAGAGGAAGCCGGAACACACCGCCGCCACGTCGAACGCGACGCAATCGTCGATGCCGAGCATCGCCTGCACCTTGGTGGCGCTCGACGGAAAGGTCTGGTCGGGGGTGGCGGTCGCCAGCACGATCAGGTCGATGTCCTGCGCGCGCATATCGGCCGCCTCCAGCGCGGCGCGGCAGGCGTCGGCGGCGAGCGTCGCCGTCGTCTCGTGCGCGGCGGCGATGTGGCGGAAGCGGATGCCGGTGCGCTCGACGATCCAGGCATCGCTGGTGTCGAGCCGCTGCTCGAGATCGGCATTGGCGACGCGCTGCGCCGGCAGCGCCGATCCGGTGCCGAGGACGACCGAGCGGATCATGCGGCTCTCTTCTCGAAATTGCCGAGGTCGTCGGCGATGCGGCGGGTGAGGTCGGCGCGCACCATCTTGGCGGCATTGCCGATCGCAGTGGCGACGCCGCGCTCGTTCGCGCTGCCATGGCTCTTCACGACGATGCCGTTGAGGCCGAGGAAGACCGCGCCATTGTGGTTGTTGGGGTCGAGGTGATCGCGCAGCAATTCGGTCGCCGGGCGGGAGATCAGGAAGCCGACCTTGGAGCGGACCGAGGACCGGAACGCGCGCTTCAGCAGGTCGGCGACGAAGCGCGCCGTGCCCTCTGCCGTCTTCAGCGCGATGTTGCCAGCAAAGCCGTCGCACACGATCACGTCGTGATTGCCGCGGGCAAGCTGGTTGCCCTCGACGAAGCCGGTGAAGGTGAGGGGGAGGTGGGTCTGCCCGCGCAGCACCGCGGCGGCGTCGCGGATCTCGTCCGTGCCCTTCTGATCCTCGCTGCCGATGTTGAGCAGCGCGACGCGGGGCGAATCGAGATCGAGGATGGTGCGGGCATAGGCCGCGCCCATCACCGCGAACTGGACGAGGTTGCGCGCATCCACCTCGGTATTCGCACCCAGGTCGAGCATCACCACGTCATTGTCGCCGAGCGTCGGCAGCGGCGCCGCGAGCGCCGGCCGGTCGATACCGGGCAGCGTGCGCAGCGCGAGCTTGGCCATCGCCATCAAGGCGCCGGTGTTGCCCGACGACACGGCCGCGCCGGCGCGGCCCTGCTTCACCAGATCGATGGCGATGCCCATCGAGGTGGTCTTGGCACGGCGGATCGCCTGGCTCGGCTTGTCGCTCGACCCGACGGTTTCGGGCGCGTGGACGATCTCGCTCGCATGGGCGAGGTTGGGATGGCCTTTCAGCCCCTCCGCCACCGCCGCCTCGTCCCCCACCAGCAGGAAGCGCATGCCCTCGAACCGCCGCCGCGCAGCCGCGACGCCGGCGAGCATGACCTCCAGCCCCTCGTCGCCGCCCATCGCATCGACGGCGATCCAGGAGTTGTCGGGCATGGTTCAGCGCTTATCCGAGTAAGGGGAGGGCGTCAGCCCTCGACCGAGACGATCTCGCGGCCGTTGTAATGGCCGCAGGCGGTGCACAGGTTGTGCGGGCGCTTCAGCTCGCCGCAGTTCGGGCACTCCTGGAACGATTCGATGCTCAGCGAATCGTGGCCGCGACGCATGCCGCGCTTGGAGGGGGAGGTCTTTCGCTTGGGGACGGCCATTTCGGCACCTTGTGTCTGATCGGCTTACGGAATTGAGATGCGCCCTACGGCACGTGCCGGCGATCGGCAAGGCGCCGACTGCTGGACGCCACCGACAACCGGACGCATCGCGAAGCGCGGGCCTATAGCGATATTCCGAGCGGTTGCAAGCCGAAGCCCGTCGCCAACCGCGCGCAACCGCTTGCGAAAGGCGGAACACCGCGCGCGCCCTGCCGTTCAGCCCATCGGCGATTGAACGGAGAGTTGCGATGAATTTCAAAGCTTTAGGATTGGGCCTCGGCGTGTTCTCGATCGCGCTGGGCGTAACCGAACTGTTCGGTTCGCGGCGCATCGCCCGTGCGTTGGAGGCAGAGGGCCACGAAAGCCTCATCAAGGCTTCGGTGCGCGCGAGGTGCTGGCGGGCGTCAACCTGCTGGCAGCGCCGGCGGTGTCGACCAACGTGTGGAACCGCGTGGCGGGCGATGCGATGGACATCGGCGCGCTCGGCCTTGCCGCCAGGGCGCATCCCCGCAACAGGGCGGTCTGGGGATCGCTGCTGTTCGTGATCGCGGCCACCGCGCTCGATGTCATCACCGCGCGCGGGCTGGACCGGGAGACGGGCAAGCTGCTGCCGGTCGGTGCGTGAGCGGCTGGAGTAGGCCCGCCCGCCCGGCGCGCCTACTCCGCCAGCGCGCGATCGCTGACGAACATGTTGTGCGCGCGTTCGTGGGCGAAGGTGCTGGGGTTGCCGTGGCCGGGGATGAAGGCGGTGTCGTCGCCCAGCGGCCACAGCTTGGTGACGATCGTCTCGATCAGCTGCTTGTGGTTGCCGCCCGGCATGTCCGATCGGCCGACCGACCCCTGGAACAGCACGTCGCCGACCTGCGCGAACTTCGAGGGCGCGTGATGGAAGATGACATGGCCCTGGGTGTGACCGGGCGTTTCGTAGACGTCGAGCCGCAGGTTGCCGACCGTCACCGTATCGCCCTCGACCAGCCAGCGATCGGGTTCGAACACGGTGCCGGGCATGCCGTAGTTACGGCCGTCGTCGTCCAGCCGCGCCAGCCAGAACCGGTCCGCCTCGTGCGGCCCCTCGATCGGCACGCCGAGGTCTTCGGCGAGCGGCTTTGCCTCGCCGGCGTGATCGATATGGCCGTGGGTCAGCAGGATCTTTTCCACGGTGACGCCGGCCTGCGCCACAGCCGCCTTGATGCGGGGCAGGTCGCCGCCCGGATCGACGATCGCGCCCTTCATCGTCTCGGTGCACCAGATCAGGGTGCAATTCTGCTGGAAGGGCGTCACCTGGACGATAGCGGCGCGCAAGGTCGTGCTGGTCATGCCGCGGGAGATAGGGGCGAGCGTACGCTCGGGCAATCGCCGCTTGCGCCGGTGGCGGCGCTGCGTGCATCTGGCGGACGATGCTGACCGCGCCCTTCGTGCTGCTCGACGATGCCCGTCCCGGCGGGGCGGGAGCGCGGCTCTATGTCGATCCGGTCGAGATCCTGGCGGCAGACCGGATCGAAGATGTCGTGCCGGCGCTGGAGAGGCTGCGCGCGGCCGGGGACCGCGGGCTGCATGCCGCCGGATATCTGACCTATGAGGCGGGGGCGGCGCTGATGCCGCGGGCGCCGGCGGGGCCGGCGGTCGAGGGGCCGTTGCTGTGGTTCGGGCTGTTCCGCGATCATCGCGCGATGGAGGCGGCAGAGGTCGCGGCGCTGCTGCCCGATCCCGCCGGTGCCTGGGCGACGGCACCGGTGCCGCGCGTCGGCCGGGTGGCCTATGACGAGGCGCTGGCGCGGGTGCTCGAATGGATTCGCGCCGGCGATATCTACCAGGCCAATCTGACGCTGCGCGCCGATGTGGCGGTGGCGGGCGATCCGCTGGCGCTGTACGCGCGGCTGCGGGGTACGTCGGCGGCCGGCCATGGCGCGCTGGTCGCGACGGGCACGCGGCACCTGCTGTCGCTGTCGCCCGAACTGTTCTTCGCGCTGGAGGGGGATGCGCTCACCTGCCGGCCGATGAAGGGGACGGCGCCGCGCGCCGACACCGCAGACGAGGATGCGACGCGGATCGCGACGCTCGGTGCCGATGCCAAGCAGCGCGCCGAAAACCTGATGATCGTCGACCTGATGCGCAACGACCTGTCGCGCGTCGCGGCCCCCGGCAGCGTTGCGGTGCCGGCGCTGTTCACCGTCGAAAGCTATCCGACGGTGCATCAGATGACCTCCACCATCACGGCGCGGCTGGCCGAGGGGCGGGACGCGGTGGATGTCCTCGCCGCGCTATTCCCCTGCGGATCGATCACCGGCGCGCCCAAGCTGCGCAGCCTGGAGGTGATCGGCACGGTCGAGGACGAGGGCCGGGGCGTCTACACCGGCGCGATCGGCCGGATCGATGCGGGCGGGAACGCCGCCTTCAACGTGGCGATCCGCACGCTGGCGATCCCCGTCGGGGGTGCGGTGGCGGAGCTCGGCCTGGGGTCGGGCATCGTTGCCGACAGTCGCGCCGACGACGAATGGGCGGAGGTGCTGGCCAAGGGCGCCTTCGTCACCGCGGGCCAGCCGCCGCTCGACCTCATCGAGACGATGGCGTTCGATCCCGAGGAAGGGCTGCCGCTGCTCGAACGCCATCTGGCGCGGATGACGGCCAGCGCGGCGGCGCTCGGCTTTCGGTTCAACCGGCATGCGGCGCGCAACGAATTGCAGGCGGCGACCTTTCGCCTGCGCGAACCCTGCCGCATCCGCCTGCTGCTCGCGCAGAGCGGCGCGATCGCGATCGAATCGGCGCCGATGCCTGCGCCGGTCGACGAGCCGCTGCGGGTGGCGCTGGTGCCGCTGCCGGTCGATTCCGCCGATTTCCGGCTGCGCCACAAGACCAGCGATCGCGGCTTCTACGATGCGGCGCGGCGCGCGGGGGGAACCGACGAGGTGCTGTTCGTCCGGCCGGACGGCCTGCTGACGGAGGGGAGCTTCACCTCGCTGTTCGTGGCGCACGCCGGTGGCAGGTTGCTCACGCCGCCCGCCGACCTCGGCCTGCTGCCCGGCGTGCTGCGATCGGAACTGCTCGCAAGTGGCCGTGCCGTCGAACGAAATCTGTCGCCTGCCGACCTCGGCGAGCAATTTTTTGTCGGAAATGCGCTGCGCGGGTTGATCCCGGCGGTTGTTGCGATTGCGAAAGAGCCATCGCTGCCGCTATAGGCCCGCGCGTTCTTTCTCGTCGCCACAAGGCCCTGACCCATGAAGCCCTCCGCCGCCCTCGGCCGTATCAGCCCGTCCCCCACGCTTGCCATCACCAGCCGCGTGCTGGAGCTGAAGCGGGCCGGCGTCGACGTGATCGGCCTGGGTGCGGGCGAGCCCGATTTCGACACCCCCGATTTCGTCAAGGACGCGGCGATCCAGGCGATCCGCGACGGCAAGACCAAATACACCAACGTCGATGGTACGATCGAGCTGAAGCAGGCGATCGTCGCCAAGTTCGCCCGCGACAACGGCCTCACCTACACCACCGACCAGGTGACGGTGAACGTCGGCGGCAAGCACACCCTGTTCAACGCCATCGTCGCCAGCGTCGATGCGGGCGACGAGGTGGTGATCCCCGCGCCTTATTGGGTGAGCTACCCCGACGTGGTGCAGTTCGCCGGCGGCACGCCCGTGTTCGCGGTCGCCGGGCCGGAGCAGGATTACAAGCTGTCGCCGGAGGCGCTGGAGGCGGCGATCACCCCGCGCACCAAGTGGGTGATCCTCAATTCGCCGTCCAACCCGACGGGCGCGGCCTATACGGTGGACGAGCTGAAGGCGCTGGGCGCGGTGCTGGCGCGCCACCCGCACGTGTGGATCTTCGCCGACGATATGTACGAGCATATCGTCTATGACGATTTCCGCTTCGCGACGATCGCCGAGGTCTGCCCGGAGCTGTACGAGCGGACGCTGACCGTCAACGGCTGTTCCAAGGCCTATGCGATGACCGGCTGGCGGATCGGCTTCGCGGCCGGCGCGCCCTGGCTCATCAAGGCGATGGCCAAGTTGCAGTCGCAATCGACCAGCAATCCCTGTTCGATCGCGCAGGCGGCGGCAGTGGCGGCGCTGAACGGGCCGCAGGACTTTCTGAAGGAGCGTGCCGCCGCGTTCCAGGGGCGGCGCGACCTGGTGGTCGGCATGCTGAACGCGATCCCCGGCATGCACTGCCCGACGCCCGAAGGCGCCTTCTACGTCTATCCCTCGTTCGCCGAGCTGATCGGCAAGACCACGCCGAACGGCCGCCGTATCGACAGCGACGAGGATTTCGTCGGCTATCTGCTCGACGATGCCAAGGTGGCGGCGGTACAGGGTGCGGCGTTCGGCCTGTCGCCGGCGATGCGGATCAGCTACGCGACCTCCGACGCGCTGCTCCGCGAGGCGTGCACCCGCATCCAGCAGGCCTGCGCCGACCTGCGGTAATCCCGCTCCGGCCAAACCCTGCTGAGGCATGAACGCCGCCGCCACGCGGCGTTAATGCAGCGTTTCTATAAACGGCATTGAGCCTGGGTGCGGGAGGGACGATCTCGCACCGGAATGGCGTGCAGCCCGGCGGGCGGCGCGCGAACAACGATAAAGGTGCGTCATGCGCAAGATCTTCAAGACCGGCTTCTTCTGGCAGTTCGTCGGCGGCTTCGCGATCGGTGCCGTCGGCGTCGTGACGCTGCAGCCGGCCAGTGCCCAGGCCGTGCAGCCGGCGCCGGCCGTCTCGCCGATCGTCGCAGTCCGCTGACCCTTGGCGCCGGTCATGATCGCCACCATCTGTCGATCATGCTGAAAATCCTGTTGCCCGTCGCCGGCACCGTGGCTGCCGTGCTTGCCTCCACCGGCTTCGCCGAGGCCGAGCGTGCCGTGCCGATCCCGGCGGCCAAGGCCGACGTGCCGGCCGCCGGCGCGACGCAGACCGCGGTGTTCGCCGGCGGCTGCTTCTGGGGCATGGAGGCGGTGTTCGAGCGGGTGAAGGGCGTTCGCTCGGTCACGGCGGGCTATGCCGGCGGCACGCCCGGCACCGCGACCTACGATCAGGTGTCGACCGAGACGACGCGGCATGCCGAGGCGGTGCGGGTGGTCTACGATCCGCGCGTCGTCAGCTATGCGACGCTGCTGCGCGTCTATTTCTCGATCGCGCACGACCCGACGCAGCTCAACCGGCAGGGGCCGGATAGCGGCACGAGCTACCGGTCCGCGATCTTCCCGCAGGATGCGCGGCAGGCGGCGGTGGCGCGCGCCTATATCGCCCAGCTGACCGCGGCGAAGAGCTTCCCCAAACCGATCGTAACCCGGATCGAAAACGGCGGATTCTACCCGGCCGAAGCCTATCACCAGAACTTCTACGACCGAAACCCAACCTATCCCTATATCGTCCGCTGGGACAAGCCGAAGGTCGCGGCGTTTAAAGCCGGGTTTCCGACGCTGGCGCGGTAACGTCCCTTCCTCCCCCGCCAGGGGGAGGTGGCCGCGGTGAGGCGGTCGGAGGGGGAGGTCAGCGGCGAACGGCGTGCTTGCGGAAACGCCCCCTCCACCACGGCCTGCGGCCTCGGTCCCCCTCCCCCGGCTGCGCCGAGGGAGGACTGATTCATGCGTCCCCAGCTGCGTGCGGGACGCATTCAAGCCGCGATCGGAAAGCGTAGCAGTCGCTGCTCCACCGGCACCAGGGCCTCGGCGCCGCGGCCGATCGCCTTGGTGAGGGCGGGGTGATCGACATCCAGCCCCCCGGTCAGCGCGCCGAACGCCGGCAGCACGATCTTGCGCGCCGTCGCGACGAAGCAGCGGCGGGCGACCAGCTTGCCGCGCACCTGCACGCGTAATTTGGGGTGGAAGTGGCCGGAGAGTTCCGGCCGCGTCTCGTGCGGATCGGCTTCGTGACGCAGCACCAGGCCATCGACCTCCGCCTCGTCGACCACCCGTCCGCCGCAGCGATCGAGCAAAGCGGCATCGTGGTTGCCGGTGATCCACGTCCAGCGCAGCCCGCCGGTCAGCGCGCGCAGCCGGTCCTGCGCCTCCTGCGGCAGGCGGTCGCAACCGGCACTGTCGTGGAAGCTGTCGCCGAGGCACCACAGCTCCTCCGCGCCGGTCGCCTGGACCAGCCGGGTCAGGTCGGCGAGCGTCGCCAGCGAATCATAGGGCGGCAGCATCTGCCCGCGCGCGGCGAACCAGCTCGCCTTCTCGAAATGCAGGTCGGCGACCAGCAGCGCGCGCCGCGCCGGCCAGAGCAACGCGCCCTCCGCCAGCGCGAGCAGCGCGTGACCACCGAACGAAAAGGGAACCATCGCCGCGCCTTTGCCTGCAACGGCCGGTCCGATCAAGACGTTATCCACACATATGTAAATCCGCTTGCGCGGAGGCGGAATCGGCGTACAGCGCGCCGTCCTTCCGCTCGAGAAGGCATCATCAGGGGGTAAGTGCGCACCATGTCGCTTGCCGACGACGCAGCCGGTTCATCGTCCCATCCGCATCCCGCCATGATCGGCCTGACCATCGGCGCGATCGGCGTCGTGTTCGGCGATATCGGCACCAGCCCGCTCTATGCGTTCCGCGAGGCACTGGGCCAGTCCGCGGCGGACGGGATCGACCCCAGCGAGATCCTGGGCGTGCTCAGCCTGGCGCTGTGGACGCTGACGCTGATCGTCACCATAAAATACGTGCTGTTCCTGATGCGTGCCGACAATCACGGCGAGGGCGGGGTGCTGGCGCTCGCCGCGCTGGCGCGCCGCTCGATCGGCATGCGCAGCCGCATCGCGCTGGTGCTCGGCGCGGCGGGTGCGGCGCTGTTCTACGGTGATGCGATCATCACGCCGTCGCTGTCCGTCCTGTCCGCGATGGAGGGGCTGCGGACGATCCCGAGCGCGGCCAGATTGTTCGACGAAGGCACCATCCGGGCGCTGACGATCGGCATCCTGATCGCGCTGTTCCTGATCCAGCGGCGCGGCACTGCGATGGTCGCCAAGCTGTTCGGCCCGGTGTGCATCGTCTGGTTCCTGACGATCGGCGGGCTCGGCATCTGGCATATCGCCGACGAGCTTTCGATCTTTCGCGTGCTGATCCCGAGCTACGGCATCCATTTCCTGGCGACGCACGGCACGGTCGGCCTGTTCGTCCTCGGCGCGGTGTTCCTGACGGTAACCGGTGCGGAGGCGCTGACCGCCGACATGGGGCATTTCGGCAAGAAGCCGATCCGCATCGCCTGGCTGTTCCTCGTCTTTCCGGCACTGATGCTGAATTATCTGGGGCAGGGGGCGTTCGCGCTGTCGCATCTGGAGGCGGCGCAGGCGGCCGGCACGCCCTTCAAGAACCAGGACTGGTTCTTCCTGATGGCGCCCGAATCGCTGCGCGGGCCGCTGATCGTGCTGGCGGGCTTCGCCACGGTGATCGCCAGCCAGGCGGTCATCACCGGTGCCTTTTCGCTGACGCAGCAGGCGGTGCAACTCGGCCTGCTGCCGCGGATGAAGCTCCGGCAGACGTCCGCGGCGTTCGCCGGGCAAATCTATCTGCCGGCGATCAACTGGCTGCTGCTGGTCGGCGTGCTGGTGCTGATCGTGCAGTTCAAGACCTCGTCGGCGATGGCCGCGGCCTATGGCATCGCGGTCACCGGCACGATGGTGGTGACGACCCTGCTCGGCTATCTCGTCGCGCGGCATGTGTGGCACTGGCGCAGGCCAGTGGCGCTGGCGGCGATCCTGCCGTTCCTGTGCCTCGACCTCATCTTCTTCGGCGCCAACATCCTGCGGGTGATCGAGGGCGGCTGGGTGCCGCTCGTCATCGCCGCCGCGATCGGCCTGCTCATCTCCACCTGGGTGCGCGGCAAGGGCATCGTGCGCGCCTTCGAGGCGCGGCAGAGCATCCCGCTCGCCGACCTCGCCGCCGCGCTCGCCAAGCGGCCGCCGGAACGCGTGCCGGGGACCGCGGTGTTCCTCACCGCCAACCCGCGTTCGGCGCCCGGAGCGCTGCTCCACAACCTCAAGCACAACAAGGTGCTGCACGAACGGAACCTGGTGGTGAGCATCCGCACCACCGACCGCCCGGTCGTCGACCCGACTCTGCGCGCGACGGTGGAGCGGCTCGACGACAATTTCGAGGTGGTGGTGCTGAACTACGGCTTCATGGAAGCGCCGGACGTGCCTGCCGACCTGGGTGTCGGCGGCAAGGCCGAGATGCGCAGCCTTGATGCGATGAAGACCAGCTTCTTCATCGGCCGCAACACGTTGAAGCCGGAAGCGGACGTCGGCATGCCCTTGTGGCAGGATCGCATCTTCATGTTCATGCAGCGCAACGCGAGCGATCCGACGGATTTCCTGAAGATCCCGCCCGGTAAGGTGCTGGAACTGGGCGAGCAGGTGACGGTGTAGGCGTTTCAGGTCCCGCCGTCGGCCTTTCCATTGTCATCCCCGCGCAGGCGGGGATCCATACTGGCTGACCCATCGGTCCCTGCCCATAGCGTCGTGATTATGGATCCCCGCCTGCGCGGGGATGACGGAGAGTAGGGGGCAGCGTCCAGGATCAATCCACCCGCATCGCTTCGGCGGCCAGTGCCTCCGCCTCGACCAGCAGCGCATCGTCGGCGCTGCCTGTGGATACCTTTTCACGCCCGATCAGCGTCAGCACCGGCACCGCGAGCGGCGTCACCCGGTCGAGATCGACATGCAGCATCGTGTCCGCAGCGCGATCGAGCAGCCCGGCGAGGCGACCGACGTCGGTCATCCGGGCGCGTGCATCGTCCCAGGCCGCCTGCAACAACAGATGCGTGGGCTCGTACTTTCGCAGCACGTCGTAGATGAGGTCGGTGGAAAAGGTCACCTGTCGCCCGGTCTTGCGCTTGCCGGGATGCTGGCGCTCGACGAGGCCGCCGATCACCGCCACCTCGCGAAACGCACGCTTGAGCAGATGCGATTGCTGCACCCAGTCGACGAATTCGTGTTCGAGGATATCGGGGCTGAACAGGCGGGCGGGGTCGGTGATCTGTTCGAGGCCGTAGACGGCGAGCGCATAATCGTTGGACACGAAACCCAGGGGTTTCAGCCCCTCCGCCTCCATGCGGCGGGTGACGAGCATGCCGAGCGACTGATGCGCGTTCCACCCTTCGAAGCTGTAGGCGACCATGTAATGGCGCCCTTCGCGCGGGAAGGTTTCGACGAGCAGCTGGCCGGGGCGGGGCAGGGCGGAGCGCTTCTGCTGGAATTGCAGCCATTCGCGCACGTCGTCGGGAAAGCGCTGCCATGCGTCGGGGTCGGCGAGGAACCCGCGCACCCGCGTCGCGAGGTTTGTCGACAGCGGCATGCGGCTGCCGCCATAGGTCGGGATGCGCGCCGGCTTGGACGAGGCGCGGACGATCAAATCCTCGGTATCGATCCGCTCGACCTCGCACGACAGGCCGGCGAAGAAGAAGGTGTCGCCGGGGCTGAGCTGCGCGGCGAAGCCTTCCTCGACCTTGCCGAGATTGCGGCCGTTCTTGAACCGGACGTTGAGCATCGTCGCCTCGACGATGATGCCGGCGTTGAGGCGGTGCTGTGCGACGAACTTGGGATGGCTGACCCGCCACAGGCCGTCGGGGTCCTGCGTCAGCCGCTTGAACCGGTCATAGGCCTTGAGGCTGTAGCCGCCGTCGCGGATGAAGCCGAGCACGCGGTCGAACGTCTCGTCGGTCAGCGCCGAATAGGGCAGAGCGGAGCGGATCTCGTCGAGCAGCGCGGCCTGGTCGAACGGCGCCGCGCAGGCGAGCGCCATGACGTGCTGCGCCAGCACGTCCAGCGCGCCGGGGCGGAACAGGTCGGGGTCGAGTTCGCCCGCCTCCACCGCATCGAGTGCCGCGCGCGCTTCGAGATATTCGAAGCGGTTGCCGGGGACGAGGATGCCTTCCGACGCCTCGTCGAGCCGGTGGTTGGAGCGGCCGAGGCGCTGGAGCAGGCGGCTGGACCCCTTGGGCGCGCCCATCTGGATCACGCAATCCACGTCGCCCCAGTCGACGCCGAGGTCGAGGCTGGCGGTCGCGACCAGGGCGCGCAGCCGCCCGGACGCCATCGCGCCTTCCACCTTGCGCCGCGCCTCCAGCGCGAGACTGCCGTGGTGAACGCCGATCGGCAGGCTCATCGTGTTGACCTTCCACAAATCCTGGAAGATCAGCTCGGCGAGGCTGCGCGTATTGCAGAAGATGATCGAGGTCCGGTGCGTCTCGATCTCCGCCATCACCTGCTCGGCGGCGTAGCGGCCCGAATGGCCCGACCAGGGGACGCGGTCCTGCGGCAGCAGGATGGCGATGTCGGGATCGGCGCCGGGCTCGCCCTGCACCATGGCGACCTGATCGATGTCGCCATCGGGCGCGAGCCAGGCGCGATAGCCGTCGGTATCCGCCACCGTCGCCGACAGCGCGACACGGCGCAGGCCGGGGCTGATCCGCTGCAACCGCGCCATGCACAGCGACAGGAGGTCGCCGCGCTTGCCGGTGGCGAAGGCGTGCACCTCGTCGATGACGATCGTCTTCAGCCCTTCGAACATCGTGATGCTGTCGGGGTAGCTCAGCAGCAGCGACAGCGATTCGGGGGTGGTGAGCAGGATCTGCGGGGGCCTCACCCGCTGGCGCGCCTTGCGGTCGGACGGCGTGTCGCCGGTGCGCGTCTCGACGCGGATGTCGACGCCCATCTCGTCGATCGGCGTGACGAGGTTGCGCTGGATATCGACGGCAAGGGCCTTCAGCGGCGAGACGTAGAGCGTGTGCAGGCCGGTGGTCGGCGCCTCGATCAGCTCGGCGAGCGTCGGCAGGAAGCCGGCGAGCGTCTTGCCCGCACCGGTGGTGGCGACGAGCAGCGCGTGGCGTCCGGCGCGGCCTTCGCGCAGCATGTCGAGCTGGTGACGGCGGGGACGCCAGCCGCGCGAGGCGAACCAGTCGGATAGCGGCTGCGGGAGGTCCATTCTCACCTATGTAGGTAGGTGGCGAGGGCGGGGGAATGGGCCAGCTGTCCGCCATGGCCACGCATCCCCGCGAAGGCGGGAATCCATACGGGCTGACGTCCCGGATCGATCGCAGGCCGTGATGATGATGAACCCCGCCTGCGCGAGGGTTGCGGCAAAGCGTCAGCGCGCGTCGTGATCCACCGCGTCACCCTGGTACAGGTCGTGCGTCGCCTGTTCCGTGCGGCGATGCTGGTCCTTCGACACGCGGTTGTTGAACTTCGCCCAGATGAGCACGCCGAGCAGCACCATTGCGCCGACGAACACGACGAGGCCCCAGAATGTGCTGATAACCATCGAATCTCTCCCACGACGGATCGCTGGGGTTGCAACGGCTGGGGGTGTGCTTTCGATCCGGCGGCACCGGCGCGCCTCTCGCGCGTAGTGACAGGCATGGCACGATTGGGCGACTGGCTGGAACCACATCCGCACGGGATCTATGTGAAGCCTGCCGACGCCTGGATCGACCCGTCCGAGCCCGAACCGCGCGCGCTGGTGACCCACGGCCACGCGGATCATGCGCGCGGCGGCCATGGCGCGGTATGGGCGACGCCCGAGACGCTGGCGATCATGGACGCGCGCTACGGCGAACAGGCGGGCCATCCCGTCGCATATGGCGAGACGATCCGGATGGGGGCGGTGGAGGTCGGCTTCGTCCCCGCCGGACACGTGCTGGGATCGGCGCAGATCGTCCTCGATTTCCGCGGCGAGCGGGTGGTGGTGTCGGGCGACTACAAGCGTCGTGCCGACCCGACCTGCACGCCCTTCGAACCGGTGAAGTGCGACGTCTTCGTCACCGAGGCGACCTTCGCGCTGCCCGTCTTCCGCCATCCCGACACCGGCGACGAGATCGACAAGCTGATCGAACGGTTGCACGCCAATCCCGATCGCTGCGTGCTGGTCGGCGCCTATGCGCTCGGCAAGGCGCAACGGGTGATCGCCGAGTTGCGCGCCCGTGGGCACGAAGCGCCGATCTACATCCACGGCGCGCTGCAGAGATTGTGCGACCTGTATCAGGAACAGGGCGTACGGCTCGGCGAATTGCTGCCGGTGGCCGATGCGAAGAAGGCGGACATGGCGGGCCATGTCGTGATGTGCCCGCCCGGCGCGCTCAACGATCGTTGGTCGCGGCGGCTGCCCGATCCGATCACGGCGATGGCATCGGGCTGGATGCGCGTGCGCCAGCGTGCGCGGCAGAAGAACGTCGAATTGCCGCTGATCCTCTCCGACCATGCCGATTGGGACGAACTGACGACGACGCTGAGCGAGATCGCGCCCAAGGAAGTCTGGGTGACGCATGGCCGCGAAGAGGCGCTGGTGCACTGGTGCATGACCCGCCAGATCAAGGCGCGCGCGCTGGCGCTGGTCGGTTTCGAGGACGAGGATGACTGAGGCGCCGTCCGCTCCGCCGGCGTGACGTTACCCCTCCAGCGCCCGCGCGCGGCGGCGCTGGACGGAGCTGCCGATGCCCATCGCCTCGCGATATTTGGCGACGGTGCGGCGGGCGATGTCGAAGCCCTTGGCTTGCAGCAGCTCGACAAGCGTATCGTCGGACAGGATCTTGGCGCCTTCGCCGGCGATCAGCGTGCGGATCGCGGATTTGACCGCCTCCGCCGACACCGCGTCGCCACCGTCGGCAGCCTGGATCGCCGAGGTGAAGAAATATTTGAGCTCGAACACGCCGCGCGCGCAGCTGAGATATTTGTTGCTGGTGACGCGGCTGACGGTCGATTCGTGCATCTCGATCGCCTCGGCGACCCGCGCGAGCGTCATCGGCTTGAGGTGCGCGACGCCCTTCAGGAAGAACGCCTCCTGCTGCTTCACGATCTCGGCGGCGACCTTGATGATCGTGCGCTGGCGCTGGTCGAGCGCCTTGATGAGCCAGTTGGCGGAGGCGAGCGCGTCGGACAGCCAGGCCCTGGATGCCTTGTCCTGCGGCCCGTGGCTGAGTTCGTGATAATAGCGGCGGTTGACCAGCACGCGCGGCAGCGTCGCGGCGTTGAGTTCGATGCCCCAGCCCGCCTTGGTCTTCATCACGAACAGGTCGGGGGTGACGGCGAGCGCGGGTTCCCCGCCATAGCGGCAGCCGGGCTTGGGATCGTAGCCGCGCAGTTCGCGGATCATGTCCGCCATGTCCTCGTCATCCACGCCGCACATGCGCTTCAGGCGGGCGAGGTCGCCGCGCGCGAGCAGGTCGAGATTGTCGATCAGCCGCGCCATGCAGGGATCGTAGCGATCCGCCTCGCGCGCCTGGAGCGCGATGCATTCGGCGAGATCGCGCGCGCCGACGCCGGTCGGGTCGAGCGTCTGGATCAACGCCAACACCCGCTCGACCCGCGCGAGCGCGATGCCGAGGCGGTTGGCGATATCGAGCAACGGCACGGTGAGGTAGCCGGCCTCGTCCAGCTGGTCGATCAGATGCTGGGCGATGAACCAGTCGGCGCCATCCACCACCGCCCCCGCCTGAGCGAGCAGATGGTCGGCGAGGCTGGTTTCCGTGTCCGCGAACGAATCGAAGTCGAGGCCATCCTCGCCACCGAGGCCGCCACCCGTGCTGCCGCCGGTCATCGACAGCGCGCCGTCGAAGCCGCCGCCGCCATCGGCGACGCTGTCCTGCTGATGGCTTTCGGTGGCGTAATCCACGTCGAGCGGATCGGCCTTGGCGGCACCGCTGACCAGTTCGTCGGCGCCGGCGGGCTCGTCGCGCTCGGGACGTTCGGGGCGGACGACCTCGTCGGTCTGTTGCGCCTCGAGCAGCGGGTTCTTCTCGACCTCTTCGGCGATGAAGCTTTCGATCTCGAGGTTGGATAGCGCCAGCAGCTTGATCGCCTGCTGGAGCTGCGGCGTCATCACCAGCGACTGCGTCTGCCGGATGTCGAGGCGGGGGGCGAGGCTCATGCGGCTAGCCCGTCACCCCAACGCAAGCTGGGGTCTTTTTCGAGCGGACGCACCGGCCGCACGAGATCCCAGCCTGCGCTGGGATGACGGTTGGGGGGACCGCCGGCTTCATATCCCTACAGCGAGAAGCCCTCGCCCAGGTACAGGCGGCGGACGTTGGCGTCGGCGACCAGTTCCTCCGGCGATCCCGCGAACAGCACGCGTCCGTCGTAGATGATGTAGGCGCGATCGACGATGTCGAGCGTTTCGCGGACGTTGTGGTCGGTGATGAGCACACCGATGTCGCGGCGCTTCAGGTCCTTCACCAGATCGCGGATGTCGGCGATCGAGATCGGATCGATGCCGGCGAACGGTTCGTCGAGCAGCATGATCGACGGATCGGCGGCGAGTGCGCGAGCAATCTCGGCGCGGCGGCGCTCGCCGCCCGACAGCGCCATCGCGGGGGAGACGCGCAGCCGGGTGAGGCCGAATTCGTCGAGCAGTTTGTCGAGCTTGCGCACGCGCTCGGCAGGATCGGGCTCGGAGAGTTCGAGCACGGCGCCGATGTTCTTCTCGATCGACAGGCCGCGGAAGATGCTGGTTTCCTGCGGCAGATAGCCGAGGCCGAGGATGGCGCGCCGGTACATCGGCAGCTTGGTGATATCCTCGCCGTCGAGCATGATCCGGCCCGAATCGGGCTTCACCAGACCCATCACCGAGTAGAAGCAGGTCGTCTTGCCCGCGCCGTTGGGGCCGAGCAGCCCGACCACCTCGCCACGATCCACCGACACCGACACGTCGGTCAGGACGACGCGCTTGTCGTAGGACTTGGCGATCGAGATCGCCTGCAGGCCGCGGTTCACCGGGTCTTCGTGGATCGCTTCGGCGGTCTGGAGGTCGGTCACGGCGTCCATCGGGCGAGGCCTTGCTTCGGATGAGAAAAGCCTTGGCAGGCTTCGTGCATGGCCGCGTCATGGCGCGGGATGACGCGGGAGGAAACCCCTTTTCGGCGAAAGGGTGGCGCGATGCGATCATCATCCCCCTCGGGGCAGGGCTGTCGCATAGGGGCTGTCTGATCCGGGAATGGTGTTCTTCGCTCCTCCGCCATGCCGGACTTGGTCCGGCATCCACCGTGGCGCACGCCAATCCGCTGTTGATTTGCGGCACGGTGGACCCCGGAACAAGTCCGGGGTGACGAAAATATCACCCCTTCACCCGGAGCCGGCAGCCGTCCCAGTTACATGCGATAGCCCTGCCTTGGGCGGGGAGGCGCGTGAGGGTCAGTTGCGCTTGGGTACCGAGAAGGTGCCGGTCACGCGGCCGCTGGGTGCGGTGCTGACGCTGCTGCCCGGCGTGCTGCCGCCACCGCCGCGCACCGACGATCCGTCGATCACGGCGCGACCGGTGTCGAGGTTGATGGTCAGCCGGCCGCCGTTCACCGTATTCCCGCCCTGCGTCAGCGTCACCGCGCCGAGCATGGTGATGACCCGGCGGTTGAGATCGTAGATCGCATATTGGCTCTTCGCGGTCTGATCCGGACGGCGCACGGTGACGCCGCCACTCGCGTCCAGGCGCGACACCTGCGGATTGCCGCCGACGACCTGGCCGGTGTAGGTCACGGTCATCCGCGCGGCGTTGAGCGTCATCTCCGCCTGCTTCACTGACACGTTGCCGGACAGCACGGCGCGGTTCGCCTTGTCCTGCAATTCGATATTGTCCGCGCCGAAATCGATCGGTGCGTTCGAATTGTGGGCGGTCTGTGCCGCGAGGGGCGCGGCGGCGAGCAGCAGGGCTACGGTCAGGATGGGAGCGGGAAGGGCACGCATGGCGCGCTATTTCGCCCCTCGCGGCACGATCCGCAAGCGGGCATTGCCGCTGAGGCGCACGGTGCGGTCGTCGAGGTTGGCGCTGAGCCGGTTGGCGCTGAACGTCCCCTGTGTCACGGTGCCGGTCACCTTGCCGCGGCTGTCCATCGTCTTCGACTTGAGGTCGATGGTGGCGTTGCTGGTGTCGAGGCTGTAGCCGTCCGGGCCGCGGAAGGTGATCGACCCCGGCACGGTCATCTGTTCGCTGTTGAGATCGTAGCGCCCCTGCTGCGCACGCAGCACGGCGGGCCCATCCTGCAATTGCAGGTCGGCGGACATGCCGTTGATCTGGACGATCGGCACGCTGCTGCTCTGCTGCACCGCCGATCCGGCGTTGAGCGCGAACGCCTGCCCCTTGTCGTCCTGGCCGCGATAGGTGGCCGATTGCAGCTTCATCCGCTCCTTGGCGACCTCGACCTTGTTCTTGTCGAGGACGAAGGACACTTCGCTGCCTGCGGTCAGCGGCGCCATCACCAGAAAGGCGAACAGCACGCCGATCGCGATCGGCAGGCCGCTGTTGAGCAGCGCGATCAGCCGGTCGTGCCGGCTGCCGGGCGCCGCCCAGCGCTGTCGCGCCGATCGGGGAGGGATGATGACCGCGCCCACGTCAGGCGTGCGCGAAGATATCGATCTCGGGCCAGCCGGCGAGATCGAGCGCCGCGCGGGTCGGCAGGAAATCGAAGCACGCCTGCGCCAGCGCGGTGCGGCCCTCGCGTGCCAGCCGCCGGTCGAGTTCGGCCTGCAGGCGGTGGAGGAAGCGGACGTCGCTGGCGGCATAATCCTTCTGCGCGTCGCTGAGTTCGGGCGCACCCCAATCCGAGGATTGCTGCTGCTTGGACAATTCCTGCCCGAGCAGTTCGCGCACCAGCTCCTTGAGGCCGTGCCGGTCGGTGTAGGTACGCACCAGCCGCGAGGCGATCTTGGTATCATAGGCCGGCGCCGCGACGATCCCCAGGTAATGCTGAAGCGCCGCGATATCGAACCGGCCGTAGTGATAGAGCTTCACCCGCGCCGGGTCGGCGAGCACCGCCTTGAGATTGGGCGCGGCATAGTCGCTGTCGGGGCCGAACCGGACGAGGTGCTCGTCCGCGCCGCCGTCCGACAATTGCACGACGCACAGGCGGTCGCGGGGCGTGATGAGGCCCATGGTTTCGGTATCCACGGCGATTGAGGCACCGGGGGCGAAGACGTCTGCGGGGAGGTCTTCCTCATGGAAGTGAACGGTCATGGCGTGGCCCTACGCCGCAACCGCCCGGCGCTCAATGGGCAAGCGCGCATCGCCGCGCCCGGCTTCGCTATCCGGCGGGATTCCATGTGCCTCGGTGCGCGCACAGACACATGGGTTGTGCCGTTACGGCCACGGTCGGAGATGTATTGGTGCGAAGCGACACTCGATTGCGACGAATTTGTTCGCGGGGACTTGTTTTGTGCGCTATGACGACTCCCAAGGCGCAATAGGTTTGGCGCCCGAGGGCTCGCGTTCGTCGTCCGGCGCACGGGTTCTTCGAACGGATTGGATGCGGGCGAACCGGGAAGACGAACAGGGTTATGAGTTACGACAAAGGTGGCCGCGGCAACCGTGGCGGACGTGGTCGCGATAAGCGCGACGGTTTCGGCGGCGACGATTTCGGTGGCGGCAGCAGCTACGGCGGCGGCGGTTTCGGCGGCGGCGGCTTTGGCGGCGGTGACCGTGGCGGCTTCGGCGGTGGTGGTTTCGGTGGCGGCGGCTTCGGCGGCGGCGGTGACCGCGGCGGCTTCGGCGGCGGTGGCGGCTTCCGCGGCGGCGGTGGTGGCGGCGGCTTCGGCGGCGGTCGCGGCATGCCCCCGCAGGTGGTCGGCGAAGGCACCGGCGTGGTCAAGTTCTTCAACGCGCAGAAGGGCTTCGGCTTCGTCGTCCGCGACGACGGCGGCGAAGACGTGTTCGTGCACATCTCGGCGGTCGAGCAGGCGGGCCTCAGCGCGCTGGCCGAAGGGCAGCCGCTCGGCTTCACGCTCGTCGATCGCGGCGGCCGTATCTCGGCAACCGAGCTCAAGATCGACGGCGAGCCGATGGCCGTTACCGAGCGTGCGCCGCGCGAGCCGCGCGAAGGTGGCTTCGGCGATCGTGGCCCGCGTGGCGGCGCCGGCGGTGCCGGTGGCCCGCAGCGTCAGCTGACCGGCGAAAAGGCGACCGGCGTGGTCAAGTTCTTCAACGCCATGAAGGGCTTCGGCTTCATCCAGCGTGACGACGGACAGCCCGATGCGTTTGTGCACATCTCGGCCGTCGAGCGCGCCGGCATGCCGACGCTCAACGAGGGCGACCGCCTGTCGTTCGAGATCGAGGTCGACCGTCGTGGCAAATATGCCGCGGTGAACCTGTCGCCGGCATCGTAATCATCCCGATTCGCTAAGTCGAAGGGCCCGGTTCCGCAGCAGCGGCGCCGGGCCTTTTGCGTTTCATCCGCGGCCGTGCGATCGAATGGCGGGTACAGGAGGCGCAGGCATGATGAGACTGGCGATGGCGATGGCGGCGATCACGGTGACGGCCGACCTGCCGCAGGCGCCCGCCTCCGCGGGACAGCGCGCCGCGACGCCAGCGCAAGCGCCGATGGCGGGCGTGCCGGTCTATGCGGCGACGGTGGTCGCCCGGCTACCACACGACAAGGGCGCCTTTACCGAAGGGCTGCTATTCTGCGGCGGCGCCCTATACGAGAGCACGGGCAAGGAGGGCGCATCGGACATCCGCCGCGTGACGCTGGCCGATGGCAAGGTCGCCGCGCGAGCGCGAATCGCCCCCGACCTGTTCGGCGAGGGCATCGCCTGCTGGAAGAACCAGTTGCTCAGCGTGACGTGGAAGACGGGCATCGGCTTTCGTTGGGCACTCCCCGGCCTGAGCCGAACCGGCAAGCCGTTCCGATATGCGGGCGAGGGCTGGGGGATGACGACCGATGGCGACCGGATCATCCTGTCGGACGGCACGCCGACGCTGCGGGTGATGGATCCGGCGACCTTCGCGGATCGCGGCCGCATCGCGGTGACGATGAACGGTCGTCCGCTCCGGCAACTCAACGAACTGGAATATGTCCGCGGTCGCATCCTCGCCAACGTGTGGATGAGCGGCTTCATCGCACGGATCGACCCCGCGACCGGCAGGGTCGACGGCCTGATCGACGTGCGGCCGCTCCTCGCCGAGATCGGCAACCCCGATCCCGATGCGGTCGCCAACGGCATCGCCTATGATGCGGCGCATGATCGGCTGTATGTGACGGGCAAATACTGGCCGACGCTGTTCGAGATCAAGCTTGGTGCCGAGGTCGGCCGGGCGCGGTGAGTTGTGGGTCCGATCAGCGCACGATCACCAGCGCTGCGCCCGCGACGATGCCGATGACGGCGCCTGCGCGTTGCCAGGTCACGTGTTCACCGAGTGCCAGGACCGCGATCATCAGTGCCGTGACCATGCCCGTTTCGCGTAGCGCTGCCAGAGGAGCGGTCGGTCCCATCGCCAAGGCGCTCAGCGCCAGGCCGTAGGTTACGATCGAGAGGACACCGGCGGCGGCACATGGGCGCCATTGCCGCCGCATCGCGCCGAGCAGGCGGCCGCGCGACAGGGCCGTGAACATCACCACCGACAGGCCCCCGACCGCGACGAAATCCCACACGATATAGCTGCCGGCCGTGGGAGCGGCGCGCACGCCATGCGCGTCGGCGACCGTGTAAAGAGCCGTCATTACTCCGGTCAGGACCGCCCAGCCGAACGCCGCGCGATCAAGGTGACGTCCGGCGAGCAGCAGGAAGATCGCCGTGCCGATCAGCGCGATGCCGGCGATCTGCGCGGCCGTGACGGCCTCGCCAAGCAGCCCGATCGACACCGCCGCCGTGACGAGTGGCGCCGTGCCGCGCAGGATCGGATAGGCGGCGGAAAAGTCGGCGACCGCATACGTGCGGATCATCGCATAAAGATAGACGATGTGGACGAAGGCGCTGATCGCCAGCCAATTCCATGCTCCCGCGGGCAACGGCACGAGCACGACCGACGGGAGCAGAACGATCGCGCTGGTGCCGTCGGTGACGCCGCGCGCCGCCATGATGTCCGTGGTGCGCGAGCCGGCCGGCACCGGCGCGGAGGAGCGCTTGCCCTTGATGATCGCATTGACGATCGCATGGATCGATCCAGACGCGATCATCATAACGGAAGCGAGCGCGTAGCTGGACATGCACCTACCGTAGGTTCGTCCAATGCCGACGCAAGCGCCCCCGCTACGTCACCAGCCGCCGCAACGTGTCCACCCGGTCCGCTTCCGCGGCGGGTTTGTCCGTCCTGATCCGGGCAATCCGCGGGAAGCGCATCGCCACGCCGGATTTGTGGCGGGTGGAGGCGTGGATCGAATCGAAGGCGACCTCCAGCACCAGCGTCTTCTCCACCTCGCGCACCGGGCCGAAGCGGTTGAGGGTGTGGCGGCGCACGAACGAATCGAGCATGCGCAATTCCTCGTCGGTGATCCCCGAATAGGCCTTGCCGACGGGCAGCAGCTCGCCGTCCTCAGTCCAGCAGCCGAAGGTATAGTCGCTGTAATAGGACGAGCGGCGGCCGTTGCCGCGCTGGGCATACATCATCACGCAATCCGCGGTCAGCGGATCGCGCTTCCATTTGTACCACAGGCCGGCACGGCGACCGCCGACATAGGGGCTGTCACGCCGCTTGAGCATCACGCCTTCGATCGCGGCGTCGCGGGCGCCGGCACGGATCGCCTCCAATTCGGTGAAACTGGCGGCCTCAATCACCTGGCTGATATCGAACCGGTCGGGATCGAGGCGGGGGACGAACGCCTCCAGCCGCGCCCGCCGCTCGCCCCACGGCAGCGCGCGCAGGTCTTCCGCCCCGTCGAACAGGATATCGTAGAGCCTGACGAAGGCGGGATAATCGGCGAGCATCTTCTGGCTCACCACCTTGCGGCCCAGCCGCTGCTGGAGCGCGTTGAAGCTTGCCGCACCGCCGCCTTCGTCCAGCGCGCCGCCCTGAAACTCGCCCTTGACCAGCAATTCGCCGTCCACCGCGCCGGCTTCGGCGAAGGCGGCGGCGACATCGGGGAAGCTGGCGGTCACGTCGTCGCCGGTGCGGCTGTAGAGCCGCGTCTGGCCGTTGACGTGGACGATCTGGACGCGGATGCCGTCCCACTTCCATTCGGCGGCATAGTCGGCGAGATCGACCTGCGCATCCTCCAGTCCGTGCGCGAGCATGAATGGGCGAAAGACGGGGACGTCGGCCGGCGTCGGCTGTGCGCCCTTGCCCTGTGCCCAGGCAAACAGGCTGGCATAGGGCGGGGTGAGCCCGTGCCACACCTCCTCCACCGCATCGACGTCGAGGCCGAAGGCCTGTGCGAGCGCCGTCTTGGCGAGGCGCGCGGAGACGCCGATCCGTAGCGCGCCCGTCGCCATCTTCAGCAGGGCGAATCGCTCCTCGGCATCCAGCCGGTCGAGCATGCCGGCGAGCACCGCCGGCGCATCCGAGCGCGACAGGTGGCGCAGGGCATCCACCGCCGCGGTGATCGACAGCGGGCCGCCGTCGGGCGCGGGGACCGGCGCCGGCCAGAGCAGCGCCACCGTCTCCGCGGTATCGCCGACATAGTCGCGGCTCATCCGGAACAGCACCGGATCGACCCGCGCCTCGATCAGCGCGCGGATCTGCGCCGGCTTGACGCCGGGCAGGTCGAGATCCCCGGTCAGCGCCGCCATCGCCCAGCCCCGGTCGGGATCGGGCGTCGCGTGCAGGTAGTCGACGATCAGCTTCAGCTTGGCGTTACGCCCGCGGGTGTAGATGAGCGAATCGAGAAGCGCGGCGAAGGCGTGCATGGCTGCCAAACGCATGGCGCGATCGTTCCGCTCCCGCTACGGGCGGCGGCGTGATCCGCCGTCTCCTTTTCGTCGCGCTGGGGCTCGTCCTGCTGCTCTGTGCCGTGCTGCTGACGGGCTATGCCGGCGCTCGTGCCGATCCGGTGATCCGCAGAACGGCGGTGAACCTGCCGGGCTGGCCCGCGGGAAAACCGCCGATCACCATCGCGCTGATGAGCGACATCCACATGGAAAGCGCGGCGATGGACGAAGGGCGGCTCGCGCGGATCGTCGCCAGGGTGAACGCGCTGCATCCCGATCTGGTGGTGATCGCCGGCGACTTCGTCGAGGGGGAGGGCGTCGCCGAGGCGGAGCGCGCGATCCCGCTGCTGGAGCGGCCTCTGGCACGGTTGAGGGCGCCGCTGGGCGTGGTGGCGGTGCTCGGCAATCACGATCACTGGACGGACCCTGCGCCGCTCGCCGCGATGCTGCGGCGGATCGGTGTCGTGGTGCTGGTCAACCGGGCCCAGGCGATCGGGCCACTCGCCGTCGGCGGGCTGGACGATCCGGCGACGCATCGCGAGCGGATCGCCCCGACCCGCGCTGCGCTGGCGATGCTGGATGGCGCCGGCGTGATGGTCGCCCATTCGCCGGATATCGCCAGGCGGCTGCCGGCGCGCACCCGGCTGTTGCTGGCGGGGCATACCCATTGCGGACAGGTGGTGCTGCCGCTGATCGGCGCACCGGTGGAGGTGACCGATTCGCATTACCGCTGCGGCATCGTCCACGATCCCGGCCGGGTGACGATCGTCACCGCCGGCCTCGGCACCAGCGAGCTGCCGGTGCGCGTCGGTGCGCCGCCGGACATCTGGCTGGTGCGCGTCGGCGGCCTGATGCGGCCGCCGGCACGGTAAAACGTCAGTCGACCGCGTCCTTGACCGCCTTGCCGGCCACCAGGCTGATGACGAGGAACAGCAGGAACAGCGCGATCGCGATGAAGAACAGGATCTTGGCGATGCCGACGAAGGCGCCGCCGATGCCGCCGAAGCCGAGCAGGCCTAGCACGACGCCGATGATGAGGAAGGTGAGGGCAAGCTTGAGCATGGCGGGTCCTTTTTGGCGGATGAGACGATGGGCGGCGGTACCAGTGGGTTGTCCGCCGCGGAGAGCGGTCAGCCCTTGCGGCTGGCCTCGAACAGGAACCAGGCACGCTCCTCGGCCTGATCGGTCCATTCATCGACGATGCCGCTGGTGGCATTGTCCTTGGCCTCTTCGGCCGCGTCCTTCACCACGCGGAAGCCCTCGACCAGCTTGAGATTGTCCTCGCGCAGTTCGGCGAGCATCGCGTGCGCGTCGACGAAATCCTGATCGTTGTCGGCGATCGACTGGCGGCGGCTGATGTCGCCGATCGAGCGCAGAGTCGTGTTGCCGGTCTTGCGCACCCGCTCCGCGATCGCGTCCGTCACGCCGAGGATCTGCGCCGCCTGATCGTCGAGCAACAGGTGGTAATCGCGGAAATGCGGGCCGGAGACGTGCCAGTGGAAGTTCTTGGTCTTGAGGTACAGCGCATAGCAATCCGCCAGCGACGCATTGAGTGCGTCCGCTACCGAACGCGTGTTGCTGAGGTCGGTCGGCGTGCTGAGCGCCGGATTGATGTCGGCCATCGGTCTGCTCCTGGAATGGGTTCGTTGCGGGAACGATCCGATGGCGGAAACGCTCCCTTTCCAGCGGGCATTTGCGGTTCACATGGATTGAGTGAGGGTTACACGAGGCCGATCGCGCCGAGGCCCAGCCACAGTGCGGCGATGACGAACAGCGTGCCGATGATGCGCCGGGCGACGACGAGCGGCAGCGCGGTCCAGCCCGCCTCGCCCAGCACGGCGGCGGGGACGATCACGGCGAGCGATCCCAGCATCGCACCCACGGCGGCGAGCCACGGCAACGTCGCGCGTGCGGCGAGTGCCATCACGATGAACTGCACGCCGTCACCGAACGCGAGGATGAACAGGCCGACAAGGCTGGTCAGCAGGGCGCCGATGCGCCAGCGATCGAGCCGGTCGGGTGCCTTCACCGGAAACCAGGCGCCGCCGCCCTGGAACAGCAGCGCCAGCGCGAGGAACAGCTGCTTGGCCTCCGGCGTCATGCGCGGCGCGATCAAGGCCCCGGCTGCGGCCGCCGCCAGGCCTGCACCGAGGATGGCGACGGCAGCGCCCGCGATCACCACGCCCGGCGCCCGGTAGCGGTCGGCCAGGATCGCGGCGAGCCATGCGGGCCGATCGCCGATCTGCGCCAGCGCAGCGGCGAGCAGCGCCGCCATCAGGGCATCCATCAGCCGGGCACCATCAGCCGGACAGCCGTACCGAACAGGCGGCGGCGAAGGCGTCGCAGGCGCGCACGTCCTGCCGCTCGCATGCCACCGCATCGCCGAGCACCCGCAGCCAGCCATGCACCAGCGCGCCATGTTCGCCGCGCGACAGCGCCGAATCGACGAAGTGCGCGACGGTGACCGCCGGGTTCAGGCCGGCGCGATGGGCGATCAGGCGGATCTGGTTGATATCGGGCTTGAGGTCGCGGGCACAGGCATAGGGCGCCCGCACGTCGATCGCCGCGATTCGCGCCGTCAGGTCGGCGCGTACCGCCGCCAGCCCTTCACCGTCTCCCTCCAGACTGCCCGTCATTACCCCCTCCATGTGTTTTCCCGAGGTTCAGCCTGCGCCGACAGTGGTAAGGGGGCGGTTAAGAACCCGCTGTGGGGCAACGCGCGGTTGACTTTCCGGCGATGCTGCCCCATGCGCCGCGACTGATCGAGCGGCGGCGTTGGTGCTGCCGCTCTCCTTGTTTTCAGGATTAGGGCTCATGGCCAAGCCGACTACCGTCAAGATCAAGCTCGTCAGCACCGCCGACACCGGCTTCTTCTACGTCACCAAGAAGAACCCGCGCACGAAGACCGAGAAGCTGAGCTTCAGCAAGTACGACCCGGTCGTGCGCAAGCACGTCGAGTTCAAGGAAGCCAAGATCAAGTAAGCAGGGCGGCGGCGCGACCAGCGCCGCGTCTGCAGGGCTTTACGCAGAGCCGCTGGTGCACTCCGCGCCGGCGGCTCTTCGCGTGCGCGCGTGGCATCGCAAGGCGCTGCGTGATCTGCCTTGGGCCGGGCTAGGTTCGGCCATATTGCGTTCATGTTCGCGCGTCATAGCAGATTTCGGCGGCCGGATTCCCCCGGTCGCCCTGTATCGCGTCACTACGGATCAAGGGCGGTATCCTCCTCGCGGAGGATGCCGCCCTTGGTTTTTGTGGCGTCGAACGGTGCGTTCGGACGCATCGCGACCCATCGTGATCCATCGGATGCGGGTCGCCGGCGATCGGTGGTGCCGGTCGTCCGGAACCAGCCGCGGCCAACCTGCGTTATGAATTCCGCTTGCAGCACTCAGCCTCTCTCGGGGGGCAGGGGTCTGGGAGCGCGCGGCGCCCTGTCGGAGCTTCATCGCTCGGCAGGGCGTCTTTCGTTTTCCGGGTCAGAGCAGCGCGGTCACCGCGTCCATGAAGCGGGCAAGGCTGATCGGCTTCGACACATAGGATCGCGCGCCCGCCGCGCGGATGCGCTCCTCGTCGTCGCGGCCCGCATAGGCGGTCACCGCCATGACCGGGATGGTCCGCAAGTCGTCGTCCGCCATCAGTTCGAGGATCAGCTCATAGCCGGTGACGTGCGGCATCTGGATGTCCATGATGATGAGGTCGGGGCGGAATTCACGCGCCCGCGCCACCGCCTCGCGCCCGTCGCGCACCGGCTCCGCCACGAAATCGTGGGCGCGCAGCAGGTCGCAGAACAGCTTCAGATTGAGTTCGTTGTCCTCGACAACGAGCACCCGTTTCGCCACGTGCGTCACCGATCCTTTTCCGATTGCAGGGACGATAGGCAATGCGCGCGCGCGATACAAACATCCCCGATCCGGAAACGCTGGCGCTGCATGCGCTGGTGTGGACGCTGGCCGAGCCGGCGCGGGCCGACCGGCTGATCGCCGTCACCGGCCTCTACCCCGACGACCTGCGCGCCCGCGCCGCCGAACCGGCGGTGCTGGCCGCAGTGATCGGCTATCTCGAATCGTACGAACCCGATCTTATCGCCTGCGCCGATGCGCTGGGCGTTCCCCCCGAGGCGCTGCCGCGCGCCCGCCAGACCCTGGAGGCCCGATGAAGCCGCTGCTGATTTCCGATTGCGATGAAGTGCTGCTGCACATGGTGACGCATTTCGGCGCCTGGCTGGGTGAGACGCACGCGATCGATTTCACCCCCGACGGCGCCGATTTCGCCAATTCCATGCGCCACCGCGATACCGGCGAGGTGCCGACGCGCGAACAGATGTGGGCGATGCTCGGCGGCTTCTTCCCGGGCGAGATGCACCGGCAGACGCTGGTGCCGCACGCCGCCGAGGCGCTGGCGCGACTCGCCGAACGCGCCGACATCGTGATCCTCACCAACCTGACCGACGCATGCCGGACCGCCCGAATCGAGCAACTGGCCCGCTTCGGCATCCGGCATCGCGTCGAATGCAACCAGGGCGGCAAGGGCGAACCGGTCGCCCGGCTGGTGGCGGAGCACGGCGATCCGGTGACGGTGTTCGTCGACGACCTGGCCGTTCACCACGAATCGGTCGCGCGCCATGCGCCCGGCGTCCACCGCCTGCACATGGTGTCCGAACCCTCGCTGGCGCCGAGCGTGCCCAAGGCTCCGCACGCGCATGCGCGGATCGACGACTGGCGCGAGGCGGCGGACTGGATCGAGGCGCGCTTCGCGGGCGGCGTCGCCGCGGCGGGATAAGCATTGCACCCGGTTTGCGCGGGGCGGGGGATGCTCTACAGCGCCGTCATCATCCAGAAGGACTGTCCATGACCACGCATGTCGACCGCAAGCTCGAGGAACTCGGCCTGACCCTGCCGGAGGCGGCGGCGCCCGTCGCGGCCTATGTGCCGGTGGTCGAGGCGGGCGGGATGCTGCACCTGTCGGGGCAGCTGCCCTTCAAGGACGGTCAGCTGGTCACCGGGCGGCTGGGCGACGGCGTGTCGCTGGAAGACGGGCAGGAGGCGGCGCGGCTGTGTGGCCTGATGATCGTCGCGCAGGTCAAGAAGCATCTCGGCGGCGACCTGTCGCGGATCAAGCGGATCGTGAAGCTGGGCGTGTTCGTCAACAGCCACGGCGATTTCACCGACCAGCCGAAGGTCGCCAACGGCGCGTCCGAACTGATGGTCGCGCTGTTCGGCGATGCGGGCAAGCATGCACGCAGCGCGGTCGGCGTGCCGGTGCTGCCGCTCGGCGCGGCGGTGGAGGTCGATGCGATCATCGAACTCGCCTGAGGCGCGCTGAGCGCCTCTGCGCGAACCCCGTCTTGAGCCCTCCGCAAACGCCCGCGGTGTGCCTATATCGGCGGCGATGACCTCTACCCCCGTCGCCGCCCGCCTCGTCGATGGCGTTCGTGCCATCCCCGCCGACCAATGGGATGCCTGCGCCGGCACTGCCAATCCCTTCGTCAGCCACGCCTTCCTCGCCGCGCTGGAGGAATCGGGCAGCACCGGCGGGCGCTCCGGATGGCAGCCGATCCCGATCGTCGTCGATGGCGCCGACGGCCGTCCGGCCGCCATCGCGCCGGCCTATGCCAAGAGCCACAGCCAGGGCGAATACGTCTTCGACCACGCCTGGGCGGACGCGTGGGAGCGGGCCGGCGGCAGTTATTACCCCAAGCTCCAGGTCGCCGCGCCGTTCAGCCCGGTGCCGGGTCCGCGGCTGCTGCTGCGCGATTCTGCCGCCGCGCCGGCGCTGATCGCCGCGCTGGAGGCGGTGACCGATCAGCATGGCCTGTCCTCCGCGCATGCGACCTTCGTCGCGCCCGATCAGGTGCCGCTGTTCGAACAGGCGGGCTGGCTGATTCGCGAGGGGACGCAATTCCATTGGGCCAACCAGGGCTATGCGAGCTTCGACGATTTCCTCGCCGCGCTCGCCAGCCGCAAGCGCAAGGCGATCCGCAAGGAACGCGCCGCCGCCGTCGAGGGGCTGACCATCCGTCACCTGTCCGGCGCAGAGATCCGCGATGACCATTGGGACGCCTTCTGGACCTTCTATCAGGATACCGGCAGCCGCAAATGGGGCCGGCCGTATCTGACGCGGGGCTTCTTCCCGATGCTGGGCGAGGCGATGGGGGACAAGGTGCTGCTGATCCTCGCTGAGCGCGAGGGGCGGCCGATCGCGGGGGCGCTCAACCTGATCGGGGCGGAGACGCTCTACGGGCGGTATTGGGGCTGCACCGAAGAGGTGCCGTTCCTCCATTTCGAGCTATGCTATTACCAGGCGATCGACGCCGCCATCGCACGTGGCCTCAAGACGGTGGAGGCCGGCGCGCAGGGCGAGCACAAGCTGGCGCGCGGCTATGTGCCGGTGCCGACCTGGTCGGCGCATTACCTGCCCGATGCCGGCTTTCGCCGCGCCGTCGCCGACTTCCTGGTGCGCGAGCGCGAGGCGGTCAGCGAGGAACACGCCTACCTCGCCGAACTGGCGCCGTTCAGGAAAAGCGGGGGAGGCGAATAGCCACCCGCCGCGGCGGCAGCAGCGACGGGTCGAGCGTCACCGCCGGCGGCGTCCGGTCGTCGATCCGGTACAGCACGTCGTCGCCGCTGCGCCAGATCGGCGTCAGGCCGGTGAGGAACTCCGCGCCGACCGGCGGCGGGTTGATGAGCAACACGTAATCGAACGCCTGGCGCGGCAGATAGGCGAGGGACACCCTGAGCGGGCGCCACCATTCGCCGCGGCAGCGCCGGTCGGTGACCAGCTGCGAGGGATCGTGCGCGAAGCGGCCGGCGGGGGTGTAGCGCACCGTCAGCAGCTGCCCGCCGGCCATCGACCATTGATCGTTGGCATAAGCGATGCGGCGTTCGAGCGCGAGGCCGGCGGCATGCTCCAGCCGCGAATAGAGCCATGCGTCCTGACAGGTGCGGCCGACCATCGTCAGCAGCCGCGCACCCCGCGGCACATGGTCGAGCGCGGTCAGCGCGCGGTCGTAATCGCGGTCGAACTGCCAATAGCTGACCGTGGTCGCGGCCAGCCGCACGCCGAAAAAGGCGAGGCCCAGCGCCGCCAGCGTCGAGGCGCCGCGGAACGACAGCCCCCGCTTCGGCCGCAGCGCGATCAGCGCGATGGCGAGCGCGAAGGGCGCGAGCCGCATGTCGGCATAGGCCGAACCGAAGACGATCCTGGGCAGGAGGAGGTAGATGGCGGTGAGGAAGAGCGCGGACAGCAGCAGATTGCGCGAATATTCGACGCGATCGTCGCGTACGCCCTTCAGCAGGATGACGAACAGCACGGTGACGGACGCGAGGTCGAACGCCATCCAGCGATCGCGCAGCACCATGATGACCCAGCCGACCTTGGCGCGCCAGTTGAACCAGTCCATCGTGTTGCCGGTGACATGGTCGCCCGAGCGCCACAGGACCATCATGGCAAAAGGCAGGGCGAGCGGCAGGCAGCCGATGCCGGCGCGCACCCAGCTTTCCAGCCAGTGGCCGCTCTTGCGGTCCTTCCTGAGGTCGTGCTGGCGGATCATCTCGGCGGAGAAGGCGAGGATGCCGAGCACGCCCCAGCCGAAGGTGTGGCAGATCCACAGGGCGCAGGACAGCGGCACGAACAGCACGGCGCGCAGCCGGACGCTGCCGAGCCGCCCCATCCGCAGCCACAATGCGAACAGGTTGAGCGCCAGCGCCATCGACAGCGCGAAGTTCACGAAGCCGAACTGGAACGGATAGCTATAGGCGAGCGGCAGCGCGAAGAGCGCGGTCGCCGGGATGCGGCCATGCACCTCGCGCGCGATCCACAGCAGCCCCGACACGATGAGGGCGGGGATCGCCATCACGATCAGCTTGACCGCCAGTTCCAGGCCGAAGATCGGCGCCAGCGGCTCGATCAACAGGTCGACGCCGAGGTTGCCGATCATCTGCCAGCGGAAATCGTACCAGTCGGCAAGCCAGGGATAGGCCGCGCCATCCAGCTGGACGCGATAGCGCCCCATGTGACCCGGCAGGTCGACCAGCGGCGGGATGTCCGGCCACAGCAACGGGATCATCGTCGCGATCACCACCGCGACCACGAACCACCGTGTTTGCCACCAGTGCAGCTTATGCCCCTGCATCCCCTTGCCTTAGGGGCTGGGGGCGCCCGACGACAAGCGGTCTCGCGCAAAGATTGTCGCTCCATCCGTCGCAACCGCGACCGCGACGAAGCTCGCCGGTGCCCGGTCGTGCGGGTTGCGGCCGAGCGAGGCCGCGATGCTGCGCGGATCGGCCGCACCGGGCAGGCCGGCGCAGGCCATCACGTAATCGACGTGCCATCGGTCCGCGATCCCCGCTGCCACGGCAGGCGATGCGGCGTAGAAGCGGAAGGGGACGAGATTGCCGGCGGTGTTGCGGTGGTAGGGCGCGGCGACGACGCGGTGCGGCGTTGCCGCCAGCACCCACGATCCCGCATCGATCGGGGCCAGCACCGTTCCCGGCGCCAGCGTCCGCAGCGCGCGCATCGCCGCCGCCGAGGCGCAATCGCCGCGGATGGCGTCGCCGGATACGGTGGTGCCGCCCCGCGGCGTCAGCGCGTCGGCCGCCAGCGGATAGAGCATGCCGGCCGAGGCGAGCCACGCGGCCGCCACCTGCCAGCCGCCCCGGCGTCGCGCCTCTCCGATCATCGTGGCCAGGCCCGGCGCCGCCAGCATCGCCGCGGCATAGGCGCCGCGCAGCTGGACGAGGGCGATGGCCAGCGTCGCGGCGAGCAGCAGGGTGACGATCCCCCAGCCGGCATCGGGCTGCCGTCGCACCCGGTACAGCGTCGCCGGCAAGCCGATGACGGCAAGGCCGAGGTAGCCGATCGCCGTCGCCGGTGCCGCGGTCAGGACCGATTGCGCTTCCTCGACATGCGACAGCCAGAGTGCGTCGAGCACCGGCGTGACCGCCCCGTAAGGCGACAGGCATTGCGGCGCATGCAGCAAGGCCGCCGTGACGACCGGCACGCCGACCGCGGCGGCAAGGATGCCGCGCGCTGCCCGCCCGGTGATCCGATAGCCGGCAAACCCGATCGTGCCTGCCGCCGCGACCGCTGCCATCGCCGTGCCGAAGGCGGCGGACGTGAATCCGTCGCAGGCGGGATAGTCGAACCCCGCACTTGCAAAGGTCGCCCGTCCGATCCCCAGCATGACGGCAAGGCCGGCGGCGAAGGCGGGCAGGGTGTGTCGCTCGCCGCTCGCGATCCATTGCGCAGCGACCATCGCGCTCAGGATCGCCAGCGCGGGCATCGTCTCCAGCCCGACGATCAGGCTGGTGCCGACGCACACGCCCGCCAGCGCCATGCCGCGGCCACCGCCGCGCAGCACGGCCAGCGTCGCGGCGAGCAGCAGCACGACCTGCACGTTGTGATGATCGATCCGCCCCGGCAGGAACACGCTCGTCGCCGGATAGGCGAGGGCCGCGACGATCATCGCGGTGCGTGCCGCCTCGGACGCGGCAAGCCGATGCGTGATCCGCGCGACCAGCAGCAGCGCGACGGCAAAGAGCAAAGCCGGCCAGAGCAGCACCGCGGTCAGTTCCGCCGCCGATGTGCCCACACCGGGCGTCAGCAGCGCGATGATCGCCCCCGGCCCCAGATCGACCAGCCGGCTCCAGTGCATGGGCAGTCCCGGCGGTGGCCCGAGTCGATGCTGGGTCAGGTCGCTCCAGCGCTGGCCACCCAGCCAGTCGCGAATCTGCTGGAGCCGCATCGCATCGTCGGTATCGGGCAGATGCAGCAGCGACAGCTGCGTCCAGTCGCGCCACGTCCAGACGATGCTCAGCACCAGCGCGAGCGTCAGCGCTGCGAGCGCATCGTGGCGGAGACGGGCGGCCATCGCCCGCCTCCTACCCGATCGTAATTAAGGCGCCGTTAGGGTGCGGCGACATGCCGCTCGGCCCTTTGCCCCTCGTCCCTCTGCGAGAGGCGAGGAATGAAACAGAGCGGAACGTCGCGTCAGTCGCGCCGGCCGAGCAGGCGCAGGCGCAACGCGTTCAACTTGATGAAGCCCGCCGCGTCGCGCTGGTCGTAGGCGCCCTGATCGTCCTCGAAGGTCACGACCTTTTCCGAATACAGGCTGTTGGGCGACTTGCGGCCGACCACGTATACGCCGCCCTTGTAGAGCTTGAGGCGGACGGTGCCGGAGACGTTCGCCTGACTGTGGTCGATCGCCGCCTGCAACATCTCGCGCTCGGGGCTGAACCAGAAGCCGTTGTAGATCAGCTCGGCATAGCGCGGTGCCAGCTCGTCCTTGAGGTGCGCGGCGCCGCGGTCGAGCGTGATCTGCTCGATGCCGCGATGCGCGAGGTGATAGATGGTGCCGCCCGGCGTTTCATACATGCCGCGGCTCTTCATGCCGACGAAGCGGTTCTCGACGAGGTCGAGCCGGCCGATGCCGTGGCGACGGCCGAGTTCGTTGAGCTTGGTCAGCAGCGTCGCCGGGCTGGTCGCCTCGCCGTTCAGCGCGACGCCGTCACCACGCTCGAAGTCGATCGTGATATATTCCGGCTGGTCGGGCGCATCCTCCGGGTTGACGGTGCGGCTGTAGACGTAATCCGGCACCTCCTGCCACGGGTCCTCCAGCACCTTGCCCTCCGACGAGGTGTGGAGAAGGTTGGCATCGGTCGAGAAGGGCGATTCGCCCCGCTTGTCCTTGGCGACCGGGATCTGGTGCTGTTCCGCGAATTCGATCAGCCGGGTGCGGCTGGTGAGGTCCCATTCGCGCCACGGGGCGATGACCTTGATGTCCGGGTTCAGCGCGTAATAGCCGAGCTCGAAACGGACCTGGTCGTTGCCCTTGCCGGTCGCGCCGTGGCTGACCGCGTCGGCGCCGATCATTTTGGCGATCTCGATCTGCCGCTTGGCGATCAGCGGCCGCGCGATCGAGGTGCCGAGCAGGTACAGCCCCTCGTACAGCGCGTTGGAACGCATCATCGGGAAGACGTAATCGCGCACGAATTCCTCGCGCAGGTCGTCGATGAAGATATGCTCCGGCTTGACGCCCGCCATCTCCGCCTTCTTGCGCGCGGGCTCCAGCTCCTCGCCCTGGCCCAGGTCGGCGGTGAAGGTCACCACTTCGCAATTGTACGTCTGTTGCAGCCATTTCAGGATCACGCTCGTATCCAGCCCGCCCGAATAGGCGAGAACGACACGGTTGATCTGATCGGCCACGGCAGCATCCTTGAACAAGGGGGAATGGCCGCGCCACTAGGCCGCTGCGGCGCGAGGCGCAACGTCTGCGTTCACCGCGGGTTTAGGGGGGCAGCTTTACCACCACCCGCACATCGATCCATCGGAGACGTCATGGTCCGCCCCTCGCTTGCCCTGTTGCCGCTGTTCCTGCTCGCCACGCCCGCCCTCGCCGCGGACAAGGTGGACCCCAAGCTGCGCGCGGAATTCGATAAGTCCGACCTCAATCACGACGGTTTCCTCAGCCGTGCGGAGGTGGAGGCGCGCGTCGACCGGATGGACGTCGGCAAGCAGAAGATGGCGCCGGGCAAGGCCAAGGCGATCGCCGGCGCCTTCTTCAACACCGCCGACGCCAATCACGACGGCAAGGTCTCGCCGGTCGAGATGCAGGGCCTCTTCCGCGCGCTCGCCTCGCGCTACGATACCAACCATGACGGCGTCGTCAGCCTGGAGGAACGCGCCGCCGCCCGTGCCGCCGTGGTCGGCCCGCCGGCGGGTGCCGGCGCGCCGAAGGGGCGGTAAGTGCCGGTCGTTACGTCCTGACCCTAACCGTAGTCATCCCGCGCAGGCGGGGATCCATAGCCGCAGGACTATCGGCTCCATCTCCAGCCGTCGTGATTATGGATCCCCGCCTGCGCGGGGATGACGGTTGAAGGGGACGGAGGGCGACGCCCTACCGCCCCCTGAGCGCCCGCTCGCCGTCGATCATGTAATCGCGGGTGATCGGCAGTTCGGTGCGGCTGCGGCTGAACTGGATCTGGAAATTGACCAGCCCGCCATTCTCGAACGCGTTGGCGGCGCCGGCGAGGTAGAAGGTCCACATCCGGTAGAAGCGCTCGTCGTAGAGCGCGATGATCGCATCCTTCGCGGCCAGCGTGCGGCGATACCATTCGTGCAGCGTATAGGCGTAATGGAGCCGCAGCACCTCGACGTCGGTGAGGAACAGCCGCAGGCCCTCGAACGCCGCAATCGTCTCCGACAGCGCGGGATTGTAGCCGCCGGGGAAGATATATTTGGTCGTCCAGTCGTCGGTGACGCTCGGCGGCCCCAACCGGCCGATCGTGTGCAGCAGCATCACGCCGTCGTCGGTCAGCAGGTCGCGGCATTTGCGGAAGAAGGTGCGGTATTGCGGCGGCCCGACGTGCTCGAACATGCCGACCGAGACGATGCGGTCGAAACGGCCCTCCACCCGGCGATAGTCGATCAACTCGAACTTCACCCGGTCGGCGACACCTGCCGCGGCCGCGCGTTCGCGCGCGATCTTGAGCTGTTCTTCCGACAGCGTGACGCCCAGCACCTCGCAGCCGAAATGCTTGTTCAGGTATAGCGCCATCCCGCCCCAGCCGCAGCCAATGTCGAGGATGCGCATCCCCGGCCGGATCGCCAGCTTGGCGGCGATATGCGCAAGCTTGTCCGACTGCGCCTGTTCGAGCGCATTGTCGGGATCGGTGTAATAGGCGCAGCTGTATTGCTTGTCGGCGTCGAGGAACAGGTCGTAGAGCCGCGCCGACAGGTCGTAATGGTGCGCGACGTTCTTCTTCGAACGGCGCTCCATGTTGATCCGGTCGAGCCGGTGCTTCACTGCGCCGAGGCCGCGCACGAAGGCGGAGGGCTTGAGCGCATTCTGGCCGCGCTCGAACGCGTTGTTGCGCTTCATCAGGCGCACGAGGCCCATGATGTCGTCGTCGTCGACGGTCAGCCGCCCGTCCATGTACATCTCGCCCGCCGCCAGTGCCGGGTTGCGGACGATACGTGCGGCGACGCCGCGGTCGGCGAAGCGGATGGTGATATGGCCGTATGCGGGATCGGGCGTGCCGAAGGTCGCGGGCGGCTTGCCGGGACGGTGGAGGGTCAGTTGGCCACGCTTCACGGCGCGGCTGAGGAACATATCGATCAGCGCCATGGCGACGCTCTAATCACCTAGATGCCGGCATACCAATCGTAATCGACAACGTCTTCCCAATAGCCGCCTTTCCCCCGGCCGATGGCGGCAAGATCGGCGACGGCGCGGATGCCGGTGACGTATTTGGCATGTTTGTAGCCCAGCTGGCGCTCGACGCGCAGCCGCACCGGCGCACCATGCGGCACGGTGAGGCGCGCGCCGTTCATCTTGAGCGCCAGGATGGTCTGCGGGTGGAAGGCGTCGACCGTATCGATCGATTCGTAATAAGGCTGGCCATTGTAGAGGTCGGCGCAGGTGAAGACGACGTAGCGCGCCGAACGCCGCATGCCCGCCGCATGCAGCACCGTGCCCAGCATCGGCCCCTGCCACTGGCCGATCGCGCTCCACCCCTCGACGCAGTCGTGGCGGGTGATCTGCGAGCGCGCGGGCATCGCGGCAAGCTGGGCGAGGCTCAGCGACAGCGGCCGGTCGACGAGGCCGTCGACCGTCAGGCGATAGCTGGCGAAGCCGTCCGCCACCATCGCGGCATAGGCGGGCGTGCCGGGATCGCGCGTGCCGTTGGCGCGGAAGATCGGCGACATCTGTTCGCGGGTGAATTCGGGGGCGAGCGCGCCGCGGTCGAGCAGCGCGCGCTGGAGCCCCATGTGCATATCCTCGCCCGCGAACAGGATCTTGCGTGCCTGCGGGTTGGCGACCACCTTGTCGCAGCCGGCGAGCAGCAGGCCGGCACCGCCGGCGAGCAGGGAGCGGCGGGGCAGGATCATGCGCGCGGCTCCCGCCAGCGGCCGGTCAGCATCGAGCGGACCTCGTTAACCGCCCCCGCTAGGATGACGAGCGCGAGATGGATCACCACAAAGCCGCCCAATGCGGCGCAGGTGATGAAGTGGATCGACCGCGCCGATTGCCGCCCGCCGAAGATCTCCAGCAGCCACGGCCATGCCGCATCCATACCGGGTGAAAGTGCAAGGCCGGTGAAGATCATCACCGGCAGCATGACGAACAGGACGAGGATGTAGCTCCACTTCTGCAAGCTGTTGTAGGCGCCGGGATCGTCGGGGTCGTGGAAGCGGAAGTTCCAGTGATCGCGCACGTCCTCCGCCAGATGGCGGGCGCTGACGTCGGCGCGGGTCAGCCGCAGCCGCCTGACGTGGCGATTGACGAGGCTCGCGATCAGAAAGGCGAGCAGGCCGAAGGCGAGCACCAGGGCGAAGAACAGGTGCCAACGCCGCGACAGCGCCAGATTGTAGTTCGCGGGAATCGTGATCCACGCCGGAAACCGCGGCAGCTGCGCCCAGGCATGATCGAAGTTCGCGCCGTAGTGCCCCCAATAGAGGCGCGGATGCGCGTTGGAGATGCCGAGGCCGCTGCCGATTAGCACGAACACCGCGACGGCATTGACCCAATGCCACAGGCGCGTCGCCAGTGCGTGACGGTAGACGGAGGTGCCGGGGCTTGGGTTCATAGCCCGGATGTAGCAGGAACATGGCCATGACCGAATGGCATTTCTACGAACCGCACGCCGGCCACCGCCTGCGGCACGATCCGCTCAACGCGATGGTCGCGCCGCGGCCGATCGGCTGGATCAGCAGCGTGTCGGCGACGGGCGTGCGCAACATCGCGCCCTACAGCTTCTTCAACCTGCTCAACTACGCGCCGCCGCTGATCGGCTTTTCGTCGATGGGGTGGAAGGACAGCGTCGCCAATATCGCCGCGACGGGTGAGTTCGTCTGGAACCTCGCGACGCGCGACCTCGCCGAGGCGATGAACGCGACCTCCGCCACGGTGGGCGCCGAGGTCGACGAATTCGACCTCGCCGGCCTCGCGACGGCGCCCTCGCGGCTGGTCCGGCCCGAGCGGGTCGCGGCTAGCCCGGTGGCGTTCGAATGCAAGCTGACCCAGCTGATCCGCCTCAAGACCCGCGAGGGGCGCGACCTCGACCAATGGCTGGTGATCGGCGAGGCGCTCGGCATCCACATCGACACCGCCATGCTGGACGGCGGCGTCTATCAGACCGCCCGCGCCCGCCCGATCCTGCGCGGCGGCGGCCCGGCGGATTATTTCGAGATTGGCGAGGGCGACCTGTTTCGGATGCGGCGGCCGGGATAAGGGGTTTCCCTCCGTTTGCCTTGAGCTTGTCGAAGGGCGTGGGTTTCACCGTGCTTCGACAGGCTGAGCACGAACGGTGGTTGTGCGGCGTGTCACCCGTACGCCCGCCAGAAGAACACGATCGTCGTCACCACCGTCACCAGCAGCGTCCACCCGCGGATGACCCCGGCGGGCAGCCGCCGCCCGACCAGCGCGCCGAGCCAGCCGCCGACGATCGATCCCGCCATCATCGGCAGGCAGAGCGCCCAGGCGACCATGCCCGACATGACGAACACGATCGTCGCCGCGCTGTTCGCCACCGCCAGCATCAGCGTCCGCGGCGCGGCGAGCGACGCCGGCGACGCGCCGGTCAAGAGGCCCCACAGAGCGGTCAGCATCATGCCGATGCCGCCACCAAAATAGCCGCCGTAGATGCCGAGCAGCGCCTGGCCCGCCGCGATCGAGCGCGGTCCGGCGGCAAAGCGCGTGCTCAGCCAGTCCGATGCATGCCGGCCGAGCGCGATGGCGATCGTCGCGGCGAGCAGCAGCCAGGGCACGATCACGTCGAACGCACGCGCCGGCGTCCACGCCAGCAGCAGGCTGCCGGCCAGCCCGCCGGTGAAGGTGATCGCGGACAGCGCCCGCACCGAGACGCCGCCGATCGGGGCAAGCCCGCCGCGATAGGCCCAGGCGCTCGCCACCGCGCCGGGCTGCACCGCGACGTTGCTGGTCGCATTGGCGACGGTGGAGGGCAGGCCCAATGCGATCAGCGTCGGCATCGTCGCGAACGATCCGCCGCCCGCCAGCGCATTCATCCCCCCGCCGAGCACGCCCGCGCCCGCGGCGAGCGCGAGCGCCGCCCAGTCCGTCACGAGACGCGATCAGCCAAGCGCGGCCATCTTTTCGGCAGCTTCGCGATCCATCTGCGCGCGGCTCTTCTTTTCGGCAGCGGTCTTGAGCTGCCCGCAGGCGGCGTCGATGTCGCGGCCGCGCGGGGTGCGCACCGGCGCCGAGATGCCGCCTTCGAAGATGATGTCGCTGAACCGCCGCACCCGCTCCGGCGTCGAGGTGTCGTAGGGCGCGCCCGGCCAGGGGTTGAACGGGATCAGATTGACCTTGGCGGGCAGCTTGTACTTGCGCAGCAGCCGGACGAGCTCGTGCGCCTCCTCGTCCGAATCGTTCTTGTCCTTCAGCATCACATATTCGAACGTGATGCGCCGCGCGTTGTTGGCGCCCGGATAGTCGGCGCAGGCCTGCAACAGCTCCTCGATGCCGTATTTCTTGTTGAGGGGGACGATCTCGTCGCGCACCTCCTTGGTGACGGCATGCAGCGACACCGCGAGGTTGACCCCGATCTCTTCGCCCGCGCGCGCCATCATCGGCACGACGCCGCTGGTCGACAGCGTGATGCGCCGCTTGGAGAGCGCCAGGCCGTCGCCGTCCATCACCAGTTTCAACGCATCGCGCACATGGTCGAAATTGTAGAGCGGCTCGCCCATGCCCATCATCACGATGTTGGTGAGCATGCGCCCCTCGGGCTGGCTCGGCCATTCGCCCAGGGCATCGCGCGCCAGCATCACCTGGCCGACGATCTCGCCCGCGGTCAGGTTGCGGACGAGGCGCATCGTGCCGGTGTGGCAGAAGCGGCAGTTGAGCGTGCAGCCGACCTGGCTCGACACGCACAGCGTGCCGCGATCGGCGTCGGGGATGAACACCGCCTCGTAATCCTGCCCGTCGGGCGAGCGCAGCAGCCACTTGCGCGTGCCGTCGGTCGACACCTGCGCCTCGACCACCTCCGGCCGGCCGATGACGAAGCGCTGCTCCAGCCACGGGTGCTGCGCCTTGGCGATATCAGTCATCTGCGCGAATTCGGTCGCGCCGCGATTGTAGAGCCAGTGCCAGATCTGCTTGGCACGCAGCTTCGCCTGGCGCGGCTCCATCCCGGCCTCCAGCAACGTCTCGCGCAGCGCGTCCTTGCCAAGGCCGATAAGGTCGATCCGCCCGTCGGCACGCAGCGACGGCGCGCGGGGAACGGGCACGGGATCGATATGGCCCGGAATGGGCATGGGCGGGGCAACGCTGTCGAGCATCGCGGGCATATAGCGGCAAACCGGCCGGATTTCTATCCCGCCCTGCTGGCTCCAGCACCGACCCTGGCACACGCCAGCGTCGCCGCGTCGATGGCGGTGGCGGCGCCGGGGAGGGGGTAGACGTCGGCGAAGGGGCGGCCGCCTGTGGCGACGGCCTCGACGCTCATGCTGCGGGCGGAGCGGAGCGCGGCGACGATGGCGCGGTCGCTGGGGGCGTCGGCGGCCCAGGCGTCCAGGCCGTTGGCGACCAGTTCGAAGCGCCGCTCGCCCACGGTCAGCGTCACCGGCGCGGCGCGGTCGCGCGGGCGTGAGAGGCGGACGTGCAGCGAGGCGGCAAGGCCGCGCCCCGGCCAGGTCGCGACGCTGGCCCAGCCGGAGCGGCGCCCGCCGGCCATGACCGGCCGGGCGATGGCATAGCAGCGGCGCGGGTGCGCATCGCGGAACGCGCCCCAGCTCTTGAAGACGCCGAGCGCCGCGCGCGCGCCGGGTGCCGCCGGCGCAGGCGCGGCCAGTGCCAGTGCCGCGGCCAGCCACGCCGTCACGCCGGCCCGCCGCCGGTGCCGCGGTGGATCACCGTCTCCACGCCGCGCTCGATCATCACCAGCGACCCTTGCGGCAGCCCGGCGGCGATCGGTGCGCCCCATTCGGGATGGGGAGGCGTGCCCGTCATCACGCCGCGCAGCACCCGGCTGGAGATGCCGTGCATGATGACGAGGCGGTCGCCGTCATCGTCCGCAGTGTCCGCCAGCCAGCCCGACACGCGGCTGGCGATGGCGCGATAATCCTCGCCGTCCGGGGCGGGGCGGAGCAGCCCCTCCGGCGTCACCACGGGGCCGACCGCGTCGATCACCTCGGCATAATAGCGCCCGCCCCAGCTGCCCATGCCGATCTCGACGAGGCGCGGGTCGGTCTGCGTGCCGTGCCAGTCGCGTTCGAGATGTTCGGCCATCACCGCCAGCGTCTGGAGCGCCCGCCCGGTCGGCGAGGCCCAGAGCGTCAGCGCGGGTGCCGGCCCCAGCGTCGTGCGCAGCGCCCGCCCCATCTCCTCGGCCTGGGCGAAGCCGGCGCGGGTGAGCGGGGTGTGCGGATGGTCGCCTTGTAGCCGCGCGGCGGCGTTGAACACCGTCTCGCCATGCCGGGCGATGAAGTCGCGGCCCTTGCGGGGGGGTAGGGCGGGCGGGGCGGGGGGCGGCGTCATCCGGCCGGTGTCGGGGCGCTGTGGCGCAAAAGCAACGGTTTTCCGTGTTTAGCTGAGGTTCATGCAACGCCGGCGCGCATCGACCATTGGAGCCGCACGCCCCGCCGTCGGGGTGTCAGTTACGGAGTTGCTTATGCGTACCCTCATCCTCGCCGCGCTTGCCGCCGGCACGCTCGCCACGCCCGCCCTCGCGCAGACCGCCGGCGCGCCGTTCACCGGCTTGCGCATCGAAGGCGTCGCCGGTTACGACGCGCTGCGCGACGGCCACGACAAGACCGATGGCTTCGTCTACGGCGGCGCGGTCGGCTATGACGTGCAGCTCAACAACCTGGTCGTCGGGGCCGAGGGCGAGCTGACCGGCTCGACCGCCGACACCCGCACCAACAACCTCATCACCTCGGGCGACCGCTTCCGCGTCGGCATGGGCCGCGACCTGTATGTCGGCGCGCGCGTCGGCTTCCCGCTCAATCCGACGACCATGGCCTATGCCAAGGGCGGCTACACCAACGCCCGCGTCGAGACGCGCTACGACATCGGCACCACCAGCACGCGCGACCACAGCGATCTGGACGGTTTTCGCCTCGGTGCCGGCCTGGAGCACCAGATCGGCGCGAGCACCTACATCAAGGGTGAATACCGCTATTCGAACTATGGCCGCGCCAACGGATCGGTCAGCAGCTACGATATCGACGCCGACCGCCACCAGCTGGTGGCAGGCGTCGGAATGCGCTTCTGATCCTAACCGGCTGTTAACCGGAATCGTCCGAGGGGTCGGGGTGCTTGCTCCGACCCCTTTTTCGTGGGTAGGACTGTCGGTGAACACGCCCCGGACTCGGGGGACGGGGGTTATAATCCATGAAGGCGACGATCGAACGCGCAACGCTCCTCAAGGGGCTGAGCCATGTCCAGTCCGTGGTGGAGCGGCGCAACACCATTCCGATCCTGTCGAACGTGCTGCTGGAGGCGACCGCCGAGGGACAGCTGCGGCTGATGGCGACGGACCTCGACCTGCAGATCAACGAATCGGTCGCGGCGGCGGTGGACCAGCCGGGCTCCACCACCGTATCGGCGCACACGCTGTTCGACATCGCGCGGAAGCTGCCCGACGGCAGCCAGGTGCAGCTGACCGCGGCGGAAGGGCGGATGACCATCGTCGCCGGGCGCGCGCGCTTCAGCCTCGGCACGCTGCCGCGTGACGACTTCCCGGTCATCGCCGAGGGCGAGCTGCCGACGCAGTTCGAGATCCCGGCCGACACGCTGAAGCAGATCATCGACAAGACGCGCTTCGCCATCTCGACCGAGGAAACGCGCTATTACCTCAACGGTATCTTCCTCCACGTGCAGGACGACGCCAGCGAACCGACGCTGAAGGCGGCGGCGACCGACGGCCATCGCCTTGCCCGCGTCACGCTGCCGCGGCCGGACGGCGCGGCGGGGATGCCCGACGTGATCGTGCCGCGCAAATGCGTCGGCGAATTGCGCAAGCTGCTCGACGAGGTCGACGGATCGGTCGGCGTGTCGCTGTCGGGCACCAAGATCCGCTTCGACCTGGGCCAGGCGATCCTGACCAGCAAGCTGATCGACGGCACCTTCCCCGATTATTCGCGCGTCATCCCGACCGCGAACGACAAGATCCTGAAGCTCGATCCGCGCAGCTTCGAAGAGGGCGTCGACCGCGTGTCGACGATCGCGACGGAAAAGACCCGCGCGGTGAAGATGGCGCTGGATCGCGACAAGATCACGCTGTCGGTGACCAGCCCCGAGAACGGCACCGCCGCCGAAGAGGTGCCGGGCGATTATGCCGCCATGCCGTTCGAGATCGGCTTCAACAGCCGCTACCTGCTCGACATCCTCGGCCAGATCGACGGCGACGTGGTGGAGGTCCACCTCAACGACGCCGCCGCGCCGACCCTGATCCGCGAGAACGACAAGGCGCCGGCGCTGTACGTGCTGATGCCGATGCGGGTGTGACGGGGGAGGGGGCTGGCGCCGCGGTGGCTGGCCTCCTTGCTGTGCCAAAAGGCGCGGCCGGTAGGATCGAACGCGATTCATCGTTCGGCGTGAGCGTGTCGAAGCGCCTGAGTCTCACCTGTGCTTCGACAGGCTCAGCACGAACGGGTTAGGGTGCCGTCGTCTTTGGAGTGTCGCGCGCGCACTCGGCCCATCTTGGAGCCTCAAGCGATCACGCTCGACCCGCTTTGCAGCGTCGAACGGTTACCCTTGATCCGTTCGCCCTGAGCCTGTCGAAGGGCACCTCGCCGCAAGCACATCGCTCGTGGAAATCACGCCGCGAGCGGCACGCGCATCATTCGCCCGAAAAACGTCAGTCCTTCAGCACGCAGGGCTTGATCGCCTCGGGCTCCGGCCGCGGGCCGACGGCCTGGAAGGTCGCCATATAGCCGCCCGCCGAGGGCATGTCGGTCATCGCGACCTGGCGATATCCTACCGCCTCGAACTCGCAGCGCAGCAGGGCCGGCGGCGTGCCGTGGTTCTGCGTCTGCCGGTTGGCGTCGACCACGACCACCAGTCCGTCGGGCTTCAGCGAGGGGCGCATCCGCCAGAGGAATTCGTAGGGCTGCGCGATCTCGTGGTACATGTGGACCATCAGCACCCGGTCGAAGCTTGCCGGCGGCAGTTTGGGATCGGCCGGCGCGCCGAGGCGCACCGAAACGTTCTCCAGGTCCTCGCGCGCGACGCGTTCGGCCAGCGTGTCGCGGACGCCGGCGACGATGTCCTCCGCCAGCACCCGGCCGGTCTTGCCGACGCGCTGGGCGAGGCGGATGGTGTAATAGCCTTCGCCCGCACCGATGTCTGCGACGGTCATGCCCTTGGCGATACCCGCCTTGTTCATCACCTCCGACGCTTCGTTGAGCCGGTCGCGCGCCTCCTCGTTCGACCAGCGCGACGAGACGATATGCGCGACCGGGCGATCGGCGGCGGGAAACTGCGGCGGCTTCTCGTCGCGCTTGATGAGCGGCTTGGACCCGTCGCACGCGCTCGCCCCGAGCGTCAGCCCGGCGCAGGCGGCAAGGGAGAGGGCCCGGACGAGTCTCAATCGACGTCCTCCACCTCGACCTTTTCGCCGGTCACCCGCTGCGACAGCGCCGCCGCCATGAAGGGGTCGAGCGCGCCGTCGAGCACGTCGCCGGGCGCGGTCGAGGTGGTGCCGGTGCGCAGGTCCTTCACCAATTGATACGGCTGAAGGACGTAGGAGCGGATCTGGTGGCCCCAGCCGATATCGGTCTTGGTCGCGTTCTCGGCGTTGGCGGCCTGTTCGCGAATCGCGAGTTCGCGCTCGTACAGGCGTGCGCGCAGCTGGTTGTACGCCTCCGCCTTGTTCTTGTGCTGCGAACGCTGGTTCTGGCACTGCACGACGATGCCGGTCGGAATGTGGGTGATGCGGACGGCCGAATCGGTGGTGTTGATGTGCTGGCCGCCGGCACCGGACGCACGATAGGTATCGATGCGCAGGTCGCTCTCGTTGTATTCGACCTCGATATTGTCGTCGATCACCGGATAGACCCACACGCTGGAAAAGCTGGTGTGGCGGCGCGCGGCGCTGTCGTAGGGGCTGATGCGGACCAGCCGGTGAACGCCGCTTTCGGTCTTGGCATAGCCATAGGCGTTCTCGCCCTTGACCAGCAGCGTCGCGGACTTGATCCCGGCCTGCTCGCCGGCGTGATAGTCGATCAGTTCGACCTTCATGCCGCGGCGTTCCGCCCAGCGCGTGTACATGCGTTGCAGCATGCCCGCCCAGTCCTGGCTCTCGGTGCCGCCGGCGCCGGAGTTGATCTCGATATAGGTGTCGTTGGCGTCGGCCTCGCCGGCGAGCAGCGCCTGGATCTTGTCGTGATCGGCCTTTTGCGCGAGCGCGGCGAGCGCCTCGACGCCCTCCGCCTCCATCGCGGTGTCGCCCTCGGCCTCGGCCATATCGATCAGTTCGACGGTGTCGTCGAGTTCCGACTGGATCGCGCGGGTCGCGGTGATCGCCTCGTCCAGGCGACGACGCTCGCGCATCACCTCCTGCGCGGCCTTGGGGTCGTTCCACAACGCCTGGTCCTCGACGCGGGCGTTGAGTTCGTCGAGACGGCGGAGCGCACGGTCCCAATCGAGGAACCGGCGCAGCAGCGCCAGCGCCTCTTTGATGCTGTCGACGTGGGACTGCGCTTCGGCGCGCATCGAGTTTCTCCAATCACAACCGTCATGCCAGCGAAGGCTGGCATCTCGTGCGGCCAAGGTGGCGCCTCACGAGGAAGATCCCAGCCTTCGCTGGGATGACGAACCTGTTTCCCGCTAGTAGATTCCGCCTTCCCTTTGCAAGAAGTCGCTGTCGCGCGGGGCCTGAGTCGGCTTGGCGGCAGCGGTGGGCGCGGCGGCCGGCGCCGGGCCGCGGCGGATCGCGCGGCGCGGCTCGCTCTGCGGCTTGAACGCTTCCCAGATCACCGCGGCCTTGGGATCGGTATCGGTCGGGAAGGTGCCGTAGACCGGCCGTCCGCTGCCGCGATCGATCCGCACCATGCGGATGCCCGCGGGCGCGCGGAACGGCACCTTTTCCAGCCCCTCATACGCCTTGACCGCGAATTCCTTGAAGATCGGCGCCGCGAAGGTGCCCCCCTGCGCATAGCCACCGAGGTTCGAGGGCGTGTCGTAGCCGACGTAGAGGCCGCCGATGAACTGCGGCGTGCCGCCGATGAACCACACGTCGGTCGGGCCGGTGGTGGTGCCCGTCTTGCCCATCATCGGCCGGTCGAGATCGCGCAGCACGGTGGCGGTGCCGCGCTGGATGACGCCTTCGGTGATGTGCACCATCTGGTAGGCGGTCATCGCGTCGATCGCCTGGCGGGTGCGGTCGCCGGGGCGGGGCATCGCCTTACCGTTCCAGTCGCGCGCGTTGCAGCCATCGCAGGCGCGCCAGTTCTCCGGCAGGATCACCTTGCCATGCCGGTCCTGCACGAAGTCGATCAGCGTCGGCGCATGGGCGCGGCCCTGGTTGGCGAGCGTCGCATAGGCGTTGACCATGCGGGTGACGGTGGTGACGCCGGCGCCGAGCGCATTGGCGAGATAGGGCTGATAGTCGCCGACGCCCATGCGCTTCATCACGTCGACCACCTTGGGCATGCCGGTGGTCGCGGCGGCGCGGACGGTCATCAGGTTGCGCGACTGTTCGATCCCCCAGCGCATCGTATGCGGGCCGGCGCCGCGCGAGCCGCCGAAGTTGCGGAAGCATTTGTTGCCCAGGCGAGCGCCCTGATAGACGCAGAACGGGCCGTCGATGATGATCGAGGCGGGCGACATGCCGTTTTCGAGCGCGGCGGAATAGACGATCGGCTTGATCGTCGACCCCGGCTGGCGCAGCGCCTGCGTCGCGCGATTGAACGCCTGCAACCGGCTGTCGAAGCCGCCCTGCATCGCCAGGATGCGCCCGGTCGCCGGCTCCTCGACGACGAAGCCGCCGGAGATCTTGGGCACCGAACGCAGCGCATAGGCATCGCCCTCGGGCGCGACCGCGATGACGTCGCCCGGCTTGATCGCCGCAAAGGCGGTGCCGCCCTTGCCCCGCACCGGCATCTGCGCGCTCCAGCGCGGCAGCGTGCCGGTCTTGCCGTCGGCGAAGCCCAGGCTCCAGGCGTTGCCGTCGCGCCCGATGACGATGGCGGCACGCCAGTCGCTGTAGTCGAGCCCGATGTTGGTGTTGAGCAGCGGCTGCAGCCACGCATCGCCCTCGATGTCCTTGTGCGCGAGCGGCCCCGACCAGCCACGGCCGCGATCGTAGCGCAGCAGGCCGTCGCGCAGTGCCTGCGCGGCGAGGTCCTGCAATCGCGTGTCGAGGCTGGTGCGCACCCACAGCCCGCCCTGGTAGACGCCATAAGGGCCATCGCGCGCCGTCTCGCCGAACTTGTCGATCAGCTGGCGGCGCACCTCTTCGACGAAATAGCCGCCGACCCGCTCGAACTTGGGCGTCCGCCGCAGGATCGTGCCGAGCGGTTCGGCGACCGCCTGATCGTGCTGTGCTTGCGTGATGAAGCCGTTGCGCAGCATCTCGCCGAGCACATAGTTGCGCCGCGTCATCGCCCGGTCGGCATGGCGGACGGGATCGTAGTTCGACGGCCCCTTGGGCAGGATGGCGAGATAGGCGAGCTGGGCAAGATCGAGCTCGTCCAGTTCCTTGTCGAAATAGGCGTGGCTCGCGGCCTCCACGCCGAACGCGTTGCGGCCGAGCGCGATCTGGTTGAGGTACAGTTCCAGGATCTGCGGCTTGGTCAACGTATCCTCGATCTTGTACGCGAGGATCGCCTCCTTCAATTTGCGCGTCGGCGAATATTCGTTGCCGATCAGCAGGTTCTTGGCGACCTGCTGGGTGATGGTCGATCCGCCCTTGGCGCGGCGGCCACTGCCGAACTTGCGAACGTAATCGATCACCGCGCCGCCGAGGCCCGGATAGTCGACGCCGTGGTGCTCGAAGAAGGTCTTGTCCTCGGCCGCGAGGAAGGCGCGGACCAGCAGCGGCGGATATTCGGAGAAGGACAGCTCGACGCGCCGTTCGCGGGCGTAGGACTGGATCGGCGTGCCGTCGGCGCCGCGCACGTTGGTCGGCAGCGGCGGCTCGTAGGTACGCAGTTGATCGACCGAGGGGAGGCCGCGCAGGATCGTCAGCCACAGAACGGCATAGGCGATGGCGGCGAGCACGGCGAGGATCGCCAGCCCCTTCACCCACCACCGCCCCCAGGCCCGCCGGGCAAGGCCGCGCAAGCCACCGCGTTCGCGGAAGACGGTGAAACGGGTGGTGCGGGGTGCTTCGGACGCCATGATACTGGGGGCCGCGTGTAGCAGGTTCGGGCGCGGTTGCCAGCCTGCGAGGCGCATCATTCCTCCCTGGCACGGGGAGGGGGACCGCGACGCGTGGCGGCGTGGTGGAGGGGCAGCCACGGGCGGCAGCGCTGCTTGGCTGCCCCTCCGTCACCGCTTTGCGGCGCCACCTCCCGTGCCGGGGAGAAATGGGAAGGTTCAATCGACGTTCACCCGCCGCGCCCTACCGCCGGGCGCATGTGCGCTCGTTTGCCCGTGACCTTCTCCCGCCCCGGTCCTATGATCCCCCGGTGCCTGCCATGAAGCGCCTCCTCGTCGTTGCCGCCGCCTCGATCCTGCTCGCCGCGCAGCCGGTGCAGGCGCAGTCGATCCTGCGCGATGCGGAAACGGAGGCGATGTTCTCCGACATGTCGGTGCCGCTGGTGAAGGCTGCGGGGCTGTCGCCGCGCGACGTCAAGGTCGTGCTGATCAACGACGATTCGATCAACGCCTTCGTCGCCGGCGGGCAGACGGTGTACGTCCATTCAGGGCTGCTCCAGGCGGCGGCGAACGCCAACCAGGTGCAGGGCGTCATCGCGCACGAACTGGGCCACGTCGCCGACGGTCACGTCGTGCTGGCCGATGCGGGCATCAAGCCGGCGATGAACATCACCCTGCTGTCGATGGTGCTGGGCCTTGCCGCCGTGGCGGCGGGGGCGGGCGAGGCGGGGGCGGGGCTGATGGCGCTCGGCCAGTCCGCCGGCATGGGCAAGTATCTGGCGTTCAGCCGTACCCAGGAATCCTCCGCCGACGCGGCGGGCGCGCGCTTCCTCAACACCGCGGGCATCACCGGCAAGGGGATGCTGAGCTTCTTTCGCGTGTTGCAGCAGCAGGAATATCGCTACGGCGTCGAGAACATCGATCCGTTCATGCAGACGCACCCGCTGTCGGGTGAGCGCATCCAGCACCTGTCCGCGGTGCTGCAGGAATCGCCGGCGTGGAACAAGCCGTCCGACCCGGCCCTGGAGGAGCGCTTCCGCCGGGTGAAGGCGAAGCTGGAGGGCTATGTGATGAGCCCGGAGCGCACGCTGAAGGATTATCCGGAAACCGACACCAGCCTCTACGGCCATTATGCGCGCGCCTATGCCTTCCACAAGGCGGGCTATCCGGCCAAGGCGGACGCCGAATCGCTGGCGCTCATCAAGGCGAAGCCGGACGATCCCTATTTCCAGGAAATCCGCGGCCAGATCCTGCTGGAGGCCGGGCGGCCGACGGATGCGCTCGGCCCCCTGCGTGCCGCGACCGAGGGATCGCGCAACAATCCGCTGATCGCCACCACCTTCGGCCACGCGCTGATCGCGACGGAGGACAAAGCGCATTATCCCGAGGCGATCCGCGTGCTGCGCGTCGCCACCGGGCGCGACGACGACAATCCCTTCGCCTGGTATCAGCTCGGCACCGCCTATGAACTGACCGGCGACACCGCACGCGCCGCGCTCGCCACCGCCGAGCGCGCGAGCATGCAGGGCGACCAGCGTACCGCGGCACAGAGCGCCCGCTATGCGCTCGCCAACATTCCCGCCAACACGCCGGACTGGATCCGCGCACAGGATATCGTCATGGCCGCGCAGAACGACATGGAAGACAATCCCAAGAAGTACAAGAAACGGTGAGCCGCCTCACCCTGCCGCTGATCGCGGGGCTGGGCGCCGTGATCGGCGCCGGCGCCGTCTGGAGCTACGACCGCTTCGCCGCCCCCGCTGGCGCCGATCGCGCCAGGATCGAGCGGGTGGTGCACGATTATATGCTGGCCCATCCCGAAATCCTGCCGCAGGCGATGCAGCGCTTGCAGGAGCAGCAGTCCGGGCAGGCGGTGGCGGCCAATCGGCAGGCGATCGAAACGCCGTTCGGCAGCGCCTGGGCGGGCAATCCCAAGGGTGACGTCACGCTGGTCGAATATTTCGATTACAATTGCGGCTATTGCCGTGCGTCGCTGCCGCTGATCGCCGACCTGCTGAAGCGCGATCCCAAGCTGCGCATCGTCTATCGCGACCTGCCGATCCTGTCGGATGAAAGCCGCATCGCCGCCCGCGCCAGCCTGGCGGCGGCGCAGCAGGGCAGGTTCCAGGCGTTTCACGATGCGCTCTATGCCGGCGGGCCGGTGAGCGAGGCGTCGATCGCCGCCGCCGCGGCCAAGGCCGGCGTGTCGCTCGCCACGATCGACGTCGCCAAGCTGGATGCCGAGATCGCCAAGAACATGGCGGTCGCGGCGAAGCTGGGGATGAACGGCACGCCCAGCTGGGTGGTCGGCGATCGCGTGCTGTCGGGTGCGTTGCCGATCGAGGAGATAGAAAGCGCGATCACGGCGGCGCGGGCGGGGTAGGGCGCGCGTTCCTCACATCCAGCCTGTATGGCGCAGGCTGACGAACCCGTCGCCCGCGACGATCAGATGGTCGACCAGCGTCAGCCCGACCGCCTCCGCAATGCGGATCAGGGCGCGGGTATAGGCAAGGTCGGCGGCGCTGGGTTCGGGCAGGCCGCTCGGGTGGCCATGCCCCAGCACCAGCGCCGCCGCGTCCAGCCGCAGCGCCTCGCCGATGATCGTGCGCAGCGGCGGTGCGACCGCGGTGGCGCTGCCGGTGAAATCGGAGCGGCCGAGATAGCTCCATTCCGGATCCAGATAGAGCACGCGTGCCCGCTCCACTCCATCGTGCGCCAGATCGGCGAACATCGCCGCCGCCTCGCGCGGGCCGGTGATGCGGGGAAGGGCGGGGGATGCGGTCACGCCCCGTTGTCGCCGGCCGCAGGACCGGGGGCACGCAGGATCGCCGCCGTTTCGGAGCGACGCTTGGCGCGGCGCATGCGAGCGGCTAGGCCATCACGGATGCGTCAATATCTCGACCTCATGGACCGCGTGCTGACCAGCGGTGCCGAGCAGATGGATCGTACCGGCACCGGCACGCTGTCCGTCTTCGGCGCGCAGATGCGATTCGATCTTGCCCAGGGCTTTCCGGTGCTCACCACCAAGAAGCTGCATCTGCGTTCGATCATCATCGAATTGCTGTGGTTCCTGCGCGGCGACACCAATGTGCGCTGGTTGCAGGACCGGCGGGTGAGCATCTGGGACGAATGGGCCGACGAGGGCGGCGACCTCGGCCCCGTCTACGGCAAGCAGTGGCGGGACTGGGAAACCGCCGACGGGCGCCATATCGACCAGATCAAGGAGCTGATCGAACAGATCCGCACGCAGCCCGCCTCGCGCCGCCAGATCGTGTCCGCCTGGAACCCCGGCGACCTCCACGCGATGGCGCTGGCGCCGTGCCATTGCCTGTTCCAGACGCATGTCGCGAACGGCCGGCTGTCGCTGCAACTCTACCAGCGGTCGGCCGATATCTTCCTGGGCGTGCCGTTCAACATCGCCAGCTATGCGCTGCTGACCCACATGCTGGCGCAGCAATGCGGGCTGGAGGTCGGCGAGTTCGTCTGGACCGGCGGCGATTGCCACCTCTACAGCAACCATCTCGACCAGGCGCGGATGCAGCTGGCCCGCCAGCCGGGGCCGCTGCCGCGACTGGAGATCCTCCGCCAGCCGCCGGCGATCGACGCCTATGAATATGAGGATTTCGTCCTCCACGATTACGAGGCGCAGCCGCATATCAAGGCCGCCGTGGCGATATGATCAGCTTCCATCTCGCCCGCGCCGCCAATGGCGTCATCGGCCGGGATGGGCAGCTGCCGTGGCGGCTGCCTGCCGATCTCAAGCGCTTCAAGGCGCAGACGATGGGCCGGCCGATGGTGATGGGCCGCAAGACCTTCGACAGCTTCCCCGCGCCGCTGCCGGGCCGCCGCCACATCGTGCTGACCCGCGATGCCGGCTGGTCGGCGGCGGGTGCGGAGGTGGCGCACACCCCCGAACAGGCGCTGGCGCTGGCGGGGGACGACGTCGCGGTGATCGGCGGCGCGGAGGTGTTCGCGCTGTTCCACGCCGACCGGATCGAGCTGACCGAGGTGCATGGCGACTATCAGGGCGACGCGGTCGTCCCGCCCTTCATTGGCTATCGTGAGATCGCGCGCGAGGATCATCCCGCAGAGGGGGAGCGGCCGGCGTATAGTTTCGTGACGTTGGTGAGGATCTAAATTCCTCCCCCGCCAGGGGGAGGTGGCGCGGCGAAGCCGTGACGGAGGGGGGGGACAGGGTGGAGCATCGTTGCGAAGGACATCGCTTACCTCCCCCTTCGTCAGCGCTGGCGCGCTGCCACCTCCCCCTGGCGGGGGAGGAGTGAAGGTGCGGCGCTGGCCCATCATCGTCGCCGCGCTGCTGCTCCTCGCCGGCATCGGCTTCTTCGGCATCGCGCCGATCCTCGTCGAGCGATCCATCAACCGCGTCGTTGCGGTGTCCATCCGGGTCACCCCGCGCGCCGCGGCGCTGCACCGCCGCCTCGCCATCGCCGACATGCACGCCGACACCCTGCTGTGGCGGCGCGACATGCTCGCGTCGGGCACGCGCGGCCAGGTCGACCTGCCGCGGCTGGAGGCGGGCAACGTCGCGCTCCAGGTCTTCTCCTCGGTCACCAAGACGCCCAAGCACCAGAATTACGATGCCAACGGTGGCGACACCGACAATATCACGCTGCTGACCATCGCCCAGCTGCAACCGCCGCGGACCTGGACCTCGCTGCTCCAGCGTTCGCTCTGGCATGCCGACAAGCTGCACCGCGCTGCTGCCGATTCGTCCGGCCGCTTGCGTGTCGTCGCCAGTGCCGGCGACCTCGACCGCCTGCTTGCCGACCGCGCGCGTGGCCTGGCGCGGCCGGTCGGTGCGATGCTGTCGATCGAGGGGTTGCAGGATCTCGAAGGCGATATCGGCAATCTCGACCGGCTCTACGCCGCCGGTTTCCGCATGGCGGGCATGGCCCATTTCTTCGACACGGATGTGGCCGGATCGATGCACGGCCTCGCCAAGGGCGGCCTGACCCCGCTCGGGCGGCAGGTGATCGCGCGGATGGAGGCCAAGGGCATGATCGTCGACGTGGCGCATGCCAGCCACGCCGCCGTCGCCGATATCCTGCGCATCGCGCGTCGCCCGGTCGTCTCCAGCCACGGCGGCGTGCAGGCGACGTGCCGGGTCAACCGCAACCTGACCGATGACGAGATCCGCGGCATCGCGCGCACCGGCGGAGTGATCGGCATCGGTTATTGGGATGCCGCGATCTGCTCGACCACGCCGGCGGCGGTGGCCCGCGCGATCGCGCATGTCCGCGATGTCGTCGGCATCGACCATGTCGGCCTGGGCTCCGACTTCGATGGCGCGGTGACGACCGGTTTCGATACCAGCCAGCTGGCGGGGATCACCCAGGCACTGCTCGACCGCGGCTTTTCCGATGCGGAGGTCGCCAAGGTGATGGGCGGCAACGTGCTGCGGGTGCTGCGCGCCGGGCTCCAGCCCGCTGTTGCTCCGGCGCCGCGCCAGCCCTAAGGCGCGGGGCGATGGAGCGGCTGGACGGCGGCTCGGCGGTGCCGCGCGATCTCGCCGGCGGGATCGTCGCGCTCGGCAATTTCGATGGATTCCACCTCGGGCACCAGGCGGTGGTCGGGCATGCGGTGGCGCGTGCGCGTGCCGCGGGGCGGCCGGCGCTGGTCGCGACCTTCGATCCGCATCCCGTCCGGCATTTCCGCCCCGATGCCGCGCCGTTCCGGCTGACCACGCTCGATCAGCGGGCGGCGCTGTTCGCCGCCGCCGGCGTGGATGCGATGGTCGTCTTCCAGTTCGATGGCGACCTCGCCCGGCTGTCGGCGGAGCGGTTCATCGCCGAGCGGCTGCACGCCAACCTGTCGGCGGCAAGCGTGGTGACCGGCGAGGATTTCACCTTCGGCCACGGCAAGAGCGGCGACGTCCGCCTGCTCGCGGCGCGTGGCGCGGCGCACGGCTTTACTGCCGAAACGGTGGCGCCGGTGACACTGGATGGCGAGCCGGTGTCCTCCACCCGCATCCGCGATGCGCTGCGCCGCGGCGACCCGCGCACCGCGGCGCGGCTGCTCACCCGCCCGTTCGCGGTGCAGGGCGTCGTTCAGCATGGCGACAAGCTGGGCCGCACGATCGGCTATCCCACCGCCAATCTCGACATGGGGCAGTATCTGCGCCCCGCCTACGGCATCTATGCCGTCACCGGGCGGCTGGCGGATGGCCGCGTGTTGCACGGTGCGGCGAACCTCGGCATCCGCCCCACGTTCGATCCGCCCAAGGAATTGCTCGAACCCTATTTCTTCGACTTCACGGGCGACCTGTACGGCCAGCCGATCGAGGTGGCGCTGATCGACTATCTGCGACCCGAGGCGAAGTTCGACAGCCTGGATGCGCTGACGGCGCAGATGGCCCTCGATTGTGACCGCGCGAGGGACGTGCTGGGTGCGTTGTAAGCGGCACGCATGCACGCTAAGCCCGCCCGACCTATGACCGACGCTTCCGATACCGCCAAGGACTGGCGCGACACCGTCTTCCTGCCGAAGACCGACTTCCCGATGAAGGCGGGCCTTGCCGCCAAGGAGCCGGCGATCCTGGAGCGCTGGGCGCGGATCGGCATCTACGACCGGCTGCGCGAGCAGCGGAAGGGTCGCGAGCTCTTCATCCTCCATGATGGGCCGCCCTACGCCAATGGCGACATCCACATGGGCCATGCGATGAACAAGGTGCTGAAGGACATCATCGTCCGCACCCAGTCGCTGATCGGCAAGGATGCGCCCTACGTCCCCGGCTGGGACTGCCACGGCCTGCCGATCGAGTGGAAGGTCGAGGAGGCCTATCGCGCCAAGAAGCAGAACAAGGACGAGGTGCCGGTCGCGCAGTTCCGCGCCGAATGCCGCGCCTATGCCGATCGCTGGGTCGGCGTGCAGCGCGAACAGTTCCAGCGGCTGGGCGTGATGGGCGACTGGGCCGATCCCTACCTGACGATGAACTACGACGCCGAGGCGACGATCGTCGGCGAATTGCTCAAGTTCGCAGAGTCGGGCCAGCTCTATCGCGGCGCCAAGCCGGTGATGTGGTCGCCGGTCGAGAAGACCGCGCTCGCCGAGGCGGAGGTCGAGTATGAGGACATCATCTCAACCCAGATCGACGTCGGCTTCGAGGTCGCGACCGCGCCGGAGGCGGAGATTCTGGTCGGCGCGACCGCGGTGATCTGGACGACGACGCCCTGGACGATCCCGGTCAACCAGGCGCTCGCCTACAATCCGGCGCTCGATTACGTGCTGTTCGCGAGCGGTGGCCGGCGCTTCCTGGTCGAGGAGAATCTGCTCCCCGCCTTCACCAGGCGGACCGGCCTCAAGATGGAGGAATTCGTCGCGCTGGTGAAGGGCGCCGCGCTGGAGGGCGCGACCGCGCGTCACCCGATGCATGGCCTCGGCGGCTTCTTCGCCCGGCCGCGTCCGTTCCTTCCCGGCGAGTTCGTCACCCGCGACGCCGGCACCGGCCTCGTCCATATGGCGCCCGACCATGGCGAGGACGATTTCCTGCTGTGCAAGGCGCACGGCCTCGAACCGGTATTCGCGGTCGATGGCGCCGGTTTCTACCGCGCCGACTGGGGCTGGCTCGGCGGGCAGGGCAGCGTCATCAACAAGAAGTTCACCGCCGCCGACGGGCCGATCTGCACCGATCTGCGCGGTGTCGGCGCATTGCTGTCGGCATCGGACGATTTCGCGCACAGCTATCCGCATTCGTGGCGGTCGAAGGCGAAGGTGATCTTCCGCGCCACCCCGCAATGGTTCATCCCGATGGACCGGCCGATCCTGCCCGAAGGTGAAGGCCAGTCGAACGGCGCGACGCTGCGCGAGACGGCACTCGACGCGATCGAGCACACCCGCTGGGTGCCGGAGCGCAGCCGCAACCGCATCCGCTCTATGGTGGAGGGGCGGCCCGACTGGGTCATCAGCCGCCAGCGCGCCTGGGGCGTGCCGATCGCGCTCTACGTGCATCGCGAGACGGGCGAATATCTCAACGATCCCGCGGTCAACGCGCGCATCGTCGACGCCTTCCGCCAGGGCGGGGCGGATGCCTGGTTCACCGCCGATCATCAGGCGCTGCTCGGCGCCGATCACGCGCTCGCCGACTACGAGCCGCAGAACGACATCCTCGACGTGTGGTTCGACAGCGGCTCGACCCATGTCTTCACCGTCGAGGCGCGGTATGGCGAGGACATCCGCGCCAACCTGTATCTCGAAGGCAGCGACCAGCATCGCGGCTGGTTCCAGTCGTCCTTGCTCGAAAGCTGCGGCACCCGCGGCCGCGCGCCCTATGACGCGGTGCTGACCCACGGCTTCGCGCTCGACGGCCAGGGCCGCAAGATGTCGAAGAGCCTCGGCAACGTCGTCGATCCGTTGAAGGTGATCGGCGAAAGCGGCGCCGACATCCTCAGGATGTGGGTCGCCTCGACCGACTATTTCGACGATGTGCGCATCGGCAAGGAGGTGCTCGGCACCGCCAGCGACGGCTATCGCAAGCTCCGCAACACCTTCCGCTACCTGCTTGGCGCGCTCGACGGTTTCAGCGAGGCGGAGCGGGTCGAGGTGGAGGCGATGCCCGAACTCGAACGCTATGTGCTGACGCTGCTCGGCCAGCTCGACGTCGACCTGCGCGAGGCGGCGGACGCCTATGAGCTCAACCGCTACCTGCGCCGCCTGACCGATTTCGCCAACGAGGACCTGTCGGCCTTCTTCTTCGATATCCGCAAGGATTCGCTCTATTGCGATGCCGCGGACGATCCCAAGCGGCGCGCCTATCGCACCGTGCTCGACGTGCTGTTCCACGCGCTCGTCCGCTATGCGGCACCGATCCTCTGCTTCACCGCGGAAGAGGTATGGCAGGCGCGCTTCCCGAGCGAGGATGGGTCGGTGCACTTCCTCGAATGGCCGGACCTGCCGGCGCTGCCCGGCGACGATCCGGTCGGCACCGACTGGGCCGACGTGCGCCGCCTGCGTGCGAGCGTGACCGAGGCGATCGAGCCGCTGCGCCGTGCCAAGACGGTGCGATCGAGCCTGGAGGCGGAGGTGAGCGTGCCGGCGATGCCGCTGTCCGCCGATGCGCTGGCCGAGACGTTCATCGTCGCGCGCGTGGCCAAGGGCGAGGAGGTGGCGGTGACCCGCACCGACTATCGCAAATGCGGCCGCTGCTGGCGGCATCTGCCCGAGGTGAGTGTCGACGGCGACCTGTGCGCGCGATGCGAAGGCGTGGTGGGTGAAGGCGTGGTTGGCCATGCGTAAGCTTCCCGTCGCGGGGCTGGCTACTGCCGCCTTGCTCTTCCTCGCCGATCAGTTGTCCAAGTTCGCGGTCACCGACGTGCTGCAATTGAACGAGCTGACCGCCGAGCGGACGATCACGCCGTTCTTCAACCTGCGCTTCGTCGCCAACCACGGCATCTCGCTGGGGCTGCTCCACGCCGACAGCAACACCATGCGCTGGGCATTGGTGGCGATGACCGGCGCCATCGCGGTGGCGGTCGCGGTGTGGATGACGCGGGAGAGCAACCGCGCCGACCGTATCGCGCTGGGCGCGATCCTGGGCGGCGCGCTCGGCAACATCGTCGACCGCGTGCGCTTCGGCTATGTGGTCGATTTCGCCGACCTGCATTTCGGCGACTGGCGCCCGTTCCTCGTCTTCAACGTCGCCGATGCGGCGATCACCCTCGGCGTGCTGGTGCTGCTTGTCCGCGCGCTCCTGATGCGCGACAAGCGCGACGTTCCCACGGAGAATCCCCATGCGTAAGTCAGTTCCGATTCTCGCCGGCCTCGCCTGCGTCGTCCTGCTCTCCGGTTGCGGCAAGCGTGGGTTCGACCGGGCGCGCCCCGATGAATTCGCCGTCGCGCGCCAGGCGCCGCTGGTGATCCCGCCCGATTACGCGCTGGTCCCGCCGCAGCCGGGTGCCGCCCGCCCGCAGGACAATGCCACCACCGCGCAGACGCTCGACGCGCTGTTCGGCAGCAACACGCAGCGTTCGGCGGCGGAGAACGGCGTGCTCAACCAGGCCGGCGGCGACAACGCCGATGCCGGCATCCGCTCCGCGGTGGGCGATCCCGACACCAATGTCGTCGACAAGGGCGCCACCACCCGCGACATCGTCGCCGCACCGGAAAGCGACGGCCAGGACGCCAAGGCCTCGGCGACGAAGTAACCTGAAGTCCTCCCTCGGCACAGCCGGGGGAGGGGGACCGCGGCCGAAGGCCGTGGTGGAGGGGGCTTCGCCACAAGCACGACGTTTGTCGCTAACCTCCCCCTCCGACCACCTGCCGCGGCTACCTCCCTTTGGCGGGGGTGGAATCAGGCGGCTCGGAACGCCGCCAGGCCCTGCTCCAGGTCGGCGATCAGGTCGCCGGTGTCCTCCAGCCCGATCTGCAACCGCACCATCGGCCCGGCATAGTCGTGCCTAGTCGCCGTCCTGATCCGCGCCGGATCGGCGGGGATGGCGAGGCTTTCGAACCCGCCCCAGCTATAGCCGATGCCGAACAGGTCGAGCGCGTCGATCAGCGCCGCCCGCGCCGCCTCGCCGCCGCCGTTCAGAACGAAGGAGAAGAGCCCGCTCGATCCCTTGAAGTCGCGCGCCCAATATTCGTGGCCGGGGCAGGAGGGGAGTGCCGGGTGCAGCACCTGCGCCACCTCCGGCCGATCCTGCAACCAGCGCGCGATCGCGAGGGCGCTGCGCTGGTGCTGGTCCAGCCGGATCGCCATCGTGCGCAGGCCGCGACTGCCCAGCCAGCTGTCGTCGGGCGAGGCGACCTGCCCGAGCTGGAAGCTCATGTCGCGCAACGGCACGAAATGGCCCGGCGCGGCGGTGACCGATCCCAGCATCACGTCCGAATGGCCGACGACATATTTGGTCGCGGCAAGGATGGTGAGATCGATGCCCTTCTCGATCGCCGGGAAGAACAGCGGCGTCGCCCAGGTATTGTCGAGCAGGGTCGTCAGCCCATGCGCTTTGGCGACCGCGACGATGGCGGGCACGTCCTGCACCTCGAAGGTGAGGCTGCCGGGGCTTTCGAGGAAGATCGCCCTGGTCGCCGGCCCGATCAGGTCGGCGATGCCGGCACCGATCAGCGGATCGTAGAAGCGCGTGGTGATGCCGAACCGCTTCAACAGCTGCATCGCCTGCCCCCGCGTCGGATCGTAGGCGCTGTCGACCAGCAGCAGTTCGTCGCCCGGTGACAGGACGGAGAGCAGCGCCGCCGCGATCGCCGCGACGCCGGAGGGGTAGAGGAAGGTCGCCTCGGCCCCCGGCTCCAGGCTGGTCAGCGCGTCGGCGAGGCTCCACTGCGTCGGCGTGCCGCGGCGCCCGTAATAGAGGCGGTGATGCGTGTCGGGGCGGGCGTTGGCACGCAGATCGGCGATGCTGTCGTAGAGAATCGTCGAGGCGCGCCAGACCGGCGGGTTAACGATCCCGCCGGTCCATTCGGGGCGGCGACCGGCCTGGACGACGCGGGTGGCGTCGGCCAGCGGCCGGTCGGGCTTGGTGTCATGCGTCAACGGTTTCGCGGGCTCCCATGGCCTTGGGCGTCGAGCGATCCGCTCCCCATTCCGACCAGCTGCCGTCATAGATCGGCATCGCCTTGCCGACCAGATGCGCACCGAACGCAAGCACCGCGGCGGTGATCCCCGACCCGCAGGTGGCGACCATCGGCCGGTCGAGGTCGACGCCGGCGTCGGCGAAGGCGCGGCGCAGCGTATCGCCCGTCTTCCACGTGCCGTCGGCGTTGAACAGCGCGCCCTGCGGCAGGTTGCGCGACCCCGGGATATGGCCGGCATGCGTCGCCGGACGCGGATCGGGCTCGTCGCCGTCGAAGCGGGCCTTCGAACGGGCATCGACCACCTGTTCGGCCTTGCTGTCGACGTTCGCCTTCATCTGGTCGAGCGTGCGGACATTCTTGGTATCCGCCCACACCGTGAAGTGGCGGTGGCGCAGGCTTTCCTTGCCGCTCGCCGTTCCGCGCCCCTCCGCCTGCCATTTGGCGAGGCCGCCGTCGAGGATCGCGACATCGTGCGCGCCGAAGGTCCGCAGCATCCACCATGCCCGCGCCGCGGTATGGTGCGGCGAATTGTCGTAGAGGACGATGCGGCTGCCGTCGCCGAGGCCCAGGCTCTGCATGCGGCTGGCGAACTTCTCCGCGCTCGGCAGCATCATCGGCAGGTCGCTGTCCGTGTCGCGCAGGTCGCCGAGGTTCATGAACACCGCGCCGGGTATATGCGCCGCCTCATATTCGGCGGCGGCATCGCGCGGTGCCTCACCGGGAAAATTGGCGAAATAGGTGGCATCGACGATCCTGAGATCGCTTGCGCCGTGTTGCTCGGCCAGCCATTCGGTCGTCACCAACGCGTCCATCACTCTCTCCATACGTTTCCACGTGTTAGCCGGGCTACGACTGGGGAGGAGTGCCCGAAGCCTCAATAGCCATCTTCTGCTGCGTTGTCGAGCCCCCGCAAGAAAGTTGCGGCTTGCGACCGCGTTTCCTTGCGAGATTGCGCGGATTGGCGCGACCACGTACGATATGGCATGCGCAACCGCATGTTGTCGCCCAGCTTGCCCTCGTGGCGCGCGAGGAAGTCCCAATAGAGCGCGTTGAACGGACAGGCATCCTCGCCGACGCGCTGCTTCACGTCGTATCGGCAATGGCCGCAGTAATCGCTCATGCGGTCGATATAGGCGCCGGAGGACACGTACGGCTTCGATCCCAGCAGCCCGCCGTCGCCGAACTGGCTCATGCCCAATGTGTTGGGCAATTCCACCCATTCGTAGGCATCGACGTACACCTCCAGATACCAGCGGTGCACCTCGGCGGGGTCGGCGCCGATCAGCAAGGCGAAGTTTCCGGTCACCATCAGCCGCTGGATATGATGCGCATGCGCGGTGGCGAGCGTCTGGCCGATCGATTCCTTCAGGCAATGCATGTCGGTATCGCCGGTCCAGTACCAGCCGGGCAGCTTGCGGTCGTGGCGCAGGAAGTTGCGGGTCACATAGTCCGGCCCTTCGCGCCAATAGATGCCGCGCATATATTCGCGCCAGCCGATGATCTGGCGGATATAGCCCTCGACGGAATTGAGCGGCGCGCGGCCGGCGCGATATTCCGCCTCCGCCCGCCGGCACAGGTCGACCGGATCGAGCAGCCCCGAATTGATGTATGGCGACAGGATCGAATGCCACAGGAAGCGTTCGCCGGTCAGCATCGCATCTTCGTAATCGCCGAACTGCGGCAGCGCCTTGGCGAGGAAATACGCCGCCTGTTTCTCCGCATCCGCGGCGGTGACCGCATAGGCGAACCCGTCGAGGCTGCCGGGATGATCGGCGAAGCGGGTCGCGACCAGCTCGAGCACCTCGTGCGTCAGGGCATCCGGCGGGAAGGCATGCGGGCGCGGCATGAACAGGTCGTTCTTCGCCGGCTTGCGGTTTTCCTTGTCGAAGTTCCAGCGATCGCCGACCGGCTTGGCGCCGTCCATCAGCAGGCCGGTCTTGCGCCGCATCTCGCGATAGAAATACTCCATCGTCAGCTGCTTGCGGCCATCGGCCCAGGCATCGAACTCGGCGTGGCTGGCAAGGAAGCGGTCATCGGCGCGGATATCGACGGGGATGCCGAACAGCGTTTCCCAGCCCTCCAGCATCGCCGCGACGCGCCATTCGCCCGCTTCGGTGACGACGATGCGACCCGGCGCATGGCGCTGCACGGCGCGGGCGATCTCTCCGGTGAAGCTGCCGCTGTTGTCGGGATCGTCGAGCCGGACATAGTCCACGCTCCAGCCGGCCTGCGCCAGCGCCTCGGCATGATGGCGCATCGCCGACAGGATATAGGCGATCTTCTGCTTGTGATGGCGGACGTAGGTCGTCTCCTCGGCGACCTCCATCATCAGCACCATCGTTTCGGCGGGATCGGCATCGCGCAGCGACGACAGCGACAGGCTGAGCTGATCGCCCAGAACGGGAACGAGCGTTTTCATCCGGTGTGCGACGTCCTACATGGCCGGGCATGACCCCCAAGCACCTCGGCCAGACCAGCCAGCTGCCCGCCTCTCCCGAAGAGGCGGTGCTCGATTATGTTCCCAACCCCCGCATCGGCACCACCTATCTGGTGCGCTTCGCGGTGCCGGAATTCACCTCGCTGTGCCCCGTCACCGGCCAGCCCGATTTCGCGCACCTCGTCCTCGACTATGTGCCGGGCGAGACGATCGTCGAATCGAAGTCGCTGAAGCTGTTCCTCGGCGCGTTCCGCAACCATGCCGCCTTCCACGAGGATTGCACGGTCGGCATCGGCCAGCGCCTGTTCGACGAGATGAAGCCGCGCTGGCTGCGCATCGGTGGCTATTGGTATCCCCGCGGCGGCATTCCGATCGACGTCTTTTGGCAATCGAGCGTACCGCCCGCGGACCTGTGGTTGCCCGATCAGGGCGTTGCACCATACCGCGGCCGCGGTTGATCCAGATCAGCCCGATCGCGCCGGTTGCGGTGCAACATCAATGCAACCTTTTCCCTGATGGGCTGTTCATCCGCTGGTAAGATTGTGGCCCTGCCGCAATGTTGCACCAGCGAAGGACAACGGCATGGGTACGACGGCGGTAAACGGCGGTAGCATCGAACATCTCGCGATGATCGGTAACTTCCTGCCGCGCCAGTGCGGCCTCGCGACCTTCACGACCGACGTATGGCAGGCGATGCGCGATCGCTTTCCGGACGTGCAGGTCGACGTCTATGCGATGGACGATCATCCCGGCCGCTACGCCTATCCCCCCGCGGTGACCGGCAGCATCCCCCAGCATGAGCTGGCGGGATACCTGTCGACGGCCCGCGCGATCGAGGCGAGCGGTGCGCAGGCGATCTGGGTGCAGCACGAATATGGCATCTACGGCGGGCCGGCGGGCGAACACCTGCTGGCGCTGCTCGATCGCACCACGCTGCCGGTGATCGTGACGCTCCACACCGTGCTCGAAAAGCCGAACGCCGACGAGCGCCGCGTGCTCGAGGGGCTGCTGCGCCGCGCCGCCAAGGTGGTCGTGATGGCCGAGCGCGGTCGCGATATCCTGCGCCGCGTCTATGGCGCCAATCCGCGCCAGATCGCGATGATCCCGCACGGCGTTCCCGATCGTCCCTTCGTCGATCCCGAGACGCTGAAGCCGCGCTTCGGCTGGCAGGGGCGCGACGTCGTGCTGACCTTCGGCCTGCTCGCCCCCGGCAAGGGGATCGAGACGATCATCGAGGCGCTGCCCGCCGTCGTCGAGCGCCATCCGGACATGCTCTACGTCGTGCTGGGCGCGACCCATCCCAATCTCGTCGCGCACGAGGGCGAGGCATATCGCGACCGGTTGAAGGCGCTGGCCGAGACGCTGGGCGTCGGTGGCAACGTCGCCTTCATCGACGGGTTCGTCGAGCATGACGAGCTGCTCGACTATCTCCAAGCGGCGGATATCTATGCGACGCCGTATCTCAACCCGGCGCAGATCACGTCGGGCACGCTGTCCTACGCGGTCGGCGTCGGCAAGGCGGTCATCTCCACCCCCTATGTGCATGCGACCGAGATCCTGGCCGATGGCCACGGCGTGCTCGTCGATTTCCGCGATGTCGCCGCGTTCAGCCGTGAGATCGACCGGCTGCTGTCGAGCGCGCGTGATCGGTCGCGGCTCGCACAGCGGGCCTATGACCGCGGCCGCACGATGATCTGGCCGCGCCTCGCCGAGGCGGCGCTCCATGAAACCGAGGTCGCCGTGGCCGCCCGCCCCAGGCGGATTACCCAGAATCAACAGGCGGTTCGCGCATTGAAACCCAATTTTGCCGCGGTCGAGCGGATGAGCGATGCCACCGGCATGCTCCAGCATTCGATCTATTCGGTGCCCGATCGTCGCCACGGCTATTGCATCGACGACAATGCCCGTGCGCTGATGCTGATGAGCGCGATGGACGATCTCGATCCCGTCGAGCGCGACAAGTGGACGACCATCTACGCCTCGTTCATGCAATATGCCTGGAACCCGGATGCGCGCCGTTTCCGCAACTTCATGAACTTCGACCGGACGTGGTGCGAGGACGTGGGGTCGGAGGATTCGAACGGCCGCGCGATCTGGGCTCTCGGCGTCACCGCGCGCGACGGCAAGGACCCCAAGCACCGCGACTGGGCGCGCGCGATGTTCGATGCCACCGCCAGCATGGCGCTCGATCTCGGCTCGCTGCGCGCGCAATCCTTCGCGATGCTCGGCGCGGCAGCGATGTTGCAGGCATCGCCCGGCCACGACCTTGCGCGGTCCATCCTGGAGCGGTTCCCCGACGACCAGCTGGCGCTGCTCGCCGAGGCGCGCCGGCCGGAATGGCAGTGGTTCGAGATCGTGCTCGCCTATGACAACGCGCGCCTGCCGCAGGCGCTGATCGTCGCCGGCAGCGCGCTGGGGCGCAAGGACCTGATCGATTGCGGCCTCCAGACGCTCGACTGGATCGTCGCCAAGCAGACCTCGCCCGAGGGGCGTTTCCGCGCGGTCGGCACCGAAAGCTTCCATCGCCCCTATGCCGAGCCCTTGCAGTTCGACCAGCAGCCGCTGGAGGCGCAGGCGACCGTCGATGCCTGCATCGCCGCCTATGAGGCGACGGGCGAGGCACGCTGGGTGGCGGAGGCGGAGCGCGCCTATGCCTGGTATCTCGGCCAGAACGATCTCGACCTGCCGCTCGCCAGCCCGGCCGACGGCGGCTGTTTCGACGGCCTGATGCCGACGGGGCTCAACCGCAATCAGGGCGCCGAGTCGATTTTGGCGCTGCAACTCGCCTCATGTGCGATTTCGGGGCTTTCAAAGTCTGCCCAAGGCGTGGCAGGGACATCGCGCGCCGTCGCCTGATTGCAACAGCGACGGCCTCGTAGACGACCGACCGACGAGGCTTCAACCGCGATGGACCTGTTCAACCACCGCTTGCGGCTTCATGCCGATCCGTCCCGTGTCGTCGTCCGGCCGTTCCACATCGCGTGGGGCGGCAAGGGCGGCGCACCCAACCGTACCGAACGCCTGGTGGGCGAGGTGCTGGAGATGTCCGCCGAAGAGGCGCGCGACCAGCTGGAGAGCGTGCTCAAGGATTTCGAGGCGCGGCACTGGCAGACGCGCCGCGTCTTCATGACCCGCTACGAAGAGATCGAGGAACTGCTGGGCCTCGACGGGCGCGACATCGGCGATGAGAAGCGGCAGCTGATCGGCGCCTATTTTTGTCACGAATACAGCTATGCCGCCGCGGCGCTGATGAACCCCAGCGCGGTGCCGCATTTCGATCAGACCGGCATGCCCGAAGGATCGATGCGCATCCTGATGAGCCTGCGATCGGTGGGTGAGGGGCACATCTCGTCCGTCGCTTTCCGCGAAGGCATCATCACGCAGGGCAACGAGCTGAAGCTCGCGCCCGAGCCGCCCTTCGCCACCGCGACCGACGTGATCGGCGAGGGCGAGGAGATCCCGGAAGGGCCGGTCACCGTATGGCGGCATCGCGATTCGACGCTGTCGGGCACCGTCATCTTCCCGATCACCCAGGCCCAGTCCAAGGGGCTGGAGGACCTGCGCATCGTCCACTTCCGTCACGACGACGGCAGCTACGAATGGATCGGCACCTACACCGCCTACAACGGCTCGGTGATCCAGTCGGAATTGATGCGCACCCGCGACTTCCGCGCGTTCGACCTGGTGCCGATGTCCGGCCCCGCCGCCCGCAACAAGGGCATGGCGCTGTTCCCGCGCAAGGTCGCCGGGCAATATATGATGATCGGCCGGCAGGACGGCGAAAACCTGTTCCTGCTCAAATCGGACAGCCTCGAACATTGGGACGAGGGCGAGAAGATCCTCACCCCCGTCTTCCCTTGGGAACTGGTCCAGATCGGCAATTGCGGCCCGCCCATCGAGCTGGAGGAAGGCTGGCTGCTGCTGACCCACGGCGTCGGCGCGATGCGCAAATATTCGATCGGCGCCGCGCTGCTCGACAAGGACGATCCTTCGAAGGTGATCGGCCGGACGCGCGAACCGATCCTGGCCGCCAAGGACCAGGACCGCGAAGGCTATGTGCCCAACGTCGTCTACAGCTGCGGCGCGATCCGCCATGGCGACACGCTGTTCCTGCCCTATGGCATCGCGGACAGCTCGGTCGGCTTCGCCTTCGTCAAGATCGGGGACCTGCTCGCCGCGATGGTGTGATCGAAGGACCGAGCGGCGGGTGGATCGCTGATGATCCCCCGCCGCGTCGCTTAATTGGAATACCGTGCCTCGATCCGCTGCGCCGCTTTGTCGATCTCGGGAAACAATGTGCTCTCGTTGATGCCGAGCAAGTCCAGGGCCTGACGGAGCGGTTCCTTGCAGTCGGCGGGGATGACGAAGCGGGTTTCCTTGATCGTCCATCCGAACTTGATGTCACTCGGCGGGATCAGCCCATGGATAATGAAGCCGCCGGCCTGTGACAGGATGCGGCGGTTGCTCATCTTGGGGTGGACGTAGAATGGCTTGAACAGGTCGATCGGATGGATCGCAGGTTCGAAATGCGGCTTTTCGACGCGCACGAACTGTTGTAGCCGATGGTAGACGCGCTCTTGGTTGACCCGCGCGATCTCGTCGTTCCGATGCGTGCCGCGAGCGCGGACGGCGCGAAGATCGATGATCTCCTGCTTTTCGGCCTTGGTAAGGTTGGCGAGGTTCGCCACGCAGCTGACGGAATCGCTGTCGTAATATTTCTCGCGATCGGCAGGAATGGCAAAGGCGGTGACGACGCCATCGGTGGGATGGTCGTCTGCCCCCGGATGGGTCGCGAAGAAGAGCGCGACCAACGGATTGCGCGACACATCCATCAACCGCGTCGGCAGTCCGAAATGCTGCATGCGCACCAGCCGGTCGAACATCGTCGCGTCATTTGCGAATTCGGCCGGATGCACGCTGATGAGGTCGCGCGTCGCCCGGTTCTCATGCTCCTCCAATCGGCTACGATCCGGCCGGAACAATCCGGGAATATTGGCCCAGGAAGCATCCCGCTGTCCACGATAGCAATTGAACAAGGGTTCGCTTGCCGCATAGTCGGACACTTGGCGGATGAAGTCGACGAGGGTGGTAGGATGCGCCGTAATGATGGTCACGATGATCTTTCGATTCGAGATCGGGATAGATGACGTCCGTCATCTGCCGCCTGCGTATCGATGGCGCCGTTGCCAAAGCGTTACCGGACCATCCGAACCGGCAGCATCCCTTTGTCGGCGCAATGGCCGCGTGTCGCGTAACTCAAACCCGATGGGCGTCTCGTCATGTGCTTCGACGTGACGCGGTCAATTCCGTATCTGCGGCGGCGACGTCGTGTCCTTGGCTGATACTGGCGGGATCTGCGACAACCGGGTCAGCAGCAGGGGAATGTCTTCGGTGATGAAGGTATCGGTGGGCACCGAGAGGCTCGCCCTGAGGGCGTTGCTGACGGCGGCCAGCCGGTCGTGCTGGTGTGGTGCGGACGCTGTCACGAGGGAACCCTTACGCTTACGGCAAACCCGGCAGTCACCGGCCGGGGGGGGGATGGCGGGATGACTACCGGGTTCGTGTTGCAGAACGGCGAACGGCCCTGCGTGTTCCGCCTGCGATGAACGGTTGGTCGCGTTTCAGGCGGCCGCCGAACGCCGCGTGTAGCGATACAGGGCAGCGACGAGGGCGAGGAACGCGATGGTGCCCCCGATCAGCGCGAACCGCTCGAACCCCGCCGGTGCGATCGCCAGCGGCGCGTCCGAATTGGTGACGTAGACGATCACCGCGAAGGCGACGCCCCACAGGCTCTCGCCGACGATCATGCCGGTCGCGGTCAGCACGCCCATGCGCTTGGCGAACTCCACGTCGCGCTGCCGCTCCGCCCAGCGATCGTACACCGCGCCGATCACCGCGCCGATCACCACCGGCAGCGTCACCGCCATCGGCAGGTAGACGCCGAGGCCGATGCCGAGCGGCGGCAGGCGCAGCCGGCCTAGCCGGCCGAGCGTTTCGTCGATCGCGATCACCACGATGCCGATCAGCGCCCCGTAACCGATCATCGCCCAGTTGAGGTCGCCGCCCAGCACGCCCTTGGCCAGCGCGGAGATCAGCGCCGCCTGCGGCGCGGCTAGCGCATTCGGCCCGGCGCCTGGCGCGCCCTGGAAGCCGAGCGTCGTCGCCAGCAGTTCCAGCACCGGCGGCACCACCAGGCTGCCGAAGATCACGCCGAAGATCAGCGCCACCTGCTGCTTCCACGGCGTGGCGCCGACCAGCTGTCCGGTCTTGAGATCCTGAAGGTTGTCGTTGGAGATGGTGGCGACGCCGAAGACGATGCCGGTGACGATCAGCGCATAGGCGACCAGCGCCTGCGTCGTATCGGGTCCCGCACCACGCCCAAACAACCCGACCAGCATCAGGCTCGCGGCCAGCACAGAGAGGATGCCGATCCCCGACACCGGGCTGTTCGACGCGCCGATCAGCCCGGCCATATAGCCGCACACCGCCGCGATCACGAGGCCGAGGACCAGGACGAAGACGAGCGCGCCCAGGATCAGAACCACCGCCGATCCCGCCAGCGGCCCGCCCGCGATCACAGACCAGAGCAGCCCGGCGATCGGCACCAGCGTCAACAGGCTGACGACCAGCACGATGCCGATCGACAGGTCGCGTTCGCCGAGTTCCAGCACCGCACCGCCGCGCTTCGCCCGGCTCGCCGCGATCGACGAGCGGATGCCGGCCAGCACCGGCCCGATGATCTTGATGAGCGTCCAGATCGCCGCGACGCCGATCACGCCCGCACCGAGGAAGCGCACGTCGGTGCGGAACACGCCGCCCGCCCAATCCTCGATGCCGACGCCCGCGGCGGCGGGGGAGAGGCCGGTCAGTAGCGGGAGCGCGATCCACCAGCCGATGACTACGCCGGCGAACATGGCAAGGCCCACGGACAGGCCGACGAGATGCCCCGCGCCGATCAACGCAAAGGACAGCCCGCCCGAGATGCCCGTCGCGCCCGCGCCGACGCGGAAGAATTGCGCCGCCTCCGCCACCACCAGCTTGGTCTGGGTGAACACCGCGAACCCAGCCGATACCAGGGCGTTGACGACGATCAGCCGCAGCCCCTTGCCGCTTTCCGCCTCGCCCGCGCGGCTGCCGGCGCCGACCATCAGCACCTCGGCGGCGGCACGCCCTTCGGGATAGGGCAGGTCGGTATCGACCACCAGCGCCCGGCGCAGCGGCACGGAGAACATCACGCCCAGGATGCCGCCGGTCATCGTGATGCCGGCGGTGAGCAGATAGGGAAAGCCCTGCCACCAGCCGATCATGACCAGGCCGGGCAGCACGAAGATGATCGCCGCCAGCGTGCCCGCCGCCGATGCCACGGTCTGCACGATGTTGTTCTCGAGGATCGTCGCGCCCGGCAGGTAGCGCAGGATCGCCATCGAGATGACCGCGGCCGGGATGGACGTGGCAAAGGTCAGCCCGACCTTCAGGCCCAGATAGACGTTGGCCGCGGTGAACAGAAGCGTGATGAGCCCGCCGAGCAGCACGCCGCGGACGGTCAGTTCGGCGACGGGTGCGATCGGCGAACGGGGGGCGGTGGCCATGACGTGGGAAACTTTCGGGCGAAGGAACTGCCGCGCGGTTGTGCACGCCGCATCGCCCTCGGGCAATGGCCGCGGCCGTCGGCGAAACAAAGCTGCGCCGGGTCGACAGGCTAGGCGCCTTTCCGCTAGGCGGCGGGGATGAACGACACCATTCCATTGCGCGTCGCCCTGGCCGGGCTCGGTACGGTCGGCGGCGGCGTCATCCGTCTGCTCGATGCGAACCGCGACCTCATCACCCGGCGCGCGGGGCGCCCGATCGAGGTCGTCGCGGTTTCGGCGCGCGATCGCTCCAAGGATCGCGGCATCGATCTGTCCCGCTTCGCCTGGGTCGACGACACGCGCGAACTCGCCGGCCATGACGCGGCGGACGTGGTGGTGGAGCTGATCGGCGGTTCCGACGGACCCGCTCTGACGCTGGCCCGCGCGACGCTGGCGGCGGGCAAGGGCTTCGTCACCGCCAACAAGGCGATGCTGGCGCATCACGGCCTCGCCCTGGCGCAGGCGGCGGAGGCGGCCGGCGCGCCGCTCAAGTTCGAAGCGGCGGTCGCCGGCGGCATCCCGGTCATCAAGGGCCTGCGCGAAGGTGCCGCCGCCAATGCGATCGGCCGCGTCTACGGCATCCTCAACGGCACCTGCAATTTCATCCTCTCCAAGATGGAAGCCGAAGGCCGCGACTTCGCCGAGGTGCTCGCCGAGGCGCAGGCGCTCGGCTATGCCGAGGCGGATCCCAGCTTCGATATCGACGGCGTCGACGCCGCGCACAAGCTGTCGATCCTCGCCAGCATCGCCTTCGGCACGCAGCCCGCGTTCGCGGACGTTTCGGCCACCGGCGTGCGCCACGTCATCGCCGCCGATATCGCAGAGGCGGCGGCGCTGGGATACAAGGTGCGGCTGGTCGGCGTCGCGGAAGCGGGGCCGGGCGGGCTGTTCCAGCGCGTGCATCCGCACCTCGTTCCGATCGACCATCCGCTGGCGCACGTCACCGGATCGCTCAACGCCGTCGTCGCCGAGGGTAATTTCGTCGGGCGCCTATTCTTCCAGGGCGCAGGCGCGGGCGACGGCCCGACCGCAAGCGCGGTGGTCGCCGACCTCATCGACATCGCGCGCGGCGAATTCGGGCCGCCCTATGCGATGCCGGCCGCCGCGCTTGCCGCCGAGCCCAAGGCGGACAGCGGCGAACGGCGGGGCCGCGCCTATCTGCGCTTCACCGTTGAGGACAAGGTCGGCGTGCTGGCCGAGATCGCGGCGGCGATGCGCGATGCCGGCGTGTCGATCGAAAGCCTCATCCAGCGCGGCGTCACCGACGACGGCAGCGCGATCGTCGCGATCGTCACGCACGAAGGCCCCGAACGCTGCGTCGCGCAGGCGCTGGAGAAGCTGCGCGGCTCGCAGAGCCTCGCCGGCCAGCCGCTATGGATGCACATCCTGGGGTGAACGCCGTGGGTCTTGCCACTCCCGCGGGAGCGGGACCGAGGGCATGACGATGGAGCCCGTTGGTGCTGGGCCTGTCGAAGCACGGGTGAGACTCAGCCGCTTCGACGGGCTTGGCGCGAACCGTCCATGGTCATGTCGTCGCAAGGCGATAGGGTAACGCCAGCCACGCCGCCGCTCAGGGCTTTGCTGCGGGCTCCGGGGCGGTGACCGCTGCGGGCTCCGGCACTGCCGGCACGATCCGCCCGGCCGGCCCCGGGTCGTCGAGCGCGATCGGTACGCGGCCCGCGGTGTCCACCGGTTTGCCCGGTCCCTTCTTCATCGCGCGGGCGGCATCGCGGACGAGCGACAGCGGGTTGGTCGCGTCGCTGCCTTCGCAACACTCGCTGTTGGGATTGACCAGTTTCTGCACCACCCGCACCAGCATCGTCGGCGGCCCGAGGACGTTGAAGCCGACCTGGCATCCGCCGAGACGCGCCGCGCACGGCGGCGCCTGGAGCGCCAGCGCCGTGCCCGCGGACAGGTCGCGATTCGCACCGCGGCCGACGGGCGGGCCGTCGAACTGGTTCTGGTCCCTGCGGCCGCAGACGACGATCTCGCCGCTCGCCGCGCGCGTCTCGCACGACATGATCGACCAGCTCTGGCTGCCGTCGGGGCGGGTCTGCACCGGCTCGGGCTTGGCAGCAGCCGGTTCGGCCGCCGCCGTCGCAGCTTGCAGGGCCAGGGCGAGGAGGATCACGGCGCCAGCGGCCGCTTGGTGACGCCGGTGAGGCCGCTCCTGGTGCTCATCGTCGCGCCCGCCATGCCGCCGCCGACCAGGAAGGGGCTCAGCTCCTTCACCGGGTTGGTGCGGTTGAGCAGGCGGTCGCGCTCCACGATCACCGCCTCGTAGCGCGGGTCGCCTTCGTCATGGACGATGAACGGCACGCGAAACTTGTCCGCCTGCCGCCGCCCGCACACGGTGATGTCGGTCGCGTTGGGATTGGAATGGCAACGCTCGCCCGCGATCAGGGCGGAGGATCGCGCCACCAGCGTGGCGGCATCCTCGGCAGGCGCGGCAAGCAACAGCAGCAGGGCGAGCATCGGAACGGACTCCGGATGGCCGGTGATGCCCCGGTGTCCGCCAATTCCCCCCGAAGATCAAGCGGCGATCGGTGCGACCCCCAGCCGCGGGATCTCGATCGCGGGACAGCGATCCATGACCACTTTCAAGCCTGCGGCTTCCGCCCGTGCGGCAGCGGCCTGATCGATCACGCCCAATTGCATCCAGACCGCTTTGGCGCCGATCGCGATCGCCTGGTCGACCACCGCGCCTGCCGCCTCCGATCGGCGGAAGATGTCGACGATATCAACGGGATCGCCCAGCTGGTCGAGTTCGCGGAAGACGAATTCGCCATGGATGTGCTCGCCGGTGATCTGCGGATTGACCGGGATCACGCGATAGCCGTGCCGTTGCAGCCGCGCCATTACACCATAGGAGGGGCGGTCCGGCCGGTCGGATGCGCCGACCAGCGCGATCGTCCGCGCGCCTTCCAGCAGCGCCTTGATATCGGCATCGGCGGTCAGCGGCATGCGTGTCTCCCTCGCGTCTATCCGTTCGCGCGCAGCCAGTCGTCGACCTGCGCGGCAATGGAGTGGAACGCGGCCCCGTCGGCGCCGTTCCCCGCCGCCGGCGGCTGCCCGGCATCCGAGGCGGTGCGGATGCCGATCGCCAGCGGCACCCGGCCCAGGAAGGGCAGGCCGAGCCGCGTCGCCGTCGCCTCCGCACCGCCCTGACCGAACGGGTCGGATACGACGCCGCAATGCGGGCAGGCATAGCCCGCCATATTCTCGACCAGCCCGATCACGGGGATGCCCGCCTTGTCGAACAGGTCGATCGCCCGCGTCGCGTCGATCAGCGCCAGGTCCTGCGGCGTCGACACGATCACCGCGCCGGCCGGCTTGTGCTTCTGCACCATGGTCAGCTGCACGTCGCCGGTGCCCGGCGGCAGGTCCAGCACCAGCGTGTCGGTCGCCCCCCAATCCGCCTCGACCAGCTGGGTGAGCGCGCCCGCCACCATCGGCCCGCGCCAGGCGAGTGCGCGGCCGTCCGCCACCAGCTGCCCCATCGACAGCATCGGCACACCATAGGGGGTGGCGACCGGATCGAGCACCTTGTCCTTCGCGGTCGGCCGCTGGTCCTCCGCCGCCATCAGTCGTGGCTGCGACGGGCCGTAGATGTCGGCATCGACCAGCCCGACCCGCCGCCCGCGCGCCTTCAACGCAATGGCGAGATTGGCGGCGAGCGTCGACTTGCCGACCCCGCCCTTGCCGCTCGCCACCGCGATGAGCCGGCGCTGCACCCGCTCGGCGGTGACGACCACGCGGACTTCGCCCGGCCAGCTCTCCGCCGCGGCGGTGCGCACCGCCCCCTCCCTCCACCCCCACGTCCCACACCCCCGCCTCCAGCGCATCGCGCTCCGCCCCGCCGAGCCCGGTGGCGTCCAGCACGATGCCGGCGCGCTGGCCCTCGAATCGCACCGTCGCGCGGGTTCCGGCGGCGGCGCGGATGCGCGCGATCGTAACGTCTTGTGTCATGGCGAGGCAGATAGGCGCACGGCCGCGGCTTGCCACTGTTTTTCCGCGGACGCCTTCCTATAAGGGGAGGCATGAGCATCCTGCCGGGCCGCAAGGCGCGCCCTCCCATCCTCGCAGCCGAACCACCGAAGAGCCCGTGGGGGCAGGGCGACGACGCCGGCGGCTCGGGCGGCGGCCCGCGCAATCCCTGGTCGCTGCCGCCCGGCGGTCGCAAGCCCGGCGCGAAGCCCACGGCGCTCGATGATTTCCTGCGCAAGGCGCGGGGCGGTGGCGGCGGGGGTGGCGGCTTCAACGGCCTGCCCGGCGCGCCCAACGCACGGGCGCTGTGGCTGATCGGCGCGGGCATCATCCTGCTCGTCTGGATCCTCTACACCTCGATCCACCCGATCGCGCCGCAGGAGCGCGGGGTTGTGACCTATCTCGGCCGCTATTCGGGTACGCTCGACCCGGGCATCGCGATGACGCTGCCCGCGCCGATCGCGCGCGTGGTGAAGGTCGACGTGCAGAACATCCGCATCGAGAATTTCCCGGAGAGCGGCAGCGAGAACCTGATGCTGACGCGCGATCAGAACATCATCGATCTCGCCTATGCGGTGCGCTGGAAAATTTCGAGCCCGCAGAACTACGTCTTCCAGATCGACAAGCCGCGCGACACCGTGCGCGCCACGGCCGAGAGCGTGATGCGCGAGGTCGTGGCCAACGTCACGCTCGATTCCGCCCTGGGGCCGGGCCGCGCGGAGATCGAGAACCAGGCGCAGGAGCGGATGCAGAAGGTGCTGGACGATTACAAGTCGGGCATCGTCATCGTCGGCGTCGGCATCAAGCAGGCCGATCCGCCCGCCCGCGTCAACGATGCGTTCAAGGACGTCACCGCCGCCCAGCAGGACGCGCAGGGCGCCCGCAACCAGGCGCAATCCTACGCCAAGCAGGTGATCGCCCGCGCCGAGGGCGAGGCGTCGCAGTTCGACAAGGTGTACGAACAGTACAGGCTTGCCCCCGAAGTGACGCGCCGCCGCATGTATTACGAGACCATGGAGGCCGTGCTGGCCAAGTCCGACAAGACCATCGTCGAGCCGACCGGCGTGGTGCCCTACCTGCCGATGGGGCCGACGCGGCGCCTGCCCGATGCGGCCACCGCCCAGTCCGCCCAGCCGGAGCCGGCCCAGTCCGCCCCAGCACAGTCTGCCCCGGTACAGGGAGGCGGCCAGTGAAGGGGCTCTGGAAACACCCGATCGCGATCGGGATGGCGGCACTGATCTTCGTCATCCTGCTCGCCGCGACGGTGACGATCGTGCCGGAGACGCAGCAGGTGGTGATCCTGCGCTTCGAACAGCCGGTGCGCACGGTGAACGCGTGGAAGCCGAACCAGCGCTTCGGCGACACGGGCGCGGGGCCGATCCTGCGCATCCCGTTCATCGACCGGCTGGTGTGGCTCAACAAGCGCGTGCTCGACGTCGATTACGACAACCAGCAGGTCCTCTCGTCCGACCAGCTGAGGCTCGAGGTCGATGCCTATGCCCGCTTCCGCATCGTCGATCCGCTGAAGGCGGTGAACGCCACCGGCAGCACCTCGCAGACCGAGGCCCGGATCACCGAGCAATTGCGCCCGCTGCTCGGCAGCTCGATCCGCAACGAGCTGGGCAACCAGCCGTTCGCGACGCTGCTCAGTCCGGAACGCGACCAGGTGATGGACAATATCCAGGCCCGCCTGCAGCGGCTCGCCAGCCAATATGGCGTGCAGATCGTCGACGTGCGCATCAAGCACGCCGACCTGCCCGACGGCAGCCCGCTCGACCGCGCGCTCGCCCGCATGGCCACCGCGCGCCAGCAGCAGGCGATCACCATCCGCGCGCAGGGGCAGAAGGACGCGCAGATCATCCGCGGCGAGGCCGACGCCCAGGCGGCGCGCATCTACGCGGCCAGCTTCACCAAGGATGCCGATTTCTACGACTTCTACCGCGCGATGCAGTCGTACCGTCACACCTTCGGCGCGGATGGCGGCACGCCGCCGACCGGATCGACGTCGATCATTCTGTCGCCCAACAACAGTTACTTGCGCGAGTTCGAAGGGCGGGGGCGTTGATCGGGGGCAGCACCGCCCCCAGTTTTCCCGTTCATGAACATTCAAGCGGCGTTCAGGCGTTTGGGTCCAATAAGGCACCAATATTGAACGTCACCAACGAGAGGAATCTCCCCTAGTGCGCTACGCCTACGCCATCACCAGTGCGCTCCTTCTGGGCGGCGCGACCGCCACGCTGGCCCTCCAGCCGAGCGCCGCACAGCAGGCGCAGAACGAACCGGGCGCGATCCAGGCGAGCGCACCGCGCGCCGGCGCACCGATGAGCTTTGCCGACATGGTGGCAAAGCTGCAGCCGGCGGTGGTCAACATTTCGACCAAGCAGACGATCGTGCAGCGCCAGCCCGCCAACCCGTTCTCCGGCACGCCGTTCGGCGAGCTGTTCGGCGGCATGGGTGGCCAGGGCGGCGCGCCGGTGAAGCGCGAGGGGCAGTCGCTGGGTTCGGGCTTCCTCATTTCCCCGGACGGCTATGTGGTGACCAACAACCACGTCATCGCGCCGGGTGCGGAAGGGGCGACGGTCAACTCGATCACCGTCACCCTCTCCAACAACAAGGAATATACCGCCAAGGTCATCGGCAAGGACCAGGATTCGGACCTCGCGCTGCTCAAGATCGACGCGGCCGGCCTGCCCTTCGTGAAGTGGGGCGATTCGAGCCGCGCGCGCGTCGGCGACTGGGTGCTGGCGATCGGCGAGCCCTTCGGCCTCGGCGGCACCGTCACGGCGGGCATCATCTCGGCGATCAACCGCGTCACCGGTCAGGGTGGCGCCTACGACCAGTTCATCCAGACCGACGCCTCGATCAACCAGGGCAATTCGGGCGGCCCGATGTTCGACCTCAACGGCAATGTGATCGGCGTCAATTCGCAGATCTTCAGCCAGTCGGGCGGCAATATCGGCATCGGCTTCGCCATTCCCGCGGCGACCGCCAAGCCGATCATCGAGACGTTCATGAAGGGCGGCAAGATCACCCGCGGTTATATCGGCGTGTCGATCGGCGGCGGCGTCAACGACGATGCCGCGGCAGCACTCGGTATCCCCAAGAACCAGGGCGAACTGATCGCACGGGTCGAGCCCAACGGCCCGGCCGCAAAGGGTGGTCTGCGCGCCGGCGACGTGGTGACGAAGATCAACGGTCAGCAGGTTACCCCCGACCAGACGCTGACTCGCCTCGTCTCGAACCTGCAACCGGGAACGACGGCGCGGTTCGAGGTGCTGCGTAACGGGCAGCCGGTGTCGCTCACCGTGCAGGTGGCGACGCGCCCGTCGAATGACCAGCTCCGCGCGCTGGCCAACGGCGGCGAGGATTCGGGTGGCTTCGGTCCGAACGACGGGCAGGACGACGGCAGCGACGACGGCGATGGCGTGACGCAGGGATCGACCGCACCGCTCGGCATCACCGTGCAGGCGCTTACTCCCGGCATCGCCCGCGCGATCGGCGTCGATACCTCGGTGCAGGGCGTCGTCATCGCGACGGTCGACCAGTCGAGCGATGCGAATGGCAAGCTGCGGCGTACGGACGTGATCCAGGCGGTCAACGGCGTGCCCGTCCGCACCGCGGCCGACTTCGCGCGGGTCGTGGCACAGGCGAAGGCGGCGGGCCGTCCGCAGGTCCTGCTGCTCGTCCAGCGCGGCCGTGGCGCACCGGCTTTCCTGGCCGTCAAGGTCAAGTAGGCCTCGCTATATCGGCAGGCAGGGGCCGTCGCTCACCGGAGCGGCGGCCCTTTCCTTTTGGCGGCGCCGTGCGCTACAGAATCCGGCGTTCGGCCGGAGCGTTGGATTAGCCGGGTTTGACGCGCGATGCTCTGATGTAGGGCATCGGGCGAAGCGCAGGGAGTGGCGGATGACGGACGGCATCTTCATCGGCGCCAGCGTGGGGCAGGATGGCGGCAAGCCCCAGCTGCTCGACCTGCGCCGCGCCAATCGCCACGGCCTGATCGCCGGAGCCACCGGCACCGGCAAGACGGTGACCTTGCAGGGGATCATCGAAGGCTTCAGCCGCGCCGGCGTGCCGAGTTTCGTCGCCGACGTGAAGGGCGACCTGTCCGGCCTCGCTATGGCGGGCTCGCCCCAGGCCAAGACGCACGCGGCCTTCGCCGCGCGCGCGGCCGAGATCGGCGACACCGACTGGGCCTATGCCGACAATCCGGTGCAATTCTGGGACCTGTACGGCGAACAGGGCCATCCCATCCGCACCACGGTGAGCGAGATGGGGCCGCTGCTGCTCAGCCGGCTGATGGATCTCAACGAGGTGCAGGAAGGGGTGATGACCATCGCCTTCCACGTCGCCGACAAGGACGGGCTGCTGCTGCTGGACCTCGACGATCTGCAGGCGATGCTCGCGCATTGCGCGACGCGTGCCGACGAGCTGACGACCACCTACGGCAACGTCTCCAAACAATCGATCGGCGCCATCCAGCGCGCTCTGCTCCAGCTGCGCACGCAGGGCGGCGACCATTTCTTCGGCGAGCCCGCGCTGGAAATCGACGACCTCATCCGCACCGACGATCGCGGCCGCGGCATCGTCAACCTGCTCGCCGCCGACAAGCTGATGGCGGCCCCCAAGCTCTACAGCACCTTCCTCCTCTGGCTGATGAGCGAATTGTTCGAGCATCTGCCCGAGGTCGGCGATCCCGACAAACCCAGGCTCGTCTTCTTCTTCGACGAAGCGCACCTCCTCTTCGACGACGCGCCCAAGGCGCTGCTCGACAAGATCGAGCAGGTCGTGCGGCTGATCCGTTCGAAGGGCGTCGGCATCTATTTCATCACCCAGAACCCGATCGACGTGCCCGACACGGTGGCGGGGCAGCTCGGCAATCGGGTCCAGCATGCGCTGCGCGCCTTCACGCCGCGCGACCAGGCGGCGGTACGCTCGGCGGCGGAGACGTTCCGCGCCAATCCCGGTGTCGACGTCGCGACCGCAATCACCGAGTTGAAGGTCGGCGAGGCGCTGGTGTCGCTGCTCCAGGCGGACGGATCGCCGTCCCCGGTCGAGCGGACGCTCATCAGGCCGCCCGCCAGCCGCGTCGGCCCGATCACCCCGCAGGAACGCGCGGTGATGATCGACACCGACGCGGTCGGCGCCAAGTACGACACCGCCATCGACCGTGAATCGGCCGAGGAGATTCTTGCCGCCAAGACGCAGGAGGCCGCCGCCTCCGCCGCAGCCGCCCGCGCAGCCGATGATGCGGAAAAGGCGGCGGCGATCCAGGCGAAGGATGACGCCCGGACTGCAAAGGAGGCAGCCCGCGTCGCCGCCGCTGAGGCCAAGGCGAAGGCCGCGGCGGATCGCGAGGCGGCGAACTCGCCCTGGGCCAAGGCGATGACCTCCGCCACCCGCGCCGCCAGCTCGTCGATCGGGCGGCAGGTGGCGAACGAGATCGGCAAGCAGGTGTTCGGCACCGGCTCGCGACGCGCATCGTCCGGCGGCGGCCTGGTCGGCACGGTGCTGCGCAACGTACTCGGCGGCCTGATGCGGCGGTGATTGCGGGGCGGTGGCGATCCTGTAGAATGGCGATATGGCCGATCTAAACGAGATCAAGCGTATCGCCCGCATCGCGGCGCAGGCGACGATGCCCGGCACCGATATCGTCGATATCGACGTGCAATCGGACCTGTCCGTGGACGGGGAGGATATGGTCAGGATCCGGCTCGTCGTGCCGGACGATCAGGCGAACCATCTCGACTTCGCCAACCTGTTCACCGCCATCGTGCAGATCAAGGACGACGTGCGCCGCACGGGAGACGATCGCCGGACCAGCGTCAGCTACATCACGCCGACCGAATTGACCTACCATGCCGATCCTGAGGATTGACCACCTTCTTGACCAGGCCGATGGCCTGATCGTTGCGGCGAGGGGGCGGCCGCGCCAGGCGGATTTACGCCGCGCCATATCCTCGGCCTATTACGCAGTCTTCCATGCCGTCATCACGGCCGCGGCGGATGAGTTCGTCGGCGCCGTACAGCGCGGCACGCGGGAACACGCCCTGACGATGCGCTCGATCGACCATCGAACGATCAAGGCGTGCTGCTTGGAAATCGTCAAGACCTCGCCGACGCGGGCCTATCTGCCGTATCTGCCCGGCGGAGGGTTTTCGGCCCCGGTGCTTGGCTTCGCGAATGTCTTTCCTGATCTGCAGGACCAGCGGCATGGCGCCGACTACGACAGCCTGTCCAGCTATGTAACCGCAGATGCCCGCACCATGATCGCCACGGCGCGGGGCGCGATATCGAGTTTGGTGGCCGCTCCCCCTGCGGACCGTCGCGCGTTTTTGTTCATGATCCTCTTTCCTCCGAAACGGTAAGCCTATGTCCCTCGACGACCACAGCATGATCGATTGGACCGCGGCCGGTGAGGCCGAACTGGACGGCGTCGTCGCGCTGCGCCGCGCGATCCATGCCGAACCGGAGATCGGCCTCCACTGTCCCGGCACCACGGCCAAGATCAAGGCGGCGCTCGCCGGCCTGCCGCTCGAATTCCACGAAGGCGCCTCCACCACCGGCCTCGTCGCGATCCTGCGCGGACAGCAGGGGGGCAATGGCCGCACCGTGCTGCTGCGCGGCGACATGGACGCGCTGCCGATGCAGGAAGAGACGGGGCTGCCCTTCGCCAGCACCATTCCCGGCCGCATGCACGCCTGCGGCCATGATTCGCACACGGCGATGCTGGTCGGTGCCGCCAAGGCCTTGTGCGCGCGGGTCGATACGCTGCCCGGCACCGTCGTCTTCATGTTCCAGCCGGGGGAGGAGGGGCATCACGGCGCCCGCTTCATGATCGACGACGGCCTGTTGCGCATCGCCGCGCCGGACGCGGCCTTCGCGCTGCACATCACGCCCAACGCGCCGGCCGGGGTCGTCATCACCCGGCCGGGGTCGATCATGGCCTCGGCCAACACGGTGCGCATCACCGTGCGCGGTGCCGGCGGCCATGCGGCGATGCCGCAGGATTGCATCGATCCGGTGCCGGTCGCCTGCGAGATCGTCACCGCGCTCCAGACCTTCGTCGCACGCCGGATCGCCGTCACCGATCCCGCGGTGCTGTCGATCACCAAGATCGAGGCGGGCTCGGCGCACAACATCATTCCCGATGCCGTGGCGATGCTCGGCACGCTGCGCACCCTGTCGGAGGCGACGCGCGAGACGATGCACGCCGCGATCCGGCGAGTGGCGGAGCATGTCGCCATCGCCCACGGCGCCAGCGCGGAGGTGACGATCGACAGCGGCTATCCGGTGACCGTCAACGATCCCCGCGGCGCCGCGCTGGTCGAGGCGGTAGCCGGCGATCTCGGCGCCCGCTTCGCGCCCATGCCGCAGCCGATGATGGGCGCGGAGGATTTCTCCTATGTGCTGCGCGAGTTTCCCGGCGCCTTCGCCTTTCTCGGCGTCGCGCCCGCGGGCAGCGACCCCGCCACCAATCCGCCGCTGCACAACACCCGCATGACGATCGAGGAATCGGTCATGGCGCAGGGCGTCGCGTTGCACTGCGCGGTCGCGACGCGTTATCTCGAACGCGGCTTCGACTGAGGATCCATCCCTCCCCGGGCGGGGCAGGGGTGGCCTATGCTTACGCCTTGATGAGGCCGATCTCCACCAGCCGTTCGTACAGGTAGTCGTGCGCGGTGATCGGCGTCGGATAGCGGTTCGGGTTCTCGGCGGTCACCGTCTGCGGCAGCGTCTCGATCAGGAAATCGGGCGCCGGGTGGAGGAAGAAGGGCATCGAATAGCGCGAATGGCCGCGGCGCTCGGGCGGCGGATTGACGACGCGATGCGTGGTCGATGGCAGGACGTGGTTGGTCAGCCGCTGCAGCATGTCGCCGACGTTGACCACCATCGCACCTTCCGGCGGCTTGATCGCCAGCCATTGCCCGCTGTGCCGGTCGAGCAGTTCGAGGCCCGCTTCCTCCGCGCCCAGCAGCAGCGTGATGAGGTTGATGTCCTCATGCGCGCCGGCGCGTACGCCCTCGGCATCGGCGGGGATCGGCGGATAGTGCAGCAGGCGCAGCACCGAATTGCCGTCCTTCACCGCCGGGTCGAACCAGTCGGGCGCCAGCCCCAGGTGCCGCGCGATCGCCGACAGCAGCCGGTCACCGGCCCGGTCGAAGGCGGTGAACAATTCGAGGAAGGTCTGCTTGAACCCCTCCGGCCGCTCGGGCCAGATATTGGGCGACATGGTATCGGTATAACGATGCCCGGCGGGCAGCTCGCGGCCGATATGCCAGAATTCCTTGAGGTCGACGTGCTTCGCATCCTTGGCGATCTCCGTCTTGAACGGGGTATAGCCGCGGGCACCGCCACCCCCTTCGACGAAATAGCCGCGCTTCTCCGCCTCGGGCAGCGCGAACAGCGCCTCCGTCTCGCGCCAGGCGCGCGCGATCAGTTCCTGCGGCACGCCATGGTCGGCGACGATCGCAAAGCCGAACCGTTCGAACGATTCGCCGAACGCGGCGGCGAAGCCGTCGGGATCGCTTGCCTGGTCGGCGAGGCTGAGGGTGGGGACCTGCGCGGTCGAGGGGGTATCGAGCATAAGAGCCATCCGTTTGATGAAGCGGCGGTTATACGCCGCGCCTGCCGATGCGTCATGCGCAACTTCGCCTGCCGGGGCCTGGGGCGGGTGATTCCCGTACCGGTCGTGCGAAAGCGTCAGCGCCACCCGTGCATGTAACCCCGTATCATCCGTTCGGCGCACGTCCCAGCCGCTTGATCGCGGTAGCGGTATCCGCGGTCTTGTGGCCGTGGATCGGATGGTGTCTCACCATCCGGGTCTGGGGCGCGGTGGGGCTGCGGGTCAGGACGATGTCAAACAGCCGGTCCCGGTCAGGGCGGGAACGGCGCACTCGTGTTGGGGTACGATGAACACCTTCGCCCGTACTGCTGCTGCCTTCGGTTCGCGCGTCCGCGCGCTGTTCGCCACCCGCGATGTCCTGTTCCACGATGGCCGCGGCCTGCGCCGGGTCAGCATCACCGGCCGGTCGCAGGCGGTGGCGGCGGTCGCCGGCACGCTGATGATCGGCTTTTCAGGCTATGGCGCGGCGCAGGCGGCGCAGCTCGCCACCCAGCCGGCCGATACCCGCATCGTGCACATGGAGCATCGCCTCGACGCGATGCAGGCGCGCGTCTCCACCATCCGCCAAGTCGCGCGCGAACATGCCGAGCGGCTCGACCAGCGCCAGGCGCTGATCGCCGCCGCGCTGACCGGCAAGGGCGACGAGGCCAAGCTCGCGCTGGCGCAGCTGGCGATCGATCCCGCCGCCGACCGCCTCGCCGCCGATGTCGTCAAGCCGCTGGTCAAGGTGGAGGGGCGCCAGAGCGAACTCGCCGCCGCCGCGCAGAAGGTGCTCGATCGCCGCCTCGCCCAAACCGATGCGACGCTCAAGACGCTGGGCGTCGCCGGCCGCCTGACGGTCGCCAGGACGACGACCGGCGGCATGGGTGGCCCGATGCTCGACGCCAACGGTGCCGAGGCGCAGGCGGACCTCAAGGCCGACGCCCAGTTCCGCACCCTGTTCCAGAGCTGGAAGAAGCTCGATACGCTGCAACAGGGCGCCATCGCCATCCCCTCGGTGCAGCCGGTGCAGCATCTGCAGTTCACCAGCAACTTCGGCATCCGCTCCGACCCGTTCCGCGGCACCGCCGCGATGCACGCCGGCGTCGACATCCCCGGTCCGGTCGGCACGCCGATCTACGCCACCGCCGACGGCATCGTCGGCCACGCCGGCCGCCAGGGCGGCTATGGCAACATGGTGGAGATCAACCATGGCAAGGGCATCGCCACCCGCTACGGCCACCTGTCCAAGATCCTCGTCGCCGACGGCAGCCGCGTGACGCGCGGCCAGCTGATCGCGCTGATGGGCTCGACCGGCCGCTCCACCGGCCCGCACCTCCATTACGAAGTGCGTATCGACGGCCATGCGGTGAACCCGATCCCGTTCCTCACCACCGCCGACTATCTGCTCGCCGCCCAGGACCGCGCCGTTCACGCGATCCCGGTCTCGACCGACGGCCCCGCCGCCCAGGACTGATTGCGAGGCGGCTGCGACGCCCGCCCTTACTCTGCATCCCATTCGCCTTCGTCATCCCGGCTTCCGCCGGGATGACCGGCAGCGCCAACGCCCCCGTTGCCCCGATCCCCGCTCGCGCCTATCTCCCCCGCATGGCCAGCCTCGCTCCCGACATCATGCTCACCCCTGCCGCCGCCGCGCGCGTCGCCGCGATCGCGGGCAAGCAGAACAAACCCGCCATCCTGCGCCTGTCCGTCGACGGCGGCGGCTGCTCGGGCTTCCAGTATCGCTTCGGCTTCGCCGACGCCCCGGAGGGCGACGATACCGTGGCGGAGACGGACGGCGTCCGGCTGGTGGTGGATAGCGTCAGCCTCGATCTCGTCCGCGGCTGTCAGGTCGATTACGTCGAATCGCTGGGCGGTGCCGCCTTCCGCGTCGAAAATCCCAATGCCGCCTCCGGTTGCGGCTGCGGCTCCAGCTTCGCGATCTAGCTGCCGTGAAGCTCGTCACCTACAACGTCAACGGCATCAAGGCGCGTCTGCCGCGCCTGCTGGAATATCTTGCCGAGGAACAGGCGGACATCGTCTGCCTCCAGGAACTCAAGTCCAGCGACGATACCTTCCCGATCGCCGATATCGAGGCCGCCGGCTACGGCGCGGTCTGGCACGGGCAAAAGGGGTTCAACGGCGTCGCCGTGCTCGCCAGGGGGCAAACACCCGTCGAGCGCCAGCGCGGGCTGGAGGGCGAGCCGGAGGACGAGCATAGCCGCTACCTCGAATGCGAGGTCGACGGGCTGGTCGTCGCTTCCATCTACCTGCCCAACGGCAATCCGCAGCCCGGCCCCAAGTTCGATTACAAGCTGCGCTGGATGGAACGGCTGGCGGCGCGCGCTCGCGTGCTGCTCGATGCCGAGGTGCCGACGGTGCTGATGGGCGATTACAACGTCATCCCCAACGACGACGATACCTTTTCGGTGCGCGCGATGGCCGACGATGCGCTGATGCAGCCGGAAAGCCGCGCCGCCTACCGCCGCCTACTGGCGCAGGGCTGGACCGACGCCCTGCGCACCCGCCAGCCGACCGGCGGCGTCTGGACCTTCTGGGATTATCAGGCCGGCGCATGGCAGCGCGATGCCGGCTTCCGCATCGACCATCTGCTGCTCAGCCCTCAGGCTGCCGACCGGCTGGTCGATGCCGGCGTCGACAAGGCGTATCGCGGTCGCGAAAAGGCGAGCGATCACGCGCCGACCTGGGTGCGCCTGCGGTGAGGCGGCCGGCGCTCGCCGTCGCCGCTGCCTCTGCTGCCCTTCTCGCCGCGGCCCCCGCTGCGGCCCAGCTGCGCGAATATTGCCCGGAACGGCCCGGGCTCGATACGCCGGCGTGCATCGTCGACAAGGGGCATGTCTCGCTGGAAACGGGTGTCGTCGACTGGACGCTCGATCGCCAGCCGGACAGCCGCACCGACACGATCACGATCGCACAGACGCTTGTCCGGCTCGGTGTCACCGACCGGCTGGAGGTGCGCGCGAGCTGGGAGCCGTTCGGACATGAGCGGGTGCGCGACGTGGCGAGCGGCGCGATCGACCGCGCGGACCGCGTCGGCGATGCCGTGCTCGGGCTGAAGGCGTCGCTCCTGCATCCCGACGGCCAGGGCCTCGCCATTGCCGTTCTGCCCTCGGTCAGCCTGCCCGTCGGCCGGGTGCCGATCGGTGCGGGCGGCGTCGGCTACAGCCTGCTGCTGCCCGTATCCTACGACCTCAGCGATACGGTGCGGATTGATGCCACGCCCTCGGTGCGCGGCCTGCCCAACGACGAGACGCCCGGCCATCACCTGCGCTACGGCAGCGCCGGCGGCGTCACGGTCAAGGTGACGAAGGCGGTATCGCTGTCCGCCGAGGCGCAGGTGGTCCGCGACGCGGAGCCCGGCGACCACACCACCCGCGCGCGGACCGCGCTGTCGGTCGCATGGCAGCCGCAGGACGATTGGCAGCTCGACCTGTTCGGCATCGCCGGCCTCAACCGGGATACGCCCGACCTGGAACTGTCGGCCGGCATCGCCCGGCGCTTCTGAACGCACCGCTACCCACGTTCCCGCGGACGGCCTATAGCCGCTGCAAAGACGAGGGGATCCCATGAGCCTGTTCCGCCGCAAGACCATCCAGCCGCAGCCGCCGGGGCAGCAGCTCGCGCGCACGCTCGGCTGGCCGCATCTCGTCGCGCTCGGCGTCGGCGCGATCGTCGGCACCGGCATCCTGACGCTGATCGGTGTCGGCGCGGAACGGGCCGGCCCGGCGGTGATCCTGGCCTTCGTCGTCGCCGGCGCGATCTGTGCCTGCGCGGCGCTTTGCTATGCCGAAATGGCGACGATGATCCCCGCCTCCGGCTCGGCCTATACCTACAGCTACGCGGTGCTGGGCGAGGTGATCGCCTGGGTCGTCGGTTGGAGCCTGATCCTCGAATATTCGCTGGTCGTCTCCACCGTCGCGGTCGGCTGGTCGGGCTATGCCGTCGGCTTCCTCAAGGGGCTTGGCATCGTCGTGCCCGCCGCGCTCGCCAACGGCCCCGGCCTCGGCGGGGTGGTCAACCTGCCCGCGGTCGCGATCATCGCCGTCGTCGCCGGGCTGCTGATGCTCGGCACGCGGGAAAGCGCGCGGATCAATACCGCGCTGGTGGTGCTGAAGATCGTCACGCTGGCGCTGTTCGTCGGCGTCGCACTGCCGCATTTCGACGCCGCCAACCTCCACCCCTTCGCCCCCTACGGCTATGGCAGTCCCGAAGGGGCAGGGGGCGTCAAATATGGCGTGATGGGCGCCGCCGCGATCATCTTCTTCGCCTTCTACGGCTTCGATGCGATCTCCACCGCGGCGGAAGAGGCGAAGAAGCCCGAGCGCGACCTTGCCATCGGTATCGTCGGGTCGATGCTCGCCTGTACCGCGATCTACATGATCGTCGCCGCCACCGCGGTCGGCGCGGTCAGCTACGCCAGCTTCGGCAAGAGCCCGGAACCGCTCGCGCTCATCCTGCGCGAACTGAACCAGGGCGGCATCGCCACCGTGGTCGCCGCCGCGGCGGCGATCGCGTTGCCGACGGTGCTGCTCGCCTTCCTCTACGGGCAGAGCCGCATCTTCCTGGTCATGGCCCGCGATGGCTTCCTGCCCGCCGGGCTCGCCAAGGTGAGCCGGCGCGGCACCCCGGCGCGCATCACCGCGATGACCGCGATGTTCGTCGCGATCATCGCCGGCCTCGCGCCGCTCGACGTCATCGCCAGCCTGGCCAATGCCGGTACGCTGTGCGCGTTCGTCGCGGTCGCGGCCTGCGTGCTGGTGCTGCGCCGCCGCGATCCCGCCGCGCGGCGACCGTTCCGCACCCCACTCGCCTGGGTCGTGGCACCGCTCGCGATTCTTGGTTGCTGCTACCTCTTCACCAGCCTGCAGGCGGTGACGCAGATCGCCTTCGTTGGCTGGAACGCCTTCGGCCTGCTGGTCTATTTCCTCTACGCCCGCAGCCGCGCGGTGGTGACCGGCTGAGGCGTCAGCCCTCCGGCCCGATGCTGAGCCCGTGACGATAGTTCATCGTCACGCTCACCCGGCTGGTGCCGGCGCCCAGCGGCACCGCGACCTGGGCGAAGGCGGGCTTCAGCCGCAGGATCGACAGCTTGGGATCGCGCGAGAAGGCGCCGCCGTCGCCGCCGTCCGACTTGCCGTTGGCATTGGCATCGTGCCGCACCGCGATACCATAGGTGCCCGGCCGCGGCACCGGCACGCACACCTCGACGTTGCGCTTGCCCGCCGCCGGCGCCTCGACCCGCGCCAGCCAGCGCCCTTTGTCGAGGAAGCCGCTCTCCTCATACAATTGTACCCGCACGCCGCCGCTGGAGGCACGCAGGCCGCGGATGCTCACCAGCACCCGGTGAGGCGTGCCGGCGGTACAGCCTGCGGTGCTGTGCTGGGCGAATGCGGGTGAGCCAAAGGCGAGCAGCAACAGGGGTACGAAGCGAAGCATAAGCCGCTGTTATAACGAAGGATGTGGCGAGGGTATGTCGACGCCGTGGCGGTCGCCGTTTCCTGCACCGGGATGACGGCCGGACAAAAAAAGGGGAGGCGCCCCGCGGCACCTCCCCGTCTCATCCTTCGCTGTGGCCGCTTACGCCGCCAGGTTGCGCAGCACGTACTGCAGGATGCCGCCGTTGAGGAAATATTCCAGCTCGTTGACGGTATCGATCCGGCAGCGCGTCTCGAACGTTTCGCTCGATCCGTCGGCGCGGGTCAGCTTCACCTCCACGGTCTGGCGCGGCCGCAGGTTGGCGACGCCGGTGATCGTGAACGTCTCGGTGCCGTCCAGCTTCAGCGTCTGGCGGGTCACGCCGTCGGCGAACTGCAGCGGCAGCACGCCCATGCCGACCAGGTTCGACCGGTGGATCCGCTCGAAGCTTTCGGTGATGACAGCGCGCACGCCCAACAGGTTGGTGCCCTTCGCCGCCCAGTCGCGCGACGAGCCCGTGCCATATTCCTTGCCCGCGACGATCACCAGCGGCGTGCCGTCGTCCTTGTGACGCATCGCCGCGTCGTAGATCGGCATCGTCTCGCCCTGATACTGGGTCATGCCGCCTTCGACGCCCGGCACCATCTCGTTGCGGATACGGATGTTGGCGAAGGTGCCGCGGACCATGACATGGTCGTTGCCGCGGCGCGCGCCATAGCTGTTGAAGTCCTTGCGCGCGACCTGGCGCTCGGTCAGCCACTGGCCGGCCGGGCTGTCCGCCTTGATCGATCCGGCGGGCGAGATGTGATCGGTGGTGATCGAATCGCCCAGGATCGCCAGCGGCTTCGCCTCGATGATGTCGGTGACCGGCTTCGGGGTCATCTCCATGCCCTCGAAGTACGGCGGGTTGGCGACATAGGTCGACGCCGCCGGCCAGCTGTAGGTCGCCGAACCGGTCACGTCGATGCTGCGCCACTTCTCGTCGCCCGCATAGACGTTGCCGTAGCGGCTGCGGAACATCGCATCGTCGATGTTGGCCGCCATCACGTCGGCGACCTCCTGGTTGGTCGGCCACACGTCCTTCAGGAAGACGTCCTGCCCGTCCTTGCCCTGGCCGAGCGGCGTTTCGCTCATGTCCTGCGTCACCGTGCCCTTCAGCGCATAGGCGACGACCAGCGGCGGGCTGGCGAGGAAGTTGGCGCGGACGTCGGGCGACACGCGCCCTTCGAAGTTGCGGTTGCCGGACAGCACCGATGCGGCGACGAGGTCGTTCTCGTTGATCGCGGTCGAGATCGGGCCGGGCAGCGGGCCGGAATTGCCGATGCAGGTGGTGCAGCCATAGCCGACCAGGTTGAAGCCGATCGCGTCGAGGTCCTGGGTCAGCCCCGCCTTGTTGAGATAGTCGGTGACCACCTGGCTGCCCGGCGCCAGCGACGTCTTGACCCAGGGCTTGGGCTTGAGGCCGAGCGCGTTCGCCTTGCGCGCGACCAGGCCCGCCGCGACCAGCACGCTCGGGTTGGAGGTGTTGGTGCAGCTGGTGATCGCCGCGATCACCACGTCGCCGTCGCCGATGTCATGCCCGCGCTCCTCCACCGCGACGCGGCTCGGACGCTCCTTGTGGTAGATCTTGAACAGGTCGCCGTTGAACACCTCGTCCACCTTGCCCAGGCTGACGCGGTCCTGCGGGCGCTTCGGCCCGGCGAGGCTGGCGGTGACCGTCCCCATGTCGAGCTCCAGCGTGTCGGTGAACACGGGATCGGCGGCATCGTCGTGGCGCCAGAAGCCGTTCGCCTTGGCATAGGCCTCGACCAGCGCGATATTCTCCTCGGACCGCGCGGTGAGGCGCATATAGTCCATCGTCTTGTCGTCGATCGGGAAGAAGCCGCAGGTCGCGCCATATTCGGGCGCCATGTTGGCGATGGTCGCACGATCGGCGAGCGTCATCGACGACAGGCCCGGGCCGTAGAACTCGACGAAGCGGCCGACGACGCCCTTGGCGCGCAGCATCTGCGTCACGGTCAGCACCAGGTCGGTGGCGGTGATGCCTTCCTTCAGCGCGCCGGTCAGCTTGAAGCCGACCACCTCGGGGATCAGCATGCTCACCGGCTGGCCGAGCATCGCCGCTTCCGCCTCGATGCCGCCGACGCCCCAGCCGAGCACGCCCAGGCCGTTGATCATCGTCGTGTGGCTGTCGGTGCCGACCAAAGTGTCGGGATAGGCGATCGCCGTGCCGTCGCCATGGTCGCCGGTGCTTTCCGACGACCAGACCGCCTGGCCGATATATTCGAGGTTCACCTGATGGCAGATGCCGGTGCCCGGCGGCACGACCTTGAAATTGTCGAGCGCGGCCGAGCCCCACTTGAGGAATTCGTAGCGCTCGCCGTTGCGCTGATATTCCAGGTCGACGTTGTCCTCGAACGCCTGCGGCGTGCCGAATTCGTCGACCATGACGCTATGGTCGATGACGAGGTGCACGGGCACCTGCGGATTGATCTTGGCCGCGTCGCCGCCCAGCTTGGTGATCGCATCGCGCATCGCGGCGAGGTCGACGACGCAGGGCACGCCGGTGAAATCCTGCATCAGCACGCGCGCCGGGCGATACTGGATCTCGCGGTCGGAGCGGCGCTCCTGCTGCCAGTCGACGATCGCCTTCACATCCGCCTCGGTCACGGTCTTGCCGTCCTCGAAGCGCAGCATGTTCTCGAGCAGCACCTTCATCGAAAAGGGCAGGCGGCTGATGTCGCCGAACTTCTCGGCCGCCTTGGCGAGGCTGAAATAATCGTAGGTCTTGCCGCCGACGGTCAGCGTCGTGCGGGTGTTCAGGCTGTCCTGGCCGATGGCGGTCATCATGGTCCCTTCAATTTGGCTCGAGGGCGCTCGGGGGAGCGGCCGGGTACGGCCGATCGGGCGCGCGGGAGCGCTTCGCGAAAGCGTATGTTGCAGGGGGCCTTAGCAAGGGGTTTCCGGCGGGGGAAGCGCCTATGCTGCGCATGCGTGATCGCGGGATGCCGCATGCGCCGCCATCGCATATCGGCTGGCTCATTCGCGGCAATGTTCTGTAATCCTCCGTCACTCCGGACTTGTCCGGGCATGACGGAGGATTGAAGAACACCGCCCGGGATCGCACGACCCATAGGCGATAGCCCTGCCTGTCTCGCGGAGAAGGGAGAACGACGTCCGGACGTCGATCCGCCGCCTATCGCTGCGCCAGCCTCAGCGCATCGACCTCGACGATCACCTGTTCCAGCCGGGCGAGTTCCGCGGTCGCGCCGATCACGTCGAGCGCCGCCCAGGCCTTGACCAGATGGTCGCTCGCCTGTTCCAGCCACTGCGGTGCGGCATCGGCGGCGACCGGATCGCTGCCCTTCTCGCGCAGGTCGCGACGCAGTTCGAACGCTGCGACGGTACGGCGGGCGAGGTCCTCCAGCACCACGCGCTCTTCCTCTTCCAACCCCTCGCGCGGCTCGACGTCGACGACGCAGATCGTGCCGATCCGGGCGCCGTTGCGCATCTTGAGCGGCGCCCCGGCATAGAAGCGGATGCGGGTGCCGTCGGTGACGTTGGGATAGTCGCGGAACCGCTCGTCACGGCTGGCATCGGGCACCACGAACACGCCGTCCTGCTCGATCGCCTTGGCGCAGAAGGACTCGGCGATCGGCCCCTCGGCGGTGTCGAGGCCGATCCGCGCCTTGAACCACTGGCGCCGCGCATCGATCAGCGAGATGGTGGCGATGGGGGCGTCGGTCTGACGCGCCGCCTCTTCGACCAGTGCATCATATTGGCGCTCCGGATCGGTATCCAGCAGGCCGTACTGCGCCAGCGTCGCCAGCCGCTCTTCCTCATCCGTCATGCCGCAGGCCCCACCCCTGTATAGGGCCGAAAATGTATCAGTGTTCCTGACACTTGGCCAAGAGGTTTCTTCGCCGTTAACCAGACTTTGCGCTTGATCCGCGTCTATATGCCGGCAGTCGTCACCAGCGGTTCGCCCGTCGCCAGCGTCTTGCCACGGGTGATGATGACACGGTCGCCGACCTTCGCCTGCGCGAACAGCAGGCGGGCAAAGGCGGTCGGCACGCCGATGCAGCCGTGCGTCGCATAGCCCCAGGCGACCTCCGTCCCATGCACCGCGACGCCGTCGCGCGTCAGCCGCAGCGTGTAGGGCATGGGCGCATTGCCATAGGTGCGCGAGACGTGATGCGCATCCTTCATCAGGATCGGGAAGGTGCCGAGCGGCGTCGGCTTGTCGTCCGCGCCATAGAGGATGGCGGCGGCACCGATCTCATAGCCGTCGCGAAACACCGACAGCGTCTGCGCGGCGAGGTCCACGGTGATGATGAGGGGGCCGTCCGGCACGCCTTTGTCGTCCCAGGCGTAATCCCCGAACTTGATCGGCCCGATGTCGAGAACGCGCTTCACCTGCATCGAAGCGGGCGTGGTCATGGGGGCCGGGGTCGGTGCGGGCGCGGGCAACGGCCTTGCGGGCGCGACGCTCGCCACCGCGGCGACAGGCGGCGTAGCCGCGGCGCGTGCCGTGGCGGGCCGTACGTTGGAACGGGCAGGGCGGTTTGAGGACACGGTCGCGGCCGCCGCGATGCCGAGCGCGGCGACGGCGAGGATCAGCTTGGCCGCTAGGGCCTGGCGACGTGCGGCCAAGGAACGCTCCGGATGATCGAGACGCTGGGCAGAATGCGCGCAAACCCGCCCGCTGGCCACCCGCCGGAATCGCGCGTGCCGCAGCGGGACACCGGCGGGATGCGTCAACCTTTGCCGCTGCCGCTCGTTGACGACCCATGCGCACGGCATCCTCCCGCATCCGGGCCGCTCCATGGCGAAGCTGAAGGTCTTTCGCACGCCGATCGGCTTCCACGACGCCTATGTCGCCGCGCCCAGCCAGAAGGCGGCCCTGCAGGCTTGGGGCAGCGCCCGCGACCTGTTCGCGCGCGGCGTCGCGGAGGTGGTGACCGATCCCGCCCTCACCGCCGAGCCGCTCGCCAAACCGGGCACGGTCATCAAGCGGTCGCGCGGCAGCGCCGCCGAGCAGATCGCAGCACTGCCGCCCGATCGGGCACGGACGCGTCGCAAACCGGCTGCCACGGACGATGCGGACGCGGCGCCTGCCGCCAAGCGGGCACGTCCTGCGCCGCCCCCGCCGGTGCCGAAACCGAGCCGCCGTCCGCTTGCCGAGGCGGAGGCGGCCTTATCGCAGGCGGAGGCGCGCCACCGCAGCGACGAGCGGGCGCTCCGTGCCGAAGAGGCGGCGCTCGCCAGGCGGCGGCGCACGCTGGAGCGCGATCAGCGCGAGGAGCGCGAGCGGCTGGAAGCCGATCGGCAGAAGGCGGCCGACGCTTATGATGCCGCCATGCGCCGCTGGCAGGGTTGAGTCCCCGGATCGCGCCTGTCCGGAACCCCGATCCGGAACATTGCATGTGGTGTGCGGTTGGACGGCCGGAAAGGAACGCAACTATGTCGCATATCCCCAGCTCGGCCATGAAGCATGCCGGCCCCGTCCATCACGAGGAGGATGAGGCCGCCGCAACGCCACCGGCAGCGTCGCGCGCAGGGCAGGAGGATGGCGGCCTCGGCATCGGCGGATGGGTCGCGATCGGCGGCACCCTGCTGGCCGGCGCGGCGGCGGCGATCGCGGTGCCGTTGTTGCGCGCCCGGCGATCGGCGCCCGTCGCGACGCGCCGCGGCCGCAAGGCGACGGTACGCAAGGGCAAGGCGCGCAAGGCATCGCACGGCTGACGCGTCGCCGGGCGGCGCGGCGGTGCCGCCCGGTCGTCGTGCCCGAAATGGTGCTTTGCGTGGCTTAACCGCCGGATCGTGGTAAACATGTGCCTTCCGAACCGGGGGCATGACGATCTTGAGCGGGTCTGGACAGCAAGCGATCGATCACGGCCGCGCGCCGGCGGGAACGCCGTGCGCCGCCTCTTGCGCGCGCGCGCCGCAGGCGTGACAGCGATACCGTGAACGATTCCAGCCGATTCGACCGACTGACCAGGCGCCACCGCGATTGTCTGCGGGGCGTGCGCGACCTCAAGGGATCCAAGGAGATCGCCGAGGATCTCGGCATCGAGAAATCCACCGTCGACAGCTATCTGACCGAGGCGGTGAAGCTGATCGGCGCGCGCAACCGCCGCGATGCGGCGCTGCAATGGGCCCGCCACGAGGCCGAAAACGCTCAGCTAAGTGCTTCGCAAACAACAATTATTCCAGTAGAGGCCGCCCCCGATAAAATCGGGGGGCATTCTGCACGGCTATCCGAACCCGCTGCCGTTTCGCCATTGCCGGTGTCGCCGGACGAGTTGATCGTCGGGGCACCGGGGGTCCCCGAGGAGCCGCCTTCGAGGCAGCGCTCTTCGGGGATACGGCTGCCCTTCCGGCGGAAAGGACAAAGGGACAACGACCTTTCGGTCGGCGACCGGTTGATCTGGATACAGGCCATAACGTTGGGCATCGCCATCGCATTCGGCATGCTCATGACCGGCCTCCAGGTTCTCACCGGTCTGATCGAAACCGTCGCCCAGCGCCTTTCCTGACCTCCAGCGCGAGCACCCCGAACGGGTGGAAAGGTGGGCCTGATGTTCAACGCGAAATCCGATGCGAACACCGGATATGCGGATACCCGCGCGGCGGCCGAGGCGGTCGCGCAGCTGCTGTGGCGGCTGGAAACGCAGCTCGACGAAGCGTTCGCGACCGGTGGCGAACTGCTCGCCGCATTGCCGCGTGCCCGCAGCGCCGCGAACCTGCCGGCGATCGCCGGGCAGCAGGCCTTCGAAGTGCTCGGCCAGGCGATCATGGCGATCGGCACGGCGCGCGGCCATACCGTCGCCGGCCACCGCGTGATCGAAAAGCTGGGCAGGCAGATCGGGTATGAAACGAGTTTCGGCGACGAACTGCCGAAGCCTGCGTTCGTCCCGACGGGCGCCGACGCCAGTCATCTGCGCGTCGCTGCCTAGGTGTCATGGCTTGGCCGACAGACTGCTTCTTTGACCGGTCCGGAGTGCTCGGCCAGGCCATGACCCACGTGGTCTTCTTCAACGCGCTGCTGCTCGCCTGTTGCGGCTATGCCGCCTGGGCGGGCGGCGCGCCGGAGCGCTGGACGGCGCTGGTGTTCGTGCTGGGGGCGCTCGCGACGTCGAACCTGCCGTTCGTCCAGTATCGCAGCTATCATTCGGTGTTCTGGCTGCTGCTGGCCGTCGATGGCGCGATGCTGATCGGGCTGTTCGGCATCGCGTTGCGCGCCAATCGCTACTGGCCGCTGTACGTCACGTCGCTGCACCTCATCACCATCGCGATCCACGGCGTGAAGGCGTTCCAGCCGAGCCTCGTGCCGTGGATGTACGCCGGCGCCAGCAGCAAGATCGCCTATCCCATGCTGATGATGCTGGCGGTGGGCGCGCTGCGCCATCGCCGCCGCCTCGCCAGCTTCGGCAGCGATTGTGACTGGTCGCCGCTGCGCCAACCGGAATTCGAACGATCATGAGTGCCGACATCCGCCTGCTCCGCTGGCACCACCGCGACCGGGAGGATTACGAACGGCTCGCCGCCGCGCTGGAACGCGTCCGCGCCGCCGCCGCGCGGGGGCGGGGCGAGATCGTCGCGCCGGTCCCCACCGGCCCCGAGGAGCCCGAGGACGTCGATCGTGCCCGCGTCCTGCTGGCCCAGCGTCGCGCCCGCGACGCCGCCGCCGGACCGCTGGCGGAGATGTTCGGCGAACCCGGCTGGGATATCCTGCTCAACCTGTTCATCGCCTTCGAAGCGGGGGAGGCGATGCGGCCGCAGGTGGTGGCCGATGCGATCGGCCTGAGGCCGGCGGTGCTGGCACGCTGGATCGACGTGCTGACCGATCGCGGCCTCATCCGCGCGATCGCGGCCGACCCCGACACGCCGTCCACCCTGTCCCTGACCGATAGCGGCACCGCGCTGGTGCTGCGCTGCCTGGGCAGCGTCTGACCACGCAAAGGACCCGTCGATCAGTCCTCGGGACCGGTCAGCCGCTCGGCTTCCTCGCGCATCAGTTCGATACCCTGGCAGATATGCAGCCCCGCGATCGCCAGATCCAGGTCGTCGGCGAGCCGGATCAGCTCCTGGCCGAGCGCGACGGCACGATGCAGCAGCTCGCCGCGAATCCTGCGATGGGTGGCGTCGTCCGGCGTCTCCATGCGGCGGTTGTACCGGGACGCAGGCCGGACGCAACGTCCTGCAACGGACCGAATGCCGCGATCGTACGTTGAGCCGCACAGCGGCCGTTGCGGAAACGTAACCGTCGCCCGAGACACAGCAGGAGAGCGACGATGGCGGATGGCACCGGCGATGAGGGCAATGGCGCGGCGGCAGGCGATGCGATGCGCGACGCGGCGAACCGCGCCCGCGACAGCTTTTCGGAACATGTCCTCGATCCCGCCCGTCGCGCGGGCGAGGCGATGCGCGCTTCCGGCCAGAAGGTCGCGGACGGCAGCGCCACCATCGGGCTGAAGATCATCGAACAGGCCGAGCAGAATTCCCATGAGGCATTCCAGGCGATGCGCGAGGCGGCGCAGGCCAAGGATCTGTCGGACGTGATGCGCATCCAGGGCGAATATCTGCGCGAACAGGGCCAGCGCTCGCTCGCCCAGGCGCGCGAAATCGGCGATCTGATCGCCCGCTTCGGTCGCGATGCGGTGGCGCCGCTGCGTCCCGGCGGCACCGGCGTCAGCGACGGCTGAGCCTCATCCCCCAGGCATCGTCCGCGCCAGCACGATGAGGTCGTGCGCGATCCCGTCGCTGGCCCGGACATGCCCGGCAAGGCACGCCTCGCGCGCGAAGCCCAGCCCCTCGAACAATGCGATCGAACCGACCTGATCGGGCGTCATCGTCGCGGTCAGCTTGGCCAGCCCATGCGCGCCGGCGATCGCGAGCAGCGCCTCCAGCAGGTCCCGCCCCATTCCGGCCCCGCGGCGATCCGTCGCGACCAGCAGGCGTAGTTCGCCGACATGCCCGCTCCACCCCAGCGGATCGCGCACCAGCGCCGCGGTGGCGACGATGCGGCCGTCATCCTCCGCGATCAGGCTGTCGATCCAGCCTTCGCCGATCGCCTGCTGCCAGGCCTCGATCACCCGCGGATGGCGCAGGTCGCGGCCAAGGAACAGCAGGTCATGCTCCGGCAGGCCGGCGGCAAAGGCCAGCATGCCGGCATCGTCGGCGGGGCGGAAGCGGCGGATCGTATGGCTCATCGGCGGCGGCTCCTGCGACGATCGAAGCCGACCGACAAGGCCGTCATCCTACACGCGCGATCGGGCGAGTCGAACCTTGACGGGTTATGATGTCAGGCTGATCCACGCTCGCCGCCGACCCTCAATCGCTGCGCGGCGCGCCGCTCGGCGTCACCGGGCGCGGCCCGTCGGCCGTCGCCTCCAGCGACGAATCGCCCCCCAGCACCCGGTACAGGTTCACCCGGTTGGTCGCGCCGACCAACGTCGTCGCGATCAGCGAGCGCTGCGCCGTATACAGCGATCGCTGCGCGTCGAGGCTGGAGAGGAAGGTATCGATTCCCCCCTGGTAGCGCGCGTTGACCAGCTGCAACGTGTCGGCCGCCGCCGCCTGGAAATTCGTCTGCGCGCGCAGCTGTGCGGCGAGCGTGCCCTGCCGCGCCAGCGCGTCGGCGGTTTCCTGAAACGCGGTCTGGATCGCCTTTTCGTAGGTGGCGAGCGCCGCATCGCGCTGCGCCTCGGTGTAGCGGACGTTGTTGCGGCCCGCTCCGGCCTGGAAGATCGGATAGCTGACCGACGGCGCCACCGAATAGGTGAAGGCGCCGCCCGAGAACAGCGACGACAGCGCCGTGCTCGCAAAGCCGACCAGCCCGGTCAGCGAGATGCGCGGGAACAGCGCGGCGCGCGCCGCGCCGATCTCGGCGTTATAGGCGCGCAGCTCATATTCGGCCTGCACCACGTCCGGGCGGCGCAGCAGCACCCCGCTGTCGAGGCCGGCGGGCAGGCTGGCGATCGTCGCCTGCGCCTCGTCGATCGAGGCGGGCAGCAACGTCGCATCGATCGGCGCGCCGACCAGCAATTGCAGCGCGTTGACGTCCTGCGCCACCAGCGTCGTCTGTTCGGCGAGATCGGCGTTGGCCGTTTCCAGGATCTGTTCGGCCTGCCGCACGTCGGTGCGTGCGGCGATCCCGCCCTGCAGCCGGGCGCGGGTCAGGCGGACGCTCTGCTGCGCGCTGGTCGCGGTATCCTGTGCGACCTTCAGCAGGCTGCGGTCGGCGGCATAGGTCAGCCAGGCGGTGGCGACATCGCCGACCAGCGTCAGCCGGGTCGCCCGCGCCCCTGCTTCGGTGGCGAAATAGCGGTCCAGCGCCGCACGCGACAGCGAGCGGATGCGTCCGAACAGGTCGAGTTCGAAGGCGGTGACGCCGACCTGCGCGGAAAAGGCGCTGTTGCCGTTGCTGGTCGTGGTGATCGTGCCGGTCGATCCCGTTCCCGTGCCGACACCGGTTCCCGTATCGGTTCCAGTCCCCGTGCCGGTTCCCGTCCCCGTCCCCGTCCCCGTGTTGCCGGTGCCGCCGCTGCCAGCGGTGCTGCGCGCGCCGTTGCCGCCGCCCGACCGCGTGTAGCGGCCCGACGCGTCGACGGCGGGGAACAGGTCGGCCCGCTGGATGCGGTATTGCGCCCGCGCGGCGGCGATGTTGGCGGCGGCGACGCGCAGGTCGCGGTTGTTCGCCAGCGCCTGATCGATCAGCGCCTGGAGCCGCCGATCCTTGAACACGTCGCGATAGGTGATCGCCGGCAGCGCCGCCTCGCTCTGGCGCAGATAGGCATCGCCCACCGGCCAGGATGCCGGCACCGGCGCGGCCGGCCGCACGTATTTGGGCTCCATCGAACAGCCGCCGAGCGCGGTCGCGGCCATCGAGAGGGCGAGGATCAGGCGGCGCATCATGCAGGCTCCGGCGCGGCTGGCGGCATGGGGGGAGCGGGGGGATCCTTGTCATGCCCGCCCTGATGGCCGGTCGGCCGGCCACGCAGCTTGGCGAGGCCGTCGCGCACGCCGCGGCGTACCAGCACGAAGAACAGCGGGATGTAGAAGATCGCGAGGAACGTCGCCGACAGCATGCCGCCGATCACCGCCGTGCCGATCGCGATGCGGCTGTTCGCGCCCGCACCGGTCGATATGGCGAGCGGCAGCACGCCGAAGATGAAGGCGAAGCTGGTCATCAGGATCGGGCGCAGACGGATCTTGGCCGCCTCCAGCGCCGCGTCGATGACGCGCGCGCCCTTGCGCTCGGCCTGTTCGGCGAATTCGATCATCAGGATCGCATTCTTGGCGGCGAGCCCCATCGTCGTCAGCAGCCCGATCTGCAGATAGACGTCGTTGGTGAGCCCGCGCAGCGTCACGAAGGCGATGGCGCCGATCAGCCCCAGCGGGATGATGAGCAGCACCGCGAACGGGATCGACCAGCTTTCGTACAGCGCGGCAAGGCACAGGAAGACGACCAGGATCGACAGGCCGTAGAGCAGCGGCGCCTGCCCTGACGACAAGCGCTCCTGATAGGACAGGCCCGCCCAGGCGACCGAGGTGCCGGGGATCTGCGCCGCCAGTTCCGCCATTCGCGTCATCGCATCGCCCGAACTCTTGCCCGACGCGGCGGACCCCTGGAATTCGAACGAGGAGATGCCGTTGAAGCGCGACAGCGTCGTCGGCGCGGTCGCCCAGCCGGTCGACGAGAAGGAGGAGAAGGGCACCATCTGCCCGCTCGACCCGCGCACGAACCATTGCTTCAGGTCGTCGGGCGCGGAGCGGAATTGCGCATCGCCCTGCACGTAGACGCGCTTGACGCGGCCGCGATCGATGAAGTCGTTGACGTACTGGCCGCCCCAGGCGGTGGTCAGCGTCGCATTGACGTTGTTCTGCGAAAGGCCGAGCGCCGCGAGCTTCTGCGCATCGGTATCGACGCGCAGCGTCGCGATATCGGGCAATTCGGTAAGGCGCACCGATGCCAGCATCGGATCGGCATTGGCGAGGCCGAGCAGCTTGTCGCGCGCGGCATTGAACTGGTCCTGCGTCAGGCCTCCCGTGTTCTGCAACTCCATGGTGAAGCCGTCCGACGAGCCCAGGCCGCGCACCGCCGGCGGGACGAGGGCGAACACCTGCGCATCGCGCAAGCCCCGGAATGCGGCGGAGGCGCGTGCGGTGATCGCGTCGGCGGTATTCTCCTTGCCCTTGCGATCCTTCCAGTCGACGAAGTTGAGGAAGCCCTGGCCGGTGTTCTGGCCGCTGACGCCGCCGCCACCGCCGCCGGCGACGGTGAACAGGACCGAGCTGTTCTTGGGCTCGTATTGGGCGAAGTAATTCTCGACCTGCCGCTGCACCTGGAGCGTGCGCGCCTGGGTGGCGCCGGCGGGCAGGCGGAACTGCACGATCGCCGCGCCCTGGTCCTCGGTCGGCAGGAAGCCGGTGGGCAGGCGCAGGAACAGGATGGCGAGCAAGGCGACGAGGCCGACGTAGATCAGCAGGAACAGCCATTTGCGGGCGATCAGCGCCTGCACCGCGCCCGTGTATTTTTGCACGCCGCGATCGAAATTGCGGTTGAACCAGCCCGAGGCCTTGGTGCCCCAGCCGGAGACGCGCGGGAAGCGGCGCTTGAAGCCCTGGCTCTCCTCGGCTTCCTTCGATTTCTGCTTGAGCAGCGAGGCGGTGAGCGCCGGGCTGAGGATCAGCGCGACCAGCACCGACAGCACCATCGCCGAGACGATTGTCAGCGAGAACTGGCGATAGATGACGCCCGTCGACCCGCCGAAGAAGGCCATCGGCAGGAACACCGCCGACAGCACCAGCGCGATCGCGATCAGCGCGACGCTGATCTCGTTCATCGATTCGATCGTCGCCTCGCGCGGCCCCATGTCGGGGTTTTCCTCCATCAGCCGCTCGACGTTCTCGACGACGACGATCGCGTCGTCGACGAGCAGGCCGATGGCGAGGACGAGGCCGAACAGCGTCAGCGTGTTGATCGAGAACCCGGCGAGGTAGAAGACCGCAAAGGTGCCGAGCAGCACCACGGGCACCGCGATCGTCGGCACCAGCGTCGCGCGCCAGCTTTGCAGGAACACGAACATGACGATGACGACGAGGATCACCGCCTCGATCAGCGTCTTGACGACCTCATCGATCGACAGCTTGATGAAGGCGGTGGTGTCGTTGGCGTAGGCGACCTTGAGGCCCGGCGGGAAGCCCTTGGCGACGCGTGCGACCTCCGCCTTCACCAGCTCCGCCGTCTTCAGCGCGTCGGCGCCGGGGGCGAGCAGCACGGCGATGCCGGCGCCCGGATGGCGGTTGATGCGGCTGACCGCGGCATAGCTTTCCGCGCCCAGCTCGATCCGCGCGACGTCGGACAGCCGCACGGTGGCGCCGGTCGGCAGCGTCTTGACGATGATCTGCCGGAATTGCTCGGGCGTCTGCAATCGCGACTGTGCGGTCACCGTCGCGTTGAGCATCTGTTCGGGACCCGAGGGCAGGCCGCCCACTTCGCCCGCCGCGACCTCGGTATTCTGGTTCTGGATCGCCGTGGTGATATCCGACGGGATCAGCTGATAGCTCGCGAGGCGCGCCGGGTTGAGCCAGATGCGCATCGCATATTGCGAGCCGAAGACGTTGACGTCGCCGACGCCCTGCACGCGCCCCAGCGGGTCCTGCAAATTGGAGACGAGATAGTCGCTGACGTCCTGGTTGGTCTTGGCGTTCGTCTCGTCATAGACGCCGACGATCAGCAGGTTGTCCGGGTTGGACTTGCGGACGACGAGGCCCTGCTGCTGCACCTGCTGCGGCAGGCGCGCGACGCCCTGCTGCACCTGGTTCTGCACCTGCACCTGCGCGATGTCGGGATCGGTGCCCTTCTCGAAGGTCGCGGTGATCGTCACCGCGCCGCGGCTGGACGAGGACGAGCTGAAATAGAGCAGCCCGTCGATGCCGGTCAGCTGCTGTTCGATGACCTGCGTCACCGAATTCTGCAACGTCTGCGCGTTCGCACCCGGGAAGGTCGCGCGGATCGACACCTGCGGCGGCGCCACGTCGGGATATTGCGCGATCGGCAGGCTCAGGATCGCGCCGACGCCCGCCAGCATCACGATGATCGCGAGCACCCAGGCAAAGATCGGGCGGTCGATGAAGATCCGGGAGATCATCTGATATTTCGTCCCGCCGAGGCGACAATCGTTAGCCTGTCTGCTGCCGACACACACGCCGCTTGTGCTGAGCGTGTCGAAGCACGGTGAGTCCCAAGCCCTTCGACAGGCTCAGGGCAAACGGAGGCTGTTCTGCTGTCCTGCACGATCAGCCCGCCTTGCTTTGGGCGTCACCCTGTTGCTTGCCCTCACCCTGCTTGGGCGGCGCGACATTCTGTGCGCTGTTCGCCGGCACCGCCTTCACCTGCGCGCCGGGGCGCAGGTTGTTGAGGCCCTGCGTGATGATCTTGTCGCCCGCCTTCAGGCCGGCGGTGACCACCCAGTTCTCGCCCTGCGTGCGCGAGGCGGTGACCTGCCGCTGCACCGTCTTGTTGTTGGGGCCGACCAGCATCACCGTCGCATTGCCCTTGGCATCGCGGCTCAGCGCCTGCTGCGGCACCAGGAAGGCATTCTGGTTGATCGCCTGCGCGAAGCGCGCGCGCACGAACATGCCCGGCAGCAGCAGCCCCTTGGGATTGGGGAAGCGCGCGCGCATCGTCACCGTGCCGGTTTCGGTATTGACCAGCGCTTCGGCGAATTCGACGGTGCCGGTCAGGCCATAGTCGCTGCCATCCTCCAGCAGCAGGTGCACCACCGCGCGCGTCGGCACCACGCCGTTCTGGCTCAGGCTGCGGCGCAGCGCGAGCAGGTCGGCGGCCGATTGCTGGATATCGACGAACATCGGGTCCAGCCGCTGGATCTGCGCCAGCGGATCGGTCTGGCTCGCCGACACGAGCGCGCCGACGGTGAACAGCGACCGCCCGATCCGGCCGGAGATCGGCGCTGGCACGGTGGTGAACTGCAGATTGACCCGCGCCGTCTCCAGCGCCGCCTGCGTCTGCGCGACGGAGGCGGTCGCCTGGCGCGCGGTGGCGATGGCGTTGGTATATTCCTGCTTGGACACCGCCTCGATCGCGGCGAGCGGCTTGTAGCGCTCCGCCTGGATCCGCTGCGCCTCTTCGTTGGCGCGCGCGCTGGCGAGATTGGCCTGCGCCTGGTTTACCGCGGCGCGATACAGGCGCGGGTCGATCTCGTAGAGCGGCTGCCCGCGCTGCACCAGCGATCCTTCGGTGAAGAAGCGCCGGCGGATCACGCCGTTCACCTGCGGCCGCACGTCGGAGCTTTCATAGGCATTGGTGCGCGCGGCGAGTTCGGTGACCATCGCGGCGCTGGTCGGCTGGACGACGACATAGCCGACCGTCGTCGGTCCCCGGTTGCCACCGCCGGCGCCGCCCTTGCCCGCGCCCTTTTCCTGCGATCCGCCGCCGCTGCACGCGGCAAGCGCCAGGGCGAGCGCGCCGATCACGGCGGGGGTGGCCGCGGCGAGGCGCCCGCGGGTGCGAATCGATGCTGTGGTCAAATGGGTCACCCGGGGTCGTGTCTCGGCTCGCGCAGCCGCGACCCGCGCGATAATGCGCAAGGGCGGCGAAAGGTTGCTCGTGCTGGCCCAATGGCGACGAACGGCGCGGAAATGCAACCCGAGCCCTGCGTTATTAATGTCGCAAATTGTCGCAGTGCGGAAAGGAAGCGGCCATGACGATCGAGGCGGAAAAGGCGGCTGCGGCCCTCGCGGCGGTGGCCGAGGTGCAGGCCGGCATGCTCGTCGGGCTGGGGACCGGGTCCACCGCGACACAGGCGATCCGGGCGCTGGCCGCGCGCGTCGGCGAAGGGCTGGCGATCCGTGCCGTCGCTACCTCGCAGGCCAGCGCGACGCTGGCGCGCGACCTCGGCATCCCGATGCTCGACTTCGCCGACGTGCCGCGGGTCGACCTCACCATCGATGGCGCTGACGAGATCGATGCGCGGCTGTATGCGGTGAAGGGGGCGGGCGGCGCGATGCTGCGCGAGAAGGTCGTCGCCGCCGCCTCCGACCGGATGGTGGTGATCGCCGATGCGTCCAAGCGGGTGGCGGCGATCGGCGCCGCGGCGGTGCCGGTGGAGATCCTGCCCTTCGCCCGCGCCTCGCTGCTGGCGACGCTGGGGGAGGGGGCGGCGCTGCGGATGCGTGGCGATACGCCCTATGCCACCGACAATGGCAATTGGATCGCCGATTGCCGCCTCGATCTGGATAATCCTGCAAAGACAGCGGCTTGGCTGGATGCGATCCCCGGCGTGCTCGGCCACGGCCTGTTCCTTGCCGAGGTCGACGCCGCCTATATCGCGACGGGCGAGGTCGTTTCGCGGCTGGAACGGGGCGATCCGCCTCGCTAAAGGCGGCGGCATCCGCAACGGATCGGGCGTGCAGGCGTTCGACGCAGGGCTAGAGCGAGGGCTTTCATTCCCATGACCGATACCACCAACGCGATCCACGAAGACGGCTCGCTGGAACGCCTCACGATCGACACCATCCGCACGCTGTCGATGGACGCGGTGCAAAAGGCCAATTCGGGCCACCCCGGCACGCCGATGGCGCTGGCGCCGGTCGGCTACACCCTGTGGTCGCAGTTCCTGCGCTACGATCCCTCGCGGCCCGACTGGCCCAATCGCGACCGCTTCGTGCTGTCGGTCGGCCATGCCTCGATGCTGCTCTACAGCCTGATCCATCTCGCCGGGATCGAAGAGATCGATGCCGACGGCAACAAGACCGGCAAGCCCGCCGTCAGCCTCGAGGATATCGAGGGCTTCCGCCAGCTGTCCTCCAAGACGCCCGGCCATCCCGAATATCGCCACACCACCGGCGTCGAGACGACCACCGGCCCGCTCGGCGCGGGCTGCTCCAACTCGGTCGGCATGGCGATCGCCGAACGCTGGCTCGCCGCGCGCTACAACCGCCCCGAATTCACGCTCTTCGACCATGACGTCTACGCGCTGTGCGGCGATGGCGACATGATGGAAGGCGTCGCGGCCGAGGCGGCGAGCCTCGCCGGGCATCTCAAGCTTTCCAACCTCTGCTGGATCTACGACAGCAACCACATCTCGATCGAGGGCGGCACCGACCTCGCCTTCGACGAGGATGTCGGCCTGCGCTTCCAGGCCTATGGCTGGAACGTCATCCATCTCGACGACGCCAACGACACCCAGGCCTTCGCCAAGGCGATCGAGACGTTCAAGGCGACCAGCGACCGCCCGACCTTCATCGTCGTCCATTCGGTGATCGGCTGGGGCAGCCCCAAGGCCGGCAGCGAGAAGGCGCACGGCGAACCGCTCGGCGAGGACAATGTCCGCGCCACCAAAAAGGCGTATGGCTGGCCCGAGGACAAGAGCTTCTACGTGCCCGAAGGCGTCGCCGAGCATTTCCACGGCGCGCTCGCCGATCGCGGCACCGCATTGCGCGAGGCGTGGGAGCAGACCTTCGCCAAATACCGCGAAGCCGAACCGGCGCTCGCCGCCGAACTCGACCTGATGCTGAAGGACAAGCTGCCGGACGGCTGGGATGCGGACATTCCCGAATTCCCGGCGGATGAAAAGGGCCTCGCCAGCCGCGATTCCGGCGGCAAGGTGCTGAACGCGCTCTCCGCCAGGGTGCCGTGGCTGATCGGCGGCTCCGCCGACCTCGCACCGTCGACCAAGACGGACATCAAGGGCAAGCCTTCGTTCGAAGCCGACAATTACGGTGGCCAGAACTTCCACTTCGGCGTCCGCGAACACGGCATGGGCGGCGTCGTCAACGGCATGACACTGTCGCACCTGCGCAGCTATGGCTCCACCTTTCTCGTCTTCGCCGACTATATGCGCCCGCCGATCCGCCTGTCGGCGATCATGGAACTCGCCAGCATCTGGGTGTTCACCCATGATTCGATCGGCGTCGGCGAAGATGGTCCGACCCACCAGCCGATCGAGCATCTCGCGACGCTGCGTGCGATCCCTGGCCTCGACACGATCCGCCCCGGCGACGCCAACGAGGTCGCCTATGCGTGGCGCGCCGCGCTGGAGGACGCCAGCCGTCCGACCGCGCTGATCTTCTCGCGCCAGGCGCTGCCGACGCTCGACCGCAGCAAGTACGCGCCCGCGGAGGGCGTGCTTAAGGGCGGCTACGTCCTCGCCGACTGTGACGGCACGCCGGACGTCATCCTGATCGCGACGGGCAGCGAACTGGCATTGGTCGTCAAGGCGCACGAGCAGCTCAAGGCAGACGGGGTCAAGAGCCGCGTCGTGTCCCTGCCGAGCTGGTATCGCTATGAGCTCCAGTCCGACGAGTACAAGGAAAGCGTGCTGCCCAAGGCCGTCACCGCACGCCTCGCCGTGGAGCAGGCGGGCGAGATCGGCTGGCACCGCTTCGTCGGTCTCGACGGCCGCACGATCACCATGTCGACGTTCGGCGCCTCCGCCCCCATATCCAAGCTGCAGGACAAATACGGCTTCACCGTCGACAATGTCGTCAAGGTGGCGCGCGAGATGCTGGAGAAGACCAATGGGTAAGCTGAGCGACCTTTCCGCCGCGGGCACCGCGGTGTGGCTCGACTTCGTCGACCGCAAGTTCCTCGAGGCGAAGGGCCTCGACAAGCTGGTCGCCGAGGACGGGTTGACCGGCGTCACCTCCAACCCGTCGATCTTCGAAAAGGCGATGGGTCATGGCGATGCCTATGACGGCAGCCTCGCCGAATTCGACAAGGCGCATGCCGGCGCGGCGACGATCGACCGCTACGAAGCGCTGGCGATCCAGGACATCAAGGCGGCGGCCGAGACGCTGCGCCCGGTCTACGACCGGCTCGATGCCAAGGACGGCTATGTCAGCCTGGAGGTGTCGCCCTATATCGCCGACGATACCGATGCGACGATCGCCGAGGCGGAGAAGCTGTGGCATGCCGTCGACCGCCCCAATCTGATGATCAAGATCCCCGGCACGCTTGCCGGCGGCCCCGCGATCAGCGCGACGATCGCCAAGGGGATCAACGTCAACGTCACGTTGCTGTTCGCCCTCGACGCCTACATCCGCGTCGCCGAGGCCTATGCCGCGGGCCTCGAGGAGCGCGTGAAGAACGGTCAGCCGATCGACCGGATCGCCAGCGTCGCGAGCTTCTTCGTCAGCCGCATCGACACGATGATCGACAAGGAGATCGATCGCCGCGTGGCCGAGAACGACCCCGAGGCGGAGACGCTGAAGGGCTTGCGCGGCAAGGTGGCGATCGCCAATGCCAAGATGGCGTATCAATGGTTCCTCGATTTCGAGAAATCCGAACGCTGGCAAGCACTTGCCGCCAAGGGCGCGCAGCCGCAGCGGCTGCTGTGGGCATCGACCGGGGTGAAGGACAAGGCCTATCCCGACACGCTCTACGTCGACACGCTGATCGGCCGCGACACGGTGAACACCATGCCGCCGGCGACCATGGACGCCTTCCGCGAACGCGGCACGGTCGCGCCGACGCTGGAACAGGATGTCGAGGAGGCGCGCCGCGTCCTCGGCGAGGCCGACCGGCTCGGCCTCAACCTCACCGGCGTCACCGACACGCTGGTGGCGGAGGGCGTCGCCTCCTTCGCCAAGGCCTTTGACGACCTGCTGGGTTCCATCGCCGCAAAACAGCCGGCGGAGGCGTAAAAGGAGCTGGGGGGGCGGAAACCACCCTCTTCGGTGCGACTTTCGTGACCTTCCAGACCCTCCGGGCGCGACTTTTGGGACCTTCGGCCGAACCTGGGCCGGGGTCGCAACAACTTCGCGCCCGCCGGGTTCTACCCTCCATCCACTCATCCGCAGGACAGCAGACATGAAGATCGGACTGATCGGCCTCGGCCGCATGGGCGGCAACATCGCGCGCCGGCTCATGAAGGCAGGCCATCAGGTCGTTGCCTATGACCGCAGCGCCGAAGCGGTGCAGGCCCTCGCCAAGGACGGGGCGGAGGCCGCCAGTTCGCTCGACGACGTGCGCGCCAAACTCGACAGCCCGGCGATCTGGTGGGTGATGCTGCCCGCCGGCGGCCCGACCGAGGACACGATCGCGGCGATCGGCGAGGGCGCGACCGACGGCGACATCATCATCGACGGCGGCAACACCTTCTACAAGGACGATATCCGCCGCGCCAAGGCGCTCAGCGAAAAGGGCGTGCATTACGTCGACGTCGGCACCTCCGGCGGCGTGTGGGGGCTGGAGCGCGGCTATTGCATGATGATCGGCGGCGACACCGAGACGGTGAACCTGCTCGATCCGGTGTTCGACGCGCTGGCTCCCGGCCTCGGCTCGATCACCCGCACCCCCGGCCGCGTCGCCGATGCCGTCGATCCACGCGCCGAAAAGGGCTATATCCACGCCGGGCCGGCCGGCTCCGGCCATTTCGTCAAGATGGTCCACAACGGCATCGAATACGGCCTGATGCAGGCCTATGCCGAGGGCTTCGACATCCTGAAATCGAAGAACAGCGACAAGCTGCCCGAGGATGAACGCTTCGACCTCAACATGACCGATATCGCCGAGGTGTGGCGCCGCGGCAGCGTCATCTCCTCCTGGCTGCTCGATCTCACCGCGATCGCGCTCGCCAAGGACGAGCAACTGGAAAGCTTCTCGGGCAGCGTCGCCGACTCCGGCGAGGGGCAATGGACGATCGACGCCGCGATGGAGGAGAAGGTGCCCGCCAACGTCCTCACCGCATCGCTCTTCGCCCGCTACCGCAGCCGCATCGAGCACACCTATGGCGACAAGGTGCTTTCCGCCATGCGCTTCGGGTTCGGCGGCCATGTCGAGATGCCGCAGTGAGCGCAGACATCCGGCTAGTCGTATCGGACATCGACGGCACCCTCGTCGACAAGCAGAAGCAACTGACCCCCGCGACGACCGACGCCGTCCGGCGGCTGGAGGAGGCCGGCATCGGCTTCACCGTCATCAGCGCGCGGCCCATGTCGGGGATCATGCCGATCGCCGACACGCTGGGGATCGACGAACCGATGGCGGCCTTCAACGGGGGCATCATCTTCCGCCGCGACGGCAGCATCGCCGAACATCACGTCATCGATGCCGCGGCGGTCCGCGGCGTGCTCGACATCGCCGCCGACAGCCCGGTCGACACCTGGGTCTTCGCCGACGATCGCTGGTACGCCTCCACGGACGCAGGCGAGCATGTCCAGCACGAACGAGTGGCATCCAACCAGGAGCCGGTCGTCACCACCGACTTTTCCGCATTGGTCGACCGCGCCGACAAGGTCACCTTCGTCAGCGACGATCACGCGATGCTCGCCGACCTCGCCGAACGCTGCAAGGCGGCGCATGGCGCGGACGCGACGATCGCACGGAGCCAGCCCTATTATCTCGACGTCACCGCGCTTGCCGCCAACAAGGGCGACGGACTGGTGGCGCTCGCCGCGACCTTCGACCAGCCGCTCGATGCGGTGGCGGTGCTCGGCGACCAGTATAACGACGTGCCGATGCTGGAGCGCGCCGGCCTCGCGATCGCCATGGGCAATGCCCCCGATCCGGTCAAAGCGCTCGCCGATCACGTCACCGCCGGCAACGACGCCGACGGTGTCGCGCACGCGATCGACACGATCATTTTCCCCCGCATCGGAGTATCTTCATGAAGCAGCTGGTTGCCTTCGACCTCGACGGAACGCTGGCCGAGAGCAAGCAGCCCTTGCAGGAGCCGATGGGGGAGGCGCTGGCCGACCTGCTTGGCGTCGCGCATGTCGCGGTGATCTCCGGCGGCGACTGGCCGCAGTTCCAGAAGCAGGTGGCGAGCCGCCTGCCGGCACGCGCCGACCTGTCGAAGCTGTGGCTGATGCCGACCACCGGCACCAAGCTCTACACCCATCGCGACGGCGAATGGGGCTCGGTCTATGCCGAGCTGTTCGACGAGGATACGAAGGCGAAGATCCTCAAGGCGTTCGATGAATCGCTGGAAGCGACCGGCTTCGTGCCCGAGCGGACCTGGGGCGAGCGGATCGAGGATCGCGGCAGCCAGATCACCTTTTCCGCGCTCGGCCAGCAGGCGCCGGTGGCCGAGAAGGAGCATTGGGACCCCAAGTTCGAGAAGCGCAAGGTCATCCAGGCCGATCTCAAGCAGCGCCTGCCGGGCCTGTCGATCAACATGGGCGGCGCGACCTCGATCGACATCACGCGTGAGGGTGTCGACAAGGCCTATGGGCTCAAGAAGCTGCGCGACGAAAGCGGCATCGCGCTCGATGCGATGATGTTCATCGGCGATGCCATCTTCCCCGGCGGCAACGATTATCCGGCGAAGGAGCTGGGGCTCGACACGGTGCGCGTGCGCGATCCGGAGGAGACGCTGTCGGTGATCGCCGCGATCGTCGCATGCCAGAAATGACCTGAAGATGGTGCGGCGCCCCGGTCAGCTGGGGCGCTGCACCCGTTCGGTGAGGACGATCTCGCCCTCCACCTCGATATCCTCGTCATCATCGAGGTCCGATGTGTCGGGCATCTCGAACTCGGCGCGCCAGTCGTAGATCTTCTCGGCGCCGCCTTCCACCCAGACGCGCACCGCGCCGCTGGTGATCTCGCCACCCATCGCACCGACGAAGTCGGTGACCAGCGCGTCGGCCGCGCTCTCGTGATCGGCCACGCCGGGAATGCTGGCCGGCTCGATCGCCTCGTCCATCTCGATCAACTGAGCCCAGAATCGCTTGGCCATGGTCGTCGTCCTCCAGTGCGCGAGAGGGCGGCAGGGGCCGCATCTGCTCGGGATGGGCGGCCGATAGCGAGCTTGTGCGGTGTAGGACAGCCCGTTCCTGAGGGCTCGGTCAATAAGAAGGGGCGCCCGGTGTTCGCGAGCGCCCCTCCATCGGGCGGCGGCGTGGCGGAGCCACGCCGTCAGTCCTCGCGTGCCGCGAGGCTGGCCGACAGCGCCTGAGCGTGCCGGCTCGGCACGCTCAGGCGCTGTAGTACATGTCATACTCGACCGGGCTGGGCGTCATTTCCCAGCGCGCGACCTCGGCCCACTTGACCTCGACATAGGCCTCGATCTGGTCCTTGGAGAAGACGTCGCCCTTGAGCAGGAAGTCGTGGTCGGCGGTCAGGCTCTCCAGCGCTTCGCGCAGCGAGCTGCACACGGTCGGGACCTGGGCGAGCTCTGCCGGCGGCAGGTCGTACAGGTTCTTGTCCATCGCTTCGCCCGGATGGATCTTGTTCTGGATGCCGTCCATGCCCGCCATCATCAGCGCCGCATAGGCGAGATAGGGGTTGGCCATCGCGTCGGGGAAGCGCACCTCGACGCGCTTCGCCTTGGGGCCGGTGCCGTAGGGGATGCGGCACGAGGCCGAGCGGTTGCGCGCCGAATAGGCGAGCAGCACCGGCGCCTCGTAACCCGGCACCAGGCGCTTGTAGCTGTTGGTGGTCGGGTTGGTGAAGGCGTTCACCGCCTTGGCGTGACGGATGATGCCGCCGATGAAGTACAGGCACATCTCGCTGAGGCCGGCATAGCCCTCACCCGCGAACAGCGGCTTGCTGCCGTTCCAGATCGAGAAGTGGGTGTGCATGCCCGAGCCGTTATCTTCCTTGATCGGCTTGGGCATGAAGGTCGCCGACTTGCCATAGGCATGCGCGACCTGGTGCACGACATACTTGTAGATCTGCATGCGGTCGGCAGTGGTGGTCAGCGTGCCGAAGGTGAGGCCGAGCTCGTGCTGCGCGGCGGCCACCTCGTGGTGGTGCTTGTCGCAGGGCAGGCCCATCTCGAGCATGGTCGACACCATCTCGCCGCGGATGTCGACGGCGGAGTCGACCGGCGCGACCGGGAAATAGCCGCCCTTGGCGCGCGGACGGTGGCCGAGGTTGCCGCCTTCATATTCGCGACCGGTGTTGGTCGGCAGCTCGATGTCGTCGATCTTGAAATAGGAGCCGGCATAGTTCGTGTCGAACTGCACGTTGTCGAACATGAAGAATTCGGCTTCCGGACCGACATAGACGGTGTCGCCGATGCCGGTGGTCTTGAGATACGCCTCGGCGCGCTTGGCGGTCGAGCGCGGATCGCGGGCATAGAGCTCACCGGTCGAAGGCTCGACCACGTCGCAGAACACGATCAGCATCGGCGTCGCCGAGAAGGGATCGGTGTAGATCGCGTCCAGATCGGGCTTCAGCACCATGTCCGATTCGTTGATCGCCTTCCACCCCTCGATCGAGGAGCCGTCGAACATCAGGCCGTCGGTCCATTCGTCTTCGCCCATGACCGAGGCGACCATGGTCAGGTGCTGCCACTTGCCCTTGGGGTCGGTGAAGCGCAGATCGACCCACTCAATCTCTTCGTCCTTGATCTTGTTCAGGATGTCGTTGGCAGTCGCAGCCATGTGGTCGTCTTCCTCGTGTTCCCCTCCCGCCCCGCGGGAGGGGCTAGGGGAGGGCATGTTAAAGATACGAAGGGGTGGACAGGCCCTCCCCCGACCCCTCCCGCAGGCGGGAGGGGAGAGTGGTCAGATCGCCGCTTCGTCGCGTTCGCCGGTGCGGATGCGCAGCGCGGTTTCGACCGGGATGACGAAGATCTTGCCGTCGCCGATCCGCCCGGTCTGGGCGGCGGCGGCGATCGCCTCCACGACGCGTTCGGTGAGCGCATCGTCGACGACCACCTCCAGCTTCACCTTGGGCAGGAAATCGACGACATATTCGGCGCCCCGGTACAATTCGGTATGGCCCTTCTGCCGGCCGAAGCCCTTGGCCTCGGTCACGGTGATGCCGCTGACCCCGATCTCGTGCAGCGCTTCCTTCACCTCATCCAGCTTGAACGGCTTGATGATGGCTTCGACCTTCTTCACCGGAACACGCCCCTCGACTGAACCCTCGCCCCGAGCGCGGGTGTTGCACCAAACGTGCCAGCCGGCGCCTCTCGGGGCAATGCGGATTCGGCGCCGTCTGCTGCCTGCAAAACGGGCAGGATCGCAGGGGATGCCCGATCGTCGGGCAGGGCGCCGCCGCAGGCCGAGTCGCACCCGCGGAAGTTGGCGAAGTTTACGACACGTCCCCCTCGGAATCGCTCCCCGCGCGGTCCCGCGGGCGACTGGCGGACGCGGAGGGGCGAGCTGGGCATGCCGGCAGGATAGCGGGTCGGCGGCGTGTAGGACAGCGCCGCCGCTCAAAGGATGGAGCGGACCCGTTCCGGCGGCCGGGCGAGGACGACGCCCTTGTCGGTTTCGACCAGCGGGCGTTCGATGAGGATCGGATCGATCGCCATGGCTTCGAGGATCGCCGCATCGTCGCGGGCCGCGAGCCCCTTGGCGGCGGGTTCCGCCATGCGCAGCCCTTCGCAGGGCGACAGGCCGGCCAGCGCGTAGAGCCGCGACAGCGTCGCGACGGTGGGCGGGCGCTTCAGATACTCGACGATGGTCACGTCCGCGCCGGCTTCGGTGAGCAGGGCAAGAGCTTCGCGCGATTTCGAGCAGCGGGGATTGTGATAGATGGTGGCGTGCATATCCGGGCTTATCATCCCCGCTTGTGCGAGGGGAGATGCCGCAAAGCTATGGTGGAGGGATCGCGTCCCGCATGCCTGCGGTGCCGCGATCCCTCCACCACGCTTCACTCAGGCCGCTGCCGTTGGCCGGAGCGGCCGGCATCGGCTTACTTGCGTGCGTTCTTCATCGCCATCTTCACGGCACTCATGAAGCGGTTGCCCGGCTGCGCCTTGCACTGCTGGACGACCAGGGGGACGACATTCTCGACGCCATCGAGCGTCATGGTCGGATGCGCCTTGCCCTTGGGGCCGTAATTGGCCGCATACACAACCGCTTGCGGGCGGAAGCTTTCGTCGAGCAGGCCAAAGTCGCGGCAACTGACGGTTTCGAGATGCTTGCCGGTCTTGAGCAGTTCGATGTTGGTCATCGCCCCGTTCCTGCCGGGAACCTGAGCCTTTTCCTTGACTTGCAATGGAGCGGCGATGCTGGCCGAAGACATGGCGAGGATGGCGCCGGCGGCGATCGTTGCAAAAACCCGAGTCTTCATCATCTGACTTACTCCCGTGTTATAGGCAGCGGGTATAATGCAGATCGTGGCGAGTGGTTTCTTGCTGAAGGTGATTTCATGCAAGCGTCATGTTGGTTTTTGGGCGGCTGGAACAGTATAGTGAGGGCAGGTTGTTGAAGAGTCGAGAGTATTTGCGCGTATGCTTCCTTCTTCGACCGGCGGGGTGATCGCATTTCGCTGTCTGATTCGCGGTGGGTTTCTTCGATCCTCCGTCATGCCGGACGTGTTCCGGCATCCACCGTGCCGCACACCCATACGCTATGGGTTTTGCGGCACGGTGGACCCCGGAACAAGTCCGGGGTGACGGAGACTATCGGGATGGCCCCGCCTAGAACGGGGAGTTCTGCGAAGCTTGCCGGTATAGGTCGGTGGAGGGAGCGGGTCGCAGGCCTGCTTGGCGCGACGCCCTCTCCTTCCTGAAAGGAGAGGGCGCGATGTGCAGGCGTTGATGTGGTCTTGTGAACGGTCAGCCCTGCTGGGCCAGCCATTCCTCCAGCCACTTGATCGTATATTGGCCGTTCTGGAATTCGGGATCGTCGAGCAGCGCCTGGTGCAGCGGGATCGTGGTCGTCGGACCCTCGATCACGAATTCCTCCAGCGCCCGGCGCAGGCGGCGCAGGCAGCCTTCGCGGGTGGTGCCGTAGACGATCAGCTTGGCGATCATCGAATCGTAATAAGGCGGCACCTTGTAGCCCGCATACAGGCCGCTATCGACGCGGACGTGCATGCCGCCGGGCGCGTGATATTGCTTCACGAGGCCGGGCGAGGGGGCGAAGGTGCGCGGATCCTCGGCGTTGATGCGGCATTCGATCGCATGGCCGCGGAACTGCACGTCCTGCTGACGCAGGGTCAGCGGATGCCCCTCGGCGATGCGGATCTGTTCGCGCACCAGGTCGAGGCCGGTAATCATCTCGGTCACCGGATGCTCCACCTGCAGGCGGGTGTTCATCTCGATGAAGTAGAATTCGCCGTTTTCCCACAGGAATTCGATGGTGCCGGCGCCGCGATAGCCCATGTCGGCCATCGCCTTGGCGACGATGCCGCCCATCCGTTCGCGCTCGGCGGCGCCGATGACGGGGGAGGGCGCTTCTTCCAGCACCTTCTGGTGGCGGCGCTGGAGCGAACAATCGCGTTCGCCCAGGTGGATGGCGTTGCCGTTGCCGTCGCCGAAGACCTGGAATTCGATATGCCTCGGGTTGCCGAGGTATTTTTCCATGTAGACGGTGGCGTCGCCGAACGCGGCCTTCGCCTCGGTGCCGGCCTGCTGCATCAGCGTTTCGAGCGTGTCGGGACGATCGCACACCTTCATGCCGCGGCCGCCGCCGCCCGATGCCGCCTTGATGATGACGGGGTAGCCGATCCGCTCGGCGAGCGCCTGCGCCTCGGCGACGTCGGTGATCGCGCCGTCCGAACCGGGGACGAGCGGCAGGCCGAGCGCGCCGGCGGTGCGCTTGGCCTCCACCTTGTCGCCCATGGTGCGGATATGTTCGGGCTTGGGGCCGACGAACAGCAGGTTGTGCAACTCGACGATCTCGGCGAAGCGCGCATTCTCGCTGAGGAAGCCGTAGCCGGGGTGGATCGCGTCGGCGCCGCTGATCTCGGCCGCCGAGATGATGTTGGGGATGTTGAGATAGCTGTCGGTCGCCGCCGGCGGTCCGATGCAGATCGCTTCGTCGGCGAGGCGGACGTGCATCGCGTCGGCATCGGCGGTGGAATGCACCGCCACCGTCTTGATCCCCATCTCGTGGCAGGCGCGATGGATGCGCAGCGCGATCTCGCCGCGGTTGGCGATCAGCAGTTTCTTGATCGGACGCAACAGACTTACTCGACCACCACGAGCAGCTGGTCGAATTCGACCGGCTGGCCGTTTTCGATCAGCACCTGGCGGACGGTGCCGGCGGTCGGCGCGGTGATCGGGTTCATCACCTTCATCGCCTCGACGATCAGCAGAGTGTCCCCCGCAGCGACGCTCTGGCCGACCGCGATGAACGGCTTGGCGCCCGGTTCGGCGGCGAGATAGGCGGTGCCGACCATCGGCGACTTGACCGCATTGGCGGACGCTACGGTGGGGGCCATCGCGCCGGCTTCGGCGGCGACCGGTGCTGCTGCGACGGGCGCGGGCGCGGCGGGTGGCGGCGCGGCGTAGACGGGCGCGGCCTGCGCCGCGGCCTTGCGCGCGACGCGGATCTTGCGGTCGCCCTCTTCCACCTCGATCTCGGTGAGGTGCGTCGCGTCGAGCAGCTCGGCGAGCTGGCGCACGAGGTCTACGTCGACCTGCATGGCACCTGCGCCGTCAGTTTTCTGGGTCTGGTCGGTCATGGGGAGGCCTCCTGTCAGAACCGCGCCGCCGCTTCAAGCGCAAGCACATAGGACAACGCGCCAAAGCCGGCGATCGTGCCTTTTGCGGCACGGCCGACGTAGCTCAGGTGGCGAAAGGCTTCGCGGGTGTGCGGGTTGGACAGGTGCACCTCGATCACCGGTGTGCGGATGCCCTTGATCGCATCGTGCACCGCGACCGAGGTGTGGGTGAAGGCGCCGGCGTTGAGGATCACCGCTTTGGCGCCGGTCGCCTGCGCCTCGTGCAGCCAGTCGACGAGATGCCCTTCGTGGTTGGACTGGCGCATGTCGATCTCCAGCCCGAGATCGCGGGCGCGATCCTCCAGCTGGCCGGCGATATCGTCGAGCGTGTCCGATCCGTAGATCTCGGGCTCGCGGGTGCCGAGCAGGTTGAGGTTGGGGCCGTTGAGGACGAAGATCGTGTCGGTCATCTCGCTGGCTTATCGTTGTCAGGGAAAGAAGGCGAGTTTTCACGCGAAGGCGCGAAGACGCTAAGAAGGATCGATCACGCGGAGGCGCGGAGGGTGTACCGCGCGCGGCGGCGGACCGTCTTTCATCACGGTGATCGTGAAAGCGCTGCGCGCACGCCGGTCGCCCCTTCTTCTCCGCGCCTCCGCGTGAACCAATCTTCCTCTCTTCGCGGCTTCGCGTGAATCGTCCGTCGCCGGTGGACACAGGGAATCGCGCGCCTAGATGGAGCGCAGCAAGGAGTCTCAAGCGTCATGGCCCATAGCGACGGCACCGTATCGATCACCGTGAACGGCGAGCACAAGCGCGTCGCAGCAGGCCTCAGCCTCGCCGATCTGGCCACCGAGCTGGGGCTGGTGCCCGAAAAGGTCGCCGTGGAGCGCAACCTGGAGGTGGTGCCGCGCTCGACGCTGGCCGATGTGCGCGTCGAGGATGGCGACGATATCGAGATCGTCCACTTCGTCGGCGGCGGCGACCATCCGGTCGCGGGGGGCGGCGGCGACCATCCGGTCGCGGGAGGCGGCGGCGACCACCAGAAGCCGATCGCGGACGATACGTGGACCGTCGCCGGCAGGACGTTCCGTTCGCGCCTGATCGTCGGCACCGGCAAGTACAAGGACTTCGCGCAGAATGCCGCCGCGCTGGAGGCATCGGGTGCGGAGATCGTCACCGTCGCGGTGCGGCGCGTCAACGTGTCCGACCGCAACGCGCCGATGCTGACCGACTTCATCGATCCCAAGCGGGTCACCTACCTGCCCAACACCGCGGGCTGCTTCGATGCGGAGAGCGCGATCCGCACGCTGCGGCTGGCGCGCGAGGCGGGCGGCTGGGACCTCGTGAAGCTGGAGGTGCTGGGCGAGGCGAAGACGCTGTATCCCGACATGCACGAGACGCTGCGCGCGACCGAGATCCTGGCCAACGAAGGCTTCAAGCCGATGGTCTATTGCGTCGACGATCCGATCGCGGCGAAGCGGCTGGAGAATGCCGGTGCGGTCGCGATCATGCCGCTGGGCGCGCCGATCGGATCGGGGCTCGGCATCCAGAACCGCATCACCATCCGCCTGATCGTCGAGGGCGCGGGCGTGCCGGTGCTGGTCGATGCCGGTGTCGGCACCGCATCGGACGCGGCGGTGGCGATGGAGCTCGGCTGCGACGGGGTGCTGATGAACACCGCGATCGCCGAGGCGAAGGATCCGGTGATGATGGCGGCGGCGATGGCACGCGCCGTAGAGGCGGGGCGGTTCGCCTATCGTGCCGGGCGGATGGGGCAGCGGCGCTATGCCGACCCCTCCAGCCCGCTCGCCGGGTTGATCTGAGGCAAAAGACGTCGCCGCCGACCCTGAAGCATTTGTCACGGAACCGGTCCAACCCAGACCCGTTGTCCTGCTGTAGATCAAGTGGCCCGGCTGGCGGGGCACGTCACCGCAGGAGGTTCTCATGGGCGAACTCACGGACAAGATCAAAGGCAACATCAACGAAGCCATCGGCAACGTGAAGGAAGCCATCGGCAAGCACAACAACGACGGCGACATGGCCGCCGAGGGCAAGGCCCAGCAGGTCGAAGGCAAGGGCGAGCAGTTCAAGGGCAAGGTCAAGGGCGCGCTCGGCGACGACATCTGATCGGATCGACGAACACGCCGTGAAGGGCCGTTCCGGGGAAGCGGAGCGGCCCTTTCCTTTGTCGCCAAAGGACGCGCCGCCAAAGCGTGCTGCTGGCCCCGGTCGTGATTGCTGCGGGACATCTCAAGCCGGCCAAGGCCGATTACCCGAGCAGCGAGCTATGGGCACAGCCTGCCCTCACCGGCGGGGTCGGCGGCCGGCTTGAGAACCCGCGGCGGGCGCGTATCGTCGTGCGCGCCGATATTCGGCAGGCGGAGATCGGCACCGCATGCGAGCCACGGTGGGGAGGCCTGTCCGCTCTGGAACCCGGCGCAGGCGAAACGCATCGCGACCGACCGGTTCGTCCCCCGGCGAGGCTTCGTCAGCGGTGCCGAACCAGGACCAGTCGACCTTCAATCCTCCCCCGCCAGGGGGAGGTGGCAGGCGCAGCCTGACGGAGGGGGAGGTAAGCGACCACCAGCGTTGTGCGTCCCCCCTCCGTCGCCTTCGGCGCCACCGCATCGGGTTGAATGGCCGGGGCCATTCAACCCGATGCGCCCTGGCGGGGGGAGGGCTGAAAAGCATCTCTCATCTTTAACGTCGATCGGGCCTAGTCGTTTGCGGGCAGAGCTATCGCATGTGGGCTGTCTGATCCGCGATCTTCAATCCTCCGTCATGCCGGACTCGTTCCGGCATCCACCGTGCCGCACACCCATACGCGATTGATTTTGCGGCACGGTGGACCCCGGAACAAGTCCGGGGTGACGAAGGATATTGGGTTGGCATGCGCCTTCACCCGAAGCCGGCAGCTATCCTCCTCCTGGCGGGGGAGGATGAAGAGACCCCTCATCTTGAATGTCGATCGCGCCTAGCAAGCTACGACCGCGAACCGGCTGCGGCCATGCCGCCGCTGACGGTTCGTCGGCGCAGCGATTCAGGTCGTCGCACGATCGAACCACTTTGGTGGTTAATTGCGGAACGGCTGATTCTATCTTGAGTTAACGTTCGCATGAGTAAGCCGGAAGACTGGGCCTTCGCGTTCGAAGAGGCCGACCATTTGACCCGCATCCACCTGAAGCTCGCGCTGGAAGACGTCGGCTTCGCGGTGGCCGAAGCGGATGACGTGATCGCGATCGCCGGTGCGGGCGGTCCGGGGGACCTGGCGGCGCCGTTGCCGGGGCGTGCTGCCGGCGCGCGGGTCGGCAAGTCCGGCGCGTAGGGCCTTCGTGGGCTGCCCCGACTGAATCGCGGAAAACGGTACGGATCAGCTGCAAAGCCCGGCGGACAATGCGGGCTTATGCCGTCTCCCGCTAGCCCCGGCTGGCGATGGCGGACAGGGTGGTGCCGGCGGTGATTATCTCGATATCGGTCTTGAGATGCAACAGGCGCACGCCGCGCTGCGCCTGCGCGCGGGCGAGCGCATCGGCGAAGTCCGCGGTGCGCTCCACCGTCTCCGCCCAGCAGCCATAGGCGCGGGCGAGCGCCGCGAAATCGGGGTTGGCGAGGCGGGTGGCGGAGACGCGACCGGGAAATTCGCGCTCCTGGTGCATGCGGATCGTGCCGTAGCCGCCATTGTCGATCACCAGCACCAGCAAGGATGCGTCATGCTGGACGGCGGTGGCGAGCTCCTGCCCGTTCATCAGGAAGCAGCCGTCGCCGGCGAGCGCGACCACCTGCCGCTCGGGGTGACGCAAGGCGGCGGCGACTGCGGCCGGCAGGCCATAGCCCATCGCGCCGGAGGTCGGTGCCAGCTGCGTGCCGGGCGCGGCATAGGGCCAGTAGCGGTGCCACCAGCCGCTGTAATTGCCGGCGCCGTTGCAGATGATCGTATCGGCGGGCAGCGCCTCGCGCATCGCCGCGACGCAGGGGCCTAGGTCGAGCGCCACGCCCTCGCGCGGTGCGGGTGTCGACCAGGCGCGCCATTCGGCATGCGCCTCCGCGCCGCCGGGATGCGGGGGGCCGTCGATGCCGGCCAGCGCCTCGGCGAATTCCGCCATGGTCGCCGGGATCGCGAGGTCGGTGCGATAGGTCATGCCGAGCTCGCCCGCATCCGGGTGGACGTGGACGAGGCGCTGGCCGGGGTGATCGGGGGTGACGAGCGTATAGCCGTCCGTCGTCGCCTCGCCCAGGCGCGGGCCGGCGACGATCAGCAGGTCCGCCGCCTTGACCCGCGCGACGAGCTTCGGATTGGGGCCGTAGCCCAGGTTGCCGGCATAGCTGGGGCAGGCGTTGGGGATCGCATCCTGGCGGCGGAACGCGGCGGCGACGGGCACCCCGGTGCGATCGGCCCAGGCGGCGAAATCCTGTGCGGCGACCCCGTCCCAGCCGGCGCCGCCGACGATCGCGAGCGGACGTTCCGCGGTGGCGAGCAGATCGGCGAGCTGCACCAGCGCATCCTCGTCGCAGCCCTGCGCCAGCCGCTCGACCCGCGGCCGGTCGATCGCCTCGACGGTGTCGAGCAGCATGTCCTCGGGGAGCGCCAGCACCACCGGCCCTGGCCGACCGTTGATCGCCACCGCATAGGCACGGGCGACATATTCGGGGATACGGGCGGCATCGTCGATCCGCGCCGCCCATTTGGCGAGCGGCGCGAACATCGCCTGGAAATCCACCTCCTGAAACGCCTCGCGGTCGCGGGTGCCGCGGTCGACGTCGCCGATGAACAGGATCATCGGCTGCGAATCCTGGCGGGCGACGTGCACGCCGATCGCCGCATTGGTGGCGCCGGGGCCGCGGGTGACGAAGGCGATGCCGGGCCGATGGGTCAGCGTACCGTCGGCGCAGGCCATGAACGCCGCGCCGCCTTCCTGCCGACAGACGACGGTGTCGATTGCCGGCGTATCGCGCAGCGCGTCGAGTACCGCGAGGAAGCTTTCGCCGGGCACGGTGAAGATGCGCTCACACCCTTGCGCGAGCAATTGATCGACCAGGATGCGGCCGCCGGTACGGGTCTGTCTCTCCATCCCGCGACTATCGCCGGGCCGGGCGGCGGTGTCGAGCCGGATCAGAGGCGCGAACGGCCGCCGAAGTCGAACCAGCCCGGCCGCTGCCCGGCGGGATAGGCGGGCCGCGCGGCGGTCTGCCGGCGGCCGGTGACCCGCTCCGCCAGCGTCGGTGCGGGTGCGACGGGGGCAGCGACGGGCGCGGCGACGGGCGCCGTCTCGGCGGCGCGGGCGAGGCGGGCGTTCTCGCGCTCCAGCTCGGCGATGCGGGCGTTGGCGGCGGAAAGGCTGGTATCGCCCTGCTTGCGATAGCCGGCATGCGCCTCGCGCTCGGCGGCATAGCGCGCCTTCCACTTCTTGCCGCCGCCGCTGCTGGCGAGCCCGAAGAACCAGCCTGCGATCAGGCACAGCGCCAGTGCGGCGAGTTGCGTGGTGGTGGTGAACAGCATGCCGGTGCCTCCCTGTTACGGGGGCATAACGACGGCGGTGGGGGTTGGTTCATTGGGGGGGCAAGCTGCCGTCCCGACGCGGTCGCCCGAGACTGGAAGCGCCGAAGGTGGAGATCAAAATCCGCCTGAATGCGGCGACGGTCGAGCATCTACGCGGCACCGGACCCGGATGGCAGACCCGCGTGAATGCCGCGCTTATCCAATTGGTAGCCGCGGGGCAGATTTAAGAGCGATCGCTCCTATTCGCCCCGCGTGCCTTTCGTACCGGTTATGATCTTCGTCAGAAGGCGTCGCTGATCGAACAGGCGGCGGGGCCGAGGATGACGATGAACAGCGTCGGCAGGATGAAGAGGATCAGCGGGATCGTCATGATGGCGGGGAGGCGCGCGGCCTTTTCCTCGGCGCGCATCATGCGTTCGTTGCGGAATTCGCCGGACAGGACGCGCAGCGCACTGGCGAGCGGGGTGCCGTATTTCTCGGTCTGGATCATCGTGGTGACGACGCCCTTCACCGCATCCAGGTCGACGCGGGTCGCGAGGTTCTCGAACGCCTGGCGCCGTTCGGTGAGGAAGCCCAGCTCGATCGCGGTCAGGGTGAATTCGTCGCCCAGTTCGGGATAGGCGCGGCCCAGTTCCTTGGCGACGCGGTGGAAGGCGGCATCGACGGTGAGGCCGGCTTCGGCGCAGATCACCAGCAGGTCGAGCGCATCGGGCAGGCCCTTGCGGATCGCATCGCTGCGCTTGGTGATCTTGTTCTTGAGGAAGATGTCGGGCGCCTTGTAGGCGAGGACGGTGGTCACCGCGACGAGGCCGTAGCGCTTCAGCGGCGACCAGGCGGGGAAATAATCGAGGACATAGACGATCAGCACGGCAAGGCCGCCGAACACGATCGGCAGCGCCAGCCGGCCGAAGATCACGCCGACCGCCCATTCCTTGGAGCGGATGCCGGCCTGCATCAGCTTGACCTGCGCTTCCTTGACCTGGCTGTCCTGCAGCACCTTCAGCGAGGAGAGCAGGCTGCGCATGCGGTCGGTGGTGTCGTTGCGCTGGACCAGCTTGGCGCGCCGCTTGGTGGAGGCGGTGATGCCGGCCTTCAGCTGTTCGCGGCGGTCGTTCAGCGCCTTGACGCGCTTGGTCATCGGATCGCTGACGGTGGTGACGGCGTAGATCGCGAGCATCACCGCAAAGGCGGCGACGCCCGACAGGATCGTCGCGACCCACAAAACGTCGATGCCCATCAGCGTCGGTCCGGAAGCCTGCATGTCGGTTGTCCCAGTCTTTCCGTCAGATCTCGAAGCTGACCATCTTGGCCATGATGAACACGCCGATGCCCATCCATACCAGGCCACCGATGCCGGTGATGATGAGGCGCGGGTCGACGAAGAAGTTCTGCATGTAGTTCTGGTTGATGACCCAGATCATCGCGAAGACGATGAAGGGCAGGGCGCCGACGATATAGGCTGACGCCTTGGATTCCGACGACATCGCCTTGATCTTGAGCTTCATCTGGCCGCGCTGGCGCAGCACCGTGGCAAGATTGGCGAGCGTTTCGGCAAGGTTGCCGCCGGTTTCGCGCTGGATGGCGATGGTGATGACGAAGAACTGGAATTCGGGCGTGCCGAGCCGGTCGGCGGTGTCCTGCAACGCCGCGTCCATCGACTTGCCGATCTTCATCTTGTCGGACACCATGCGGAATTCCTCGCCGACGGGGCCTTCCACCTCGTTGCCGACGACGCCGATCGTCTCCGTGACGGGCAGGCCCGATCGCAGGCCGCGGACGAGCAGTTCGATGGCGTCGGGGAACTTGGCGGTGAAGCGGGCGACGCGGCGCTTGATGAAATAGCCGACCAGCCAATGCGGCAGGCCGGCGCCGACCGCGAGGCCGAACAGCAGCGCGAGCAGGATCGGCGCACCCTTCAGCCACATCAGCGCGGCGACGACGACGATCAGCCCGGCGCTGACCATGCCGTATTGCCCCACCGTCCAGTCGCGCCCGGTCATCGCCAAGCGCTTGGCGAGCTCGGCGGGGTTGGGGAGCAGCCGGCCGAAGGCGACGTCGGTCTTGGTCTGCGCGCGCCCTGCGGTGATGCGGCGCATCTGCGCCTCGGCGACGGTGGCGCTGTCGCCGTGCCGCTCGCGCATCGCGGCGAGGCGGCGGCTCTGCGCGCGCTGCGGCGAGGGGCCGGCAAACGCGAACAGCACCAGGCCGAGCGCGACCGTGGCACCGATCGAGAGCATCAGGAGGGGCAACAGGTCCATCGCGGCGTTTCTCGCCTCCGGTTGGTGCGCCGCCCGGGGGCGGCGAAGGTTACTTCTTGGCGCGCTTGGGCAGCAGCGCGGAGAGGCCGCCGATCAGCGACTTGCCGCCGGCCCCCTTGCCGCCGCCCTTGCCGTCCTTGCCCGCGACCAGTTCCTCGCCGGCGCTGAGGACGTGGCGCGCGAGGTCGAGGATCGGGGCCACCGTCTTCGAATTCTTGCCCGCCTCGGCGAACGGCTTGCCGAGCTTCGCGGCCTGCGCCGCCAGCTTCTGGTCGAAGGGGATGACGCAATCGATGCGGCGCTCGATCGACCCTTCGAAATCCTTGCGGCTGATCTCCAGCTGGCCCGAGGCGTGGAGGCGGTTGGCGACGACGGTGACGTGTGTCTGCGGCGCGTTGCTCTTCAGCCAGGAGAGGATGCGGATCGTGTCGCGCGCGGCGGCGAGCGTCAGCTCGGTCACCACCACGGCGGCCTGGATGTCGCTGATGAGATGGGGATGCTGGACCAGCATGCCGCGCGGCAGATCGACGACGGTCGCCTCGAACGCGGCGCGCATCTCTTCCTGCAACTGGTAGAAGGCGGCACCGTCGGTCATCAGCGGCGCGTTGATCGGCGCCTCGGCGGAGAGGACGGCGAGCTTTTCGGTCGCCTTCACCATCGCGCGTTCGATGAACAGGCCGTCGATGCGGCTGGGATTCTCGATCGCGTCGGTCAGGCCGCGGCCGGGCTCTAGGTCGAGCGTCAGCGCACCGGTGCCGAAATGCACGTCGAGGTCGAGCAGCGCGGTGGAGCGCTTCTCGCGCTCGCTGAGCAGCCAGGCGAGCGAGGTGGCGACGGTGGATGCACCGACGCCGCCGCGCGTGCCGATCACCGCGATCGCGCAATGCGGCCGGTCGACGGCCGCCTCGGCCGCCTTGGGCGCGTTGAGCATCGCCTGGGCATGGCCGAAGGCATCGCGCAGCGCATCGGGGTGCAGCGGCTTCAGCAGGTAATCCTGGATGCCGCTCGCCACCAGGTCGCGGTACAGCCGCACGTCGTTGACCTGCCCGGCGGCGATCACCACCGTGCCGGGCTCGCATACCTCGGCGAGCGCGTTGATGTCGTTCAGCGGATCGCCCGATTCGGCGAGGTCGACGAACAGGATCTGCGGGCTGGCCGACACCGACAGCGACTGCACCGCATTGCGCAGGCCGCCCTTGCTGACCTTGTCGACCGACCAGCCGAGTTCGGAGGCGATCGGCCGCAGCGTCTCTGCGGTGGTTTCGTCGCAGACATAGGCGGCGAAGGGTTCGCGATGGCCGACGCCGGCCGGCTTCCATGGCGCGTTCATATCAATTGCCTCCCCCGCGGGCGCTCTCGGCCTTCACGGTGTTGCCGTTGCCGGTCGGACCGGCCTTGCGATACGCCTCGATCGCCTTGGCCGACGTGGCGGTATCGATCGTGCCGGTGCCGCTGCGGCCGCGGATCAGGTCCTCCGGCTGCGCGATCATCGCGGCAAGGTTGCTGTTCACCGAGCAGCCGTAGTTGGACGACGTATTGCTTTCGAATTCGTGGCTGGCATCGCGCGACCAGTCCGGGCAGCCCGGCACTTCGGCGCGCGAGCGGCTGACGACCACGCGCACGGCGTGCGCCGCCACCGGCGCGTTGGTCACCGGCGCGTCGTCCGACAGGAGCAGGCCGTAGCTGGCGACGATGCTCGCCACGTCCTCGCGGGCGCCGGCGCCCTGGCCGGCGGGATCGTCGATCGAGACGCGATCGCCGTAGCCGAGCCGCATCGAGTTCAGCCATCCGGCGAGCCGCCGCGATTCGCCGGCGGCCAGCCGGTCGTTGGCGGTGGCGAGGTCGAGTGCATAATCCTGCCGGTGCACGACCGGCTGGTGCACCGATTCGACGCCGCGGTTCTGCGTGCCCATGCAGCCGCCGAGCAGCAGGGCGGGCGCCATGCTCGCGAGGAGGATCGTACGCTTGGTCATCGGTTCAGTCCTCGCACAGGATCAGTTGGAGAAGCCGGGGGCGGGAGCCGCCCCCTTCTTGCGCTGCTGACGGGCGTCGGCCTCGCTGCGCCGCCGGTCGGACAGCGGCAGCACCGGAGCCGGCGCGGCCGCGCCGATCGTCGGCGTGGGCGCCGCGACGGCGCCCGGCGCCATCGTCGGCACGGGCCGCTGCCCGCCGCTGACGCCGGAGCCGAGTTCACCCATGAACACGCGGCCGAGATCGGTCGGCGCCCGATAGCCGTCGGTCGGCAGCTTGATATCGGCGAGGTTGTTGACCGGCTTTACCAGATACGGGGTGATGACGATCACCAGCTCCGTCTCGTTGCGCTGCCAGCCGTTGGACCGGAACAGCGCGCCGAGGATCGGCACGTCGCCCAAGCCCGGCGTCTTGTCGAAGCTGTTGTTGTGGCTGTTCTGGAGCAGGCCGCCGATCATCATCGACTGGCCCGAGCCCAGTTCCAGCGTGGTTTCGGCCCGGCGCGTGCTGAGCCCCGGCACGCGGGTGCCGCTGATCGTCACCGCATTCGAATAATCGAGCTGCGATACTTCGGGGCGCACGCGCAGCGAGATGCGGCCGTCGGCCAGCACCGTGGGCGTATAGGACAGGCTGATGCCATATTGCTTGTATTCGACCGACACGGTGCCAAGGCCGCCCGCGAGCGGGATCGGCACTTCGCCACCGGCCAGGAACGTGCCCGTCTCGCCCGACAAGGCGGTGAGATTGGGGTTGGCGAGCGTCGACACCTGGCCGACGGTTTCACCGAGATCGAGCGCGCCCAGGATGTTGAGGCCGAGCAGCTTGGTAAGGCCGCCGACCGTGGTGCGCTGGCTACCGGGCGTGATCGTCGTGCCGGCCTTCTGCACGACAGACCCGGTGACCGGATCGATCGTATAGCCCTGCACCGCACTGCCCACGCCGAGCGGCAGGTTGGGATCGGTGGTATAGGTGCTCGCCGGCGCGCGGCCGCTGCCGAGGCCGAACTTGAAGCCGCTCGTCCCGTCGATCGTCGTCAGGTTCATGCCGACGTTCTTGGAGAAGCTGCGGTTGACCTCGGCGATACGCACCTGGAGGTTCACCTGCAGCGGCGTCGCGGTCTTGAGGCGGCTCAGCACCTTGGTGCCTTCGCCGACGAAGGCCTGCACCAGGCGTTCCGCCTCCGCCGCGTCGGCGGGCTGCGCCACCGTGCCGGTGAGGAGGACGAGGCCGTTCATCGGCGTCGCCGACACCTGCGCCTCCGGCATCGCCAGTTGCAGCATCGCGCCGATCGAGTCGATGTTCTGCCCGACGCGCACGGTGGTCGCGTAGACGACCGCGCCGCTCTTGGTGGTCGCCGAGATCGTCGTCTCGCCGGTCTTGCGGCCGAAGATGTAGAGCTGCGTCGGCGAGCGGACCTGCACGTCGGCGATCGTCTCGTCGGCGATGAACACGTCGCTCATCGGACGCGACAGGGTGACGAGGCGGCCGCGGCCGGTGTTGACCTGCACCACGCTGGACGTGGCGACCGAGCGGGCCGGGCCTGCCGGCGCGCCCGGCGTCGGCCGGGCGTCGGCCATGCCCCCGGCGGCGGCGGCGAGCGCGAGGCCCAGCGCGCAGGACGATACGAGGTTACGCATCTTAATTCTTCCCCCCGACCGGAACCACGGTCACGTTGTTGCCGCGCGCGACCCGCACGCTGGGCCCGGTGACGGCCGCGGCCGTCGTGGCCGTGGCGGGCGCGCCACCGGGGCCGCCCATCGATGTCATCGGCCCCTGCGCGGTCCGGCCCGGGACGGAGCTGCGCTGGAAGCGCGAGACGTCGGCACCGGTCGCATAGCTCGAGCTGCCGCTCTGCGGCTGCGTCGCGATGCGGACCATCATCGCCTTTTCGGCCTTGGGATCGCCGTCCGGCACCTTCACCGCGCCGCTGGCGATCGCTTCTTCGAGTTCGCTGGAATTATCGGCGAGCGCGCGCAGCGACAGCGACAGTTCGCCGATGGTGCGGGCGACCGCGACCTGTTCGGCCATCTTCGGCGTCGCTTCGAGCGTGACCGTAGAATAGGTGCTGACCCGCGTCTTGCCGTCTTCGCCCACCGTGTTGTCGGTGCGCTGGTCGGTGGCGAGCACGCGGACGTTGCGCATGATCGTTTCCGACACCTTGAGCGGCTGGCCGTCGCCGCCGCCGTTGACCGTCTGCGTCAGCACGAGGTCGATGCGGTCGCCCGGAAAGACGAAGCCGGCGACCGCCGCCTGGTTTGAAACGGCGACGGTGACCGCGCGCATGCCCGGCCCGAGTGCCGCCGCCAGGAAGCCGCGGTCGCCGGGCGAGACGAGCGCGCCCTTGGTGACCGGCTGGCCGGCGGTGATCGCGTTGCGCACCACGGTGCCCTGCAGCTTGGTGAGGTCGGTGCCGGCCTTCAGGTAATAGGCGCCGTCGACCAGCTCCTTGGGCCAGGGCTGGAACTTCAGCGCCGTGGCATCGAGGATGGTACCGACCGGCAGGGCGCGGGTGGCGACCAGCACTTCGGGGCCGGTCGGCACGACCGGCGCGGGCTGGCCCATCGCCACCGCCTGCGGCGCGGCGGCACCCGACATGAGGGTGCGGGCGGCGAATGCCGTGATGCCGGCGACGAACAACGCGCCCACCAGCAAAACGATCTTGCGACTATCCATGTTGCATCGGGCCTTTCAGCGCACCGGTATTTGAACCGGGACAAGCATTGAATCAGAGTGGTTAAGATCAGGTTTGTGACAAAGTCGGCGGCAGCAGCGCGGGCAGCGCGAGCAGCGCCGCGGCGGCGATGGCGACGCCATAGGGCACCTCCACCTCGCCGATCCGCCGCTGCCAGCGGTGTTCGAACATCAGCAGCAGCGTGATCGCGCCGCCCAGGATCGACATCACCATCAGCATCTCGACCAGCCGCCCCGGCGGCAGCCAGAGCGCGAGCGCGGCGATCATCTTGACGTCGCCGCCGCCCATCCAGCCGAGCGCGAAGGCACCGATGAAGACGGCGAAGGCGACGGCGGCGACGAGCAGCTGCACGCCGACCTCGCCCCAGCCGAGGCCGATCGCCCACCACCACAATGGCGCCAGCAGCGCGATCGCGGCATTCTTCGCATTGGCGATCTCTCGGCTGCGCACATCCTCGATCCCCGCTGCCAGCAGCAGCGCGGCGAGGACGCCGACCAGCGTCAGACTCACAAGATTGTCCCACCCCATCGGCGGAACAGGTAGACGCGATGGCTTAGGAAAACGTAACCATCGCAGGCATGACCCCGACGACGATCGACGCGACCCGCCTGCGCCGCGAGATGGCGGCCGATGCGCGGCTGTCGTGCTGGACGGCGCCCGACGGCTGGCGCCACCGCCGCTTCGACTGGGCGCATCCCGATCCCCGCGGCCGCATCCTGGTGCAGGGCGGGCGCGCCGACGTGATCGAAAAGTATCTGGAGACGATCGCGCACCTGCACGATCGCGGCTGGTCGGTGACCGCCTTCGACTGGCGCGGGCAGGGGGGATCGGGGCGCCTGTCCGCCGATCCGCGCGTCGGCCATGCGGCGAGCTTCGATCCCTGGGTCGCGGACCTCGGCGCCTTCTGGCGCGACTGGCGGGCGGAGGGGGACGGGGCCGCGATGCTGCTCGCCCATTCGATGGGCGGGCATCTCGCGCTGCGCGCGCTGCTCGACGGGGGCATCGACCCGCAGGCGGTGGTGCTGGTCGCGCCGATGATCGGCATCCGCTCGCCGGTCGGCGTCGGCGCGGGGATCCGCGTCGCGCGGCTGATGACGCGGATCGGCGATCCGGCACGCGCGGCATGGACGGTGCGCGACGACGCGAAATCCGCCGGGCACCGCCAGCAGCTGCTCACCCATTCGGTCGAGCGCTACGGCGACGAAGCCTTCTGGTATGCGCGCGATCCGGCGCTGCTGCTCGGGCCGCCGAGCTGGGCCTGGGTGCTGGAGGCGTTCGTCGCCTGCACGCGGTTGCAGGCCGATCCGCGACTCGCCACGCTGGCGACGCCGATCCTGATGCTGGTCGCCGAGGCGGACGGGCTGGTCGATGCCCAGGCGGCGCTGCGAGTCGCGGCGAAGCTGCCGGATGTGCAGCTGGAGCGATTCGGCGTCGAATCGGCGCATGAGATCCTGCGCGAGGACGATGCGGTACGGCTGCGCGCCTATCGCCTGATCGACGCCTTTCTGGAGGCGCATGGATGACCGCCGGCCCGACTTACGACGTCGCGATCGCCGGCGCGGGGATCGCCGGGGCCAGCCTCGCCGCCGCGCTGGTGCCGCACGCGCGCGTGCTGTTGCTCGAATCGGAGGATCAGCCGGGCTATCATGCCACCGGGCGTTCCGCGGCCTTCTGGTCCGAAACCTATGGCGGGCCGGGCATCCAGCCGCTGACCAGCGCATCGGAGGCGGCGTTGCGCGACGGCGGGTTCCTCGACCCGCTGGGCTCGCTGCATATCGGGCGGGCGGAGGATGCGGTGGCGGTGGAGGCGTTCCTCGCCGCATTCGAGGGGACGGCGGTGCCGCTGTCGCGGGTCGATCCGGCGGCGATGGTGCCGGGGCTGCGACCCGACTGGACGCTGGGCGTGTACGAGCCGAGCTGTGCCTATATCGACGTGGGGGCGCTCCACGCCTTCTACCTCGCCGCGGTGCGTCGGGGCGGCGGCTTGATCGCGACGCGCGCCGCCGTGGCGGCGGCGAGTCGCACAGGCGGCGTCTGGACGATCGAGACGCCGGCGGGGACGTATCGCGCGAGCGTGCTGGTCGATGCCGCGGGTGCCTGGGCGGATGCGGTGGCGGAACGCGTCGGCGCGGCGCCGCTCGGCATCCGTCCCTACCGCCGGACGATCGCGCAGATCCGCACCGATCCCGCGGCGCCCGCCACGCTGCCGCACGTCGCCGACATCGCCGGCCGCTTCTACTTCAAGCCCGAGGCGGGCGGGCGGCTGTGGCTCAGCCCGCACGACGAGACGCCGGTCGACCCCTGCGATGCCGCGCCCGAGGAGATGGACGTGGCGGTCGCCATCGACCGGTTCGAAGGGGTGGTCGACTGGCGGGTGACCGCCGTCGAGCGGCGCTGGGCGGGCCTGCGCAGTTTCGCGCCGGATCGGCTGCCGGTCTATGGCTTCGATGCCCGCGTGCCGGGCTTCTTCTGGTGCGCGGGGCAGGGCGGCTTCGGCATCCAGACCGCGCCGGCGGGGGCGGCGCTGGCGGCTAGCCTGCTGCTGGGCACCGCCGTGCCGTCGGGGTTGGAGCAGGTCGATCCGGAGCGCTACGCTCCGGGGCGGTTCGGTTAGCGCATCGCGCGGTAACCCGGCTTACCCTGTTTCCGTTTGCCCTGAGCTTGTCGAGGGGCATCGTGCCGCAAGCGGATCGCCCGTGGAAAGCCGCCCTTCGACAGGCTCAGGGCGAACGGTGCGGGGACGGCCCGGAGGCAGAAGAAAAGCGTGCCGGATCAGCTCGCCGGGCGACCCGCTGCGACGGCGGCGTCGCTGGCCAGTTTGTCGACGCGTTCATTGTCGGGGTGGCCGGCGTGGCCCTTCACCCACACCCATTCGATCTCGTGCTTCTGGGTTTCCGCGAACAGCGCCTGCCAGAGTTCGGCGTTCTTCACCGGCTTCTTGTCCGCGGTGCGCCAGCCGTTCTTGCGCCAGCCGTGGATCCAGCGGGTGAGGCCGTCCATCACATATTTGCTGTCGGTCGACAGGCGGATGCGGCACGGGCGGGTGAGGACGCGCAGCGCCTCGATCGCCGCGGTCAGCTCCATGCGGTTGTTGGTGGTCAGCGCCTCGCCGCCCGACAGTTCCTTCTCGTGCGCCCCGAAGCGGAGCAGCGCGCCCCAGCCGCCGGGGCCGGGATTGCCCTTGCACGCGCCGTCGGTGGCGATCTCGACCAGTTGCAGCGCTTCGGTCATGCGAAGGCCCCCGCATGCGCGTCGTACCAGTCGAGCCGGCGCAGATAGGCGAGCGGGTCCTTGCGGGTGACCAGCGCATCGGCCGGCGTGTTCAGCCAGTCCCAGGCGCGGGTGAGCAGGAAGCGGATGCAGGCGCCCTTCGCCAGCACGGGGAGGGCGGCGCGTTCCGCGTCGGAAAGGCCGAACGTCGCGTCGTAACCCGACACCAATGCCGGTCCGACGCCGGACAGGGGAGAGCCGGCGGGGTCGAAAGCCCAGGAGGTATGCATCACCGCGACGTCATAGGCGCGGATGTCGCGGCAGGCGAAGTAGAAATCGATGAGTCCGGTCACCTCTGCGCCGAGCATCAGCACATTGTCGGGAAACAGGTCGGCATGGATGACGCTGTGCGGCAGGTCGTGCGGCCAGGCCGCCTCGACGGCGGCAAGGGCACTGTCGATGCGGGCGAACAGGCCGGGGGCGACCGTATCGAGGTCGGCGCCGCAGCGCTCCAGCAGCGGGCGCCAGTCCGCCACCCCCAGGCTGTTGGCGCGCGTGCCCGCGAAATCGGCGGCGGCGGCGTGGAGCCGGCCGAGCGCGGCGCCCGCGGTCTGCGCCTGATCGGGCGTCGGCTGGGTCAGCGACACGCCGGTGAGGAAGCGGATCAGGCAGGCGGGCCGCCCCTCCAGCGTCTGGATCGCCACGCCGTCGCGATCCTTGACCGCGGGCGGTACCGGCAGGCCGCGCGTGGCGAGATGGTCGAGCAGGTCGAGGAAGAAGGGCAGGTCGCCGGCATCGACGCGCTTCTCGTACAGCGTCAGGATGAAGCGCGAGGCCGTGGTGTCGACGAGGTAGTTGCTGTTCTCCACCCCCTCGGCGATGCCCTTGGCGGAGACGAGATCGCCGACCCCGTCGTAGCGGCGAAGGAACGCGGCCAGTGCTTCCGCCGGAACCTGCGTGTAGACGGCCATCCTCTTCCCCCTCCCGCAGCGCCCGCCGCTGGATCATCGTCGCCCGCGTCATCCCCGGCCCCGCGGGGATGACGGGCCGGTTGCGTCAGGCCGCGGCGTCCAGGCCGCGCGGCAGCTTGAAGGCGATCGTCTCGCGCGTCGTCTCTTCCTCGCGCTCGGTGACGTCGAAGCGGGTGGAGAGCAGGTCGACCAGTTCGCGCACCAGCATTTCGGGAGCGGAGGCGCCGGCAGTGACGCCGAGCGTGCCGACGCCTTCCAGGAAGGTCCAGTCGAGGTCGGCGGCGCGCTGGATCAGCCGGGCGGGAACGCCCTCGCGCTCGGCCACTTCGACGAGGCGCACCGAATTGGAGGAATTGGGCGCGCCGATCACCAGCATGGCATCGCAGGCGCCGGCGATCGCCTTCACCGCCGCCTGGCGATTGGAGGTGGCATAGCAGATATCCTCGCCGCGCGGCGCCTGCATCTCCGGAAAGCGCCGTTGCAGCGCCGCGACCACCGCCGCCGTATCGTCCACCGACAGCGTCGTCTGGGTGAGGAAGGCGAGATTGGCGGGATCGACGGCCACGAAGGCCTCAGCATCCGCCACCGTCTCGATCAGCGACATGGCGCCCGGCGGCACCTGGCCGAAGGTGCCGACGACTTCGGGGTGGCCGGCATGGCCGATGAAGATGATGTGGCGGCCGGCGGCGACCAGCCGTTCGGCCTGGCGATGCACCTTGGAGACGAGCGGGCAGGTCGCGTCGAGATAGTCGAGGCCGCGATCCTGCGCCGCGGCGGGCACCGATTTCGGCACGCCGTGCGCCGAGAACACGACCGGCGCCCCGTCGGGCACCTGGTCCAGCTCCTCGACGAACACCGCGCCCTTCGCCTTCAGCGTATCGACGACGAACTTGTTGTGGACGATCTCGTGCCGAACGTAGACGGGCGCGCCGTGCTTTTCGATCGCGAGTTCGACAATGCGGATCGCGCGGTCGACGCCGGCGCAAAAGCCGCGCGGCGCGGCGATCAGCAGGTCGAGGGGCAGCTTGTCCGCGTGCGGATCGGGAAGGGATGCCATGGCTGGGCGCTCTACGCGATTGCTTGCGTGTGCGAAAGGCGGTTCCTATGGTGCGCGCCGCACCGCCGGCTTGCCCGCGCGAGGCTTGGCCCGTTCGACAAAGGTACGCGTTCCCGTGAAAACCCCGCTTCTCGGCCTGTCCGCCCTTGCGCTCCTCGTCTCCGGATGCGCCGGCAAGGGGGAGATCGTGGAAGGCGGCATCACCGCCGTGCGCTCCGCCTGCCCGACTGTGGGCGTCGCCGCGGGCACCGGCGACATCACGTTGTTCGACCCCGCGACCAGCCGCGATGCGAGCGCGATCGACGTGGTCGCCAACATGACGCACGTGCGCGGCACCTGCAGCGACGCCGGCGACCAGATCGCCACCACCATCACCTTCGACGTCGATGCCCGCCGCACCCGTACGGACGGCCCGCGCGACGTGGTGCTGCCCTATTACATCGCGATCGTGCGTGGCGGCAGCGCGGTGGCCGCGAAGCGCACCGGCCAGATCGCCATCCACTTCGATGCCGGCCAGGCGCGCGCGCAGGCGAGCGGCAGCGCCTCGACGCAGATCGCCCGCAGCGCGGCGACGCTGCCCGACGAGGTGCGCCAGGAACTCACCAAGAAGCGCAAGGCCGGCGACGAGGATGCCGCCACCGACCCGCTGTCGCGGCCCGAAATCCGCCGCGCCGTGCTTAGCGCGACGTTCGAGGCGCTGGTGGGCTTCCAGCTGACCGACGACCAGCTGAAGTATAACGCGCAGCGCTGAGATGCCGGATGACGTGGCGGCGAGGCGTGCGGCCTACGTCGCCGCGGTCCGCCGGCTGCGCGACGAGGTGGACCCGCTGCGTGACGCCGGCTGGTCGGAAGAGGCGATCGCCCGTCATTGCGTCGCGCGGCGCAATATGGTGAAGCAGGCGGCGCGGGCCGATGATCCCGCCGACGTGGTCGCCATGATGGCGGCTCGCAACCTGCGTAAATATGGTGATCCGGTCGGGCCGGGCGCCGACTGGTTCTTCGCGAGATACGGCAGCTGGGGCGCGGTGATCGAGGCGGCGTTTCGCACCGCCGACTTGAGTCAGGGCCTGTAAAGGGCCATAGTCGGCGACGGGACCATGGAACTGCTGTCGCTTCCTGATGCTCGTCTGAGCCTTGAGTTCACCGCGGAGGAAATGCCGTCGGTGATGTGGGGCTTGCGATCGGCTGCCCGCCGGTTCGGCTGGCCGGTGCGTTTGACGACCAAACAGGCAACGACACACCAGGACGTGCGCATCGGCCGCGCGCGCTTCATCCTGATGACCGACGATGGCGATCCTGCATTGCTGTCCACGTCCGGCGAAGGTGATGCGTTGCTGCGCGGCGTCATGGCAGCGCATGAGCCACCGGGTGCCGACGATCTGCCGAAGCGTAACGCAGGGCGCTGAGCGCGACCTGCCGCATTCCAGGTGTGTTATCGCCTCGCATGCCTGGACGACGGAACAGCGACCTGTCTGCTTTCCCGATTGACTAACCCCGCCGCCCCGGCCAGAGCCCGCTGTGTCGATGCCGGTTCGCCGGCATGGGCGCGCGCGGGAGAGAGCCTCTGGTGAAGGGGGCCGCCGAAGGAGCAACCACCCCGGAATCTCTCAGGCAAACGGACCGCGCGCCGCCTCACTCGACACTCTGGAAAGCGCCCCTTCGAGGGGCCACCGAAGGGGTAAGTCCGGCACCACCAGCAAGCCGGGTGAAAGCTCTCAGGTCACCGTGACAGAGGGGGTTCGACGGATCGGATGCGGCGCTGCGCCGTTGCTCGATCCCGTGCCTTGCTTGGAGACGGTTGATGAGCGATTCGCTGCCAGAGATGTTGCCCGACCCGCTCGATGGCGTGGATGAGGGCGACGAACCCGCGATCCAGCTGCTCCCGCTCGACGCCTGGCACCGCGCCCGCGGTGGCCGGATGGTGCCGTTCGCCGGTTACGAGATGCCCGTCCAGTATGAAGGCATCATGGCCGAGCATCTGTGGACGCGCGAGCATGCCGGGCTGTTCGACGTCAGTCACATGGGGCAGGTGGGCTTCACCGGAGACGGCGTCGCCAAGGCGCTGGAGGCTGTGCTGCCGGGCGATATCGCCGGCCTCGGCGCCGCCAGGATCCGCTATTCGCTGCTGCTGAACGACGAAGGCGGCATCCTCGACGACCTGATGGTGACGACGCTGCCGGCGGAAGGCGCGCATCCCTTCGGCGAGGCGAGCCATTATGTCGTCGTCAACGGCGCGACCAAGTACGACGATCTCGCCTATCTGCTCGACGTGCTGCCCGACGATATCACCATGAACCTGATGGAAGACCAGGCGCTGCTCGCGGTGCAGGGGCCGCAGGCGGTCGCGGCGGTGGCGCGGCTGGTGCCGGGTGTCGACCAGCTGGTGTTCATGACCGCGGGCGCGTTCGCCTGGAACGGCCATGAACTGTGGATCAGCCGGTCGGGCTACACCGGCGAGGACGGCGTCGAGATTTCGATTCCCGCCGAAGCCGCCGAAGGTTTTGCCGATGCGCTGTGCGCCGAGCCCGAGGTGAAGCCGATCGGCCTCGGTGCGCGCGATTCGCTGCGGCTGGAAGCAGGGCTGCCGCTCTACGGCCACGACCTCGATCCCGAGACGACGCCGGTGATGGCCGACCTCGGCTTCGCCTTGTCGAAGCGGCGGCGCGAGGCGGGCGATTTCGCCGGTGCGGCCCGCATCCTCGCCGAGCGCGAGGGCGGCGCGGCGGTGAAGCGCGTCGGCCTGTCGGTCGCCGGGCGCCAGCCGGTGCGCGAGGGCGCGAGCGTCGTCGATGCCGACGGCGCGGTGATCGGCCGCGTCACCAGCGGCGGCTTCGCCCCCAGCGTCGGTGCGCCGATCGCCATGGCCTATGTTCCCGCCGAACTGGCCGCGCCCGGCACGCCGCTGCGCCTCGTCCAGCGCGGCAAGATCCACGAGGCAACGGTCGCGCCGATGCCCTTCGTTCCCCATCGCTACGTTCGTGCAGGAGGCAAGTGAGATGAGCCGTTACTTCACCGAGGATCACGAATGGGTCGACGTCGATGGCGACATCGGCACGGTCGGCATCTCCGATTACGCGCAAGGGCAGCTCGGCGACATCGTGTTCGTCGACGTGCCGGAGGACGGCAAGAGCCTGGCCAAGGGCGACGAGGCCGCAGTGGTCGAATCGGTCAAGGCGGCGTCGGACGTCTATGCGCCGGTGTCGGGCAACGTGCTGGAAGGCAACACCGCGCTCGCCGACGAGCCGGGGCTGGTGAACACCGATCCCGAGGGCGAGGGCTGGTTCTTCAAGATCACGCTCAGCGATGCCTCGGAACTGGATTCGCTGATGGACGAGACCGCCTACGAGGCGTTCGTCGCGAAGCTTTGATGTAACTTGGAGCCCCTCCCCTTCAGGGGAGGGGTTGGGGTGGGGGCTGTCCGCGGGCGCTGGTTTCGGTGAGACGTCCCCCACCCCTTGCCCCTCCCCTGAAGGGGAGGGGTTGGGAGTAGAAAATGCGCTACCTGCCGCTTACCCAGCCTGATCGTCAGGCGATGCTGTCGGTCATCGGGGCCGGATCGATCGACGACCTGTTCGTCGACGTGCCTGAGGCCGCCCGCCTGTCCGGGCCTGTCGAAGGCCTCGCCAACCACGCCTCCGAACTGGCGGTGGAGCGGCACATGACGGCGCTCGCCCGCAAGAACACCGTGGCGGGAGAGGTGCCGTTCTTCCTCGGCGCGGGCGCGTACCGGCATCATGTGCCCGCCAGCGTCGACCACCTGATCCAGCGCGGCGAGTTCCTGACCGCCTATACGCCGTATCAGCCCGAGATCGCGCAGGGCACGTTGCAGATGCTGTTCGAGTTCCAGACGCAGGTCGCGCGCCTGCTCGGCACGGACGTGGCCAATGCCTCGATGTACGACGGCTCGACCGCCTGCTGGGAGGCGATCGGCATGGCGCGGCGGATTACCCGCAAGTCGAAGGCGATCCTGTCGGGCGGGCTGCATCCGCATTACGTCAGCGTCGCCCGGACGATGGCCAAATATACCGGCGACACGCTGGAAACATCGACGCCGGCGTTGACGGCGGAGACGGACATCGATGCGCTGATCGCCGGGATCGACGCCGACACGTCGTGCGTGGTGGTGCAATATCCCGACATCCTCGGCCGCATCGCCGACCTCCAGCCGCTCGCCGATGCCTGCCACGCCAGGAAGGCGCTGCTGATCGCCGTCGTCACCGAGCCGGTCGCGCTGGGCGCGATCCGCGCGCCGGGCGAGATGGACGCCGATATCGTCGTCGGCGAAGGCCAGTCGCTGGGCGTCGGGCTCCAGTTCGGCGGCCCCTATGTCGGGCTGTTCGGCTGCAAGGACAAATACGTCCGCCAGATGCCGGGGCGCCTGTGCGGCGAGACGGTGGACGCGGACGGGCGTCGCGGCTTCGTGCTGACGCTGTCGACGCGCGAGCAGCATATCCGCCGTGAAAAGGCGACCAGCAACATCTGCACCAATTCGGGGCTGTGCGCGCTCGCCTTCTCGATCCACATGACGCTGCTGGGCGAAAAGGGGTTGCGGCGGCTTGCCGGGATCAACCATGCCGGTGCCTGCCGTGCGGCCGATCGGCTCGCCAGGGTGCCGGGCGTCGAGCTGGTCACGCACACCTTCTTCAACGAATTCACGCTGAAGCTGCCCAAGGAGGCGCGCCCGGTCGTACGGACGCTCGCCGATCGCGGCATCCTGGCCGGCGTGTCGCTCGGGCGGCTCTATCCGGGCGAGGCGGACCTCGCCAACGGACTGATCGTCGCGGTGACCGAGACGACCAGCGCGGAGGATGTCGAAACCCTTGCCGCCGCACTCGAGGAGGTCCTGGCATGAGCATCAACCAGAGCGGCTGGCGCCCCGAAATGACCGCGCGCAGCGGTGAGACGGCCGCGACCTTCACCGGCAATCGGGCACTGATGCTGGAGGAAGCGCTGATCTTCGAGATCGGCGACACCGAGACGACCGGCGTCGACTTCGCCGAGGGCGACGTCGCCGGATCGCGGCTGGGGGACCTCGGCCGCAAGGCGCCGATCGGCCTGCCCGGCCTCGCCGAGCCGGAGGCGGTGCGGCACTATACGCGCCTCAGCCGCCAGAATTATGCCATCGACCTCGGGCTGTTCCCGCTCGGTTCGTGCACGATGAAGCACAATCCGCGCCTGAACGAGAAGATGGCGCGGCTGCCCGGCTTCGCCGACGTGCACCCGTTGCAGCCGGTCGATACGGTGCAGGGCGCGCTGGAGGTGATCCACCAGCTCAGCCACTGGCTGGTGACGCTGACCGGCATGACCAGCGTCGCGATGAGCCCCAAGGCGGGCGCGCATGGCGAGCTGTGCGGCATCCTCGCGATCAAGGCGGCGCTGGAAGCGCGCGGCGAGGGGCATCGCAAGGTCATCCTCGTTCCCGAATCGGCGCATGGCACCAACCCCGCCACCGCCGCCTTCGCCGGCTTTGCGGTAGAGGACATCCCGGCGACGGCGGACGGCCGCGTCGACACGGCGGCGCTGATCGCGCGGCTGGGGCCGGACGTCGCGGGCGTGATGATCACCAATCCCAACACCTGCGGCCTGTTCGAGCGCGATCTCAGGACGATCTCCGACGCGGTGCATGACGCGGGCGGCTACGTCTATTGCGACGGCGCCAACTTCAACGCGATCGTCGGCCGGGTGCGGCCGGGCGACCTCGGCGTCGATGCGATGCACATCAACCTCCACAAGACCTTTTCGACGCCGCACGGCGGCGGCGGGCCGGGTTCGGGGCCGGTGGTGTTTTCCGAAGCGCTCACCCCGTTCGCGCCGCTGCCCTTCGTCGAGCGGCAGGGCGAGCAGTTCGTGCTGGTGGAAGAGGAAACGGCGGGCGAGCATCACGCCGGCAGCTTCGGCCGCATGGTCGCCTTCCATGGCCAGATGGGCATGTTCACACGCGCGCTGACCTATATCCTCAGCCACGGCGCCGACGGCCTGAAACAGGTCGCCGAGGATGCGGTGCTGAACGCCAATTACGTGCTGCGCAGCCTGGAAGGCACGCTTGACGCACCGTTCGCGGGCGCGGGGCCGTGCATGCACGAGGCGATCTTCTCCGACGCCAACCTTGCCGAGGGTTTCTCGACGCTGGATATCGCCAAGGGGCTGATCGACGAGGGTTTCCACCCGATGACGGTCTATTTCCCGCTGGTCGTCCACGGCGCGATGCTGGTCGAGCCGACGGAAACCGAATCCAAGGCGGCGCTCGACCAGTTCATCGGCGCGCTGCGCCACGTCGCGGAACGGGCGAAGGCAGGCGATGCGGCGCTGAAATCGGCCCCCCATTTCGCGCCGCGCGCACGGCTCGACGAGACGCAGGCGGCACGCAAGCCGGTGCTGGTGTGGAAGGAGCGGCCGCTGGCCGAGGCCGCCGAGTAACGGCAGGGCGCCTGCTGGCAGGCGTTGCCGAAAGCGTATAACCTCCTGCCGCTAACGGGGTGACGGCAGGGGGATACGCACATGCACACGCAGCAACCGGGCGGGTGGATCAGCTATGCGATCCCGTTCGTCGTCATCGCGATCGTCATGGCGCTGCGCTGGCGGCGGATGAGCCGGGTGCGGCCGTTGAAGCTCGAACGGCTGTGGATCCTGCCGGCGGTCTATGCGGTGGTGATCGGTTTCACCTTTGCCGCGCACCCGCCGCAGGGGCTCGGCTGGCTGTTCTGCCTGGGTGCGCTCGGCCTTGGGGCGGCGCTGGGCTGGCAGCGGGGCAAGATGATGCGGATCACGCTCGATCCCGAAACGCATACGCTCGGGCAGACGTCGTCGCCCGCCGCGCTCCTCTTCATCGTCGTGCTGATCGTGGTGCGCAGCGGCGCGCGCGAGGCGGTGACGCTCGGCGGACCGGCGGGGCTCGATCCGATGGCGATCACCGACGTGCTGATGGCGCTGGCGCTCGGCCTGTTCACCGCGCAACGCGTCGAGATGTACCTGCGCGGCAAGCGGATGCTGGCGGGGGCATCACGACATGCTCCAAATCCGACTCATGTCAGCGGCCTGTAAGCTGCGCGCGCCATGACGGGTGCCGGTGCCGGGCCCGGATCGTGGGATGATGCGGGCGGCGAAAAGGGTCGGGATGAAGCCACGGTCGTTGTTCGCGGTGATGGTCGGTCTGACGTTCGCGGGGCAGGGCAATGCCGCCGCACAGGCAGGACAGGCCGTCCCGATCGCTCCGCCAGCGGCCTGGGTCAGCCGGGTGTCCATCCCGGCGCATGGCGATGCGCCCGCGGCGCTGGGCGCGCGGTGGCTGCTGCGCGACAGCCAAGTCCGCTTCGATCCGGACGGCGCCACGGTCGCCTATTGGAACGACGCCATGGAGGTCCTGTCCTCCGATGGTCTGGCGAAGGCGGCGAACGTAACGCTGCCGTGGAATCCAGAACTCGACCAGCTGACCGTTCACCACCTCCACATCCTGCGCGGCGGCAAGGTGATCGACGTGTTGAAGGACCAGCAGTTCACCGTGCTGCATCGCGAAACCGACCTGGAGCGCGCCTCGCTCGACGGCCGGTTGACCGCCACGTTGCAGATCGCGGGATTGCAGGTAGGCGATATCGTCGACCTCGCGGCGACGCAGCGCCATCGTGACCCTGCCCTCGACGGCCATCACGAACGCTGGGCGAACTTCGTTGCCGGTGCGCTCCAGTCGCGCCTCACGGCGCAATGGGGCCATAGCGACGCGATCACTTGGCACGTGTTGAACGGCCTGCCGATGCCAGAGGTCGCGAAGGGCGCGACGACCACGCTGTCGCTGGATGTGGCCGGGCTGCGGACACCGGTGCTGCCCAAGGGCGCGCCGCCGCGCTTCCGCGAGGCGGACGAGGTGCAATTCTCCGACTGGCGCGACTGGGCGCAAGTGTCCGGTGTGATGGCGCCGCTATATGCGAAGGCGGCGACGCTCTCGCCCGACAGCCCCCTCGCGGCGGAGGCGGCGAAGATCGCGGCGCAGACGCGCGATCCGGTGTCGCGGGCGGAGGCGGCGCTGGCGCTGGTGCAGGACCAGGTGCGCTACCTGTTCGTCGGGCTGAACGATGGCGGCTATGTTCCGGCCGCCGCGGACGAAACCTGGCGCCGTCGTTATGGCGATTGCAAGGGCAAGACGGTGCTGCTGCTGTCGATGCTCCATGCGCTCGGCATCCAGGCGCAGCCGGTGCTGGTCAACGCCAGCGGCCTCGGTGACACGATCCCCGGCAGGCTGCCCGGTGCCGGCGCATTCAACCACGTGCTGGTCCGCGCGACGATCGGCGGGCGCGATTACTGGCTGGACGGTACGCGCAAGGGGGACCGCCATCTGGCGGCGATCCGCACGCCCGCCTTCCGCTGGGGGCTGCCGGTGCAGGCCAGCGGCGCGGCGCTGGTGCCGATGATGCCGCCGCCCGCCGAACAGCCGTTTATCGCGACCGTGCTGCGGCTGGATGCGTCGGCCGGGCTGGACAAGCCGGTGCCGGTGCATGGCGAGCTTACCTTTCGCGGCGACGCCGCCACCACGCTCAACCGGCAATTCGGCGAACTGTCGTCCGATGTCCGCGAGCGATCGCTGCGCGAGACATGGCGCAAGAGTTACCCGTATATCACGCCGACTACGGTGTCCGCCCGGTTCGATCCCGCTGCGGGTGTCGAGACGCTGTCGGTCGACGGGGTCGCGGCGCTCGACTGGCAGGACGGCGCGCTGGAACTGAACGGGATGCAACTGGGCGCGGCAGTCGACTGGACGCGCGAGCCGGGTCCCAATGCCGACGCGCCCTATGCCGTCGCCTTTCCGGCCTATGTCGCGCACAACGAGATCATCGTGCTGCCCGATCATGGTCGGGGCATTACGCTCGATCCGTTGCCGGTCGACCGGACGATCGCCGCCACGGCGATGCATCGCGAAGGCGGCATCGTCGACGGCGTCGCCACCGTGGCGGTCAGCCAGCGGACGCTCGCACCCGAGTTTCCGGCTGCGGCGGCGGCATCCAGCGAAGATGCATTGCGCAAGCTGACGCACGAGCATGTCTACCTGCGCAGGGCGGCGGCCTCCTCGCCGCAACGTGCGGGGTGACGGGGAAGGGATTAGCCGATATTCGCCGCGCCATGAAGCACGCTCTTTCCGTCACCCGCGAGGCCGATTTCGCCGCCTGGTATCAATCCGTCATCACCGAGGCCGACCTCGCCGAGGAATCGGGCGTGCGCGGCTGCATGGTCATCCGGCCATGGGGCTACGGCATCTGGGAGCGGATCCAGCGGCTGCTCGACGACCGGATCAAGGCGACGGGGCATGAGAATTGCTATTTCCCGCTGTTCATCCCCTTGTCCTATTTCGAAAAGGAGGCGGAGCATGTCGAGGGCTTCGCCAAGGAGATGGCGGTCGTCACCCATCACCGGCTGATCCCGGACGGGCATGGCGGCCTGAAGCCCGATCCCGCCGCGAAGCTGGAGGAGCCGCTGGTGGTGCGGCCGACGTCGGAGACGGTGATCGGCACCGCCTTCGCCCGCTGGGTGCAATCGTGGCGTGACCTGCCCGTGCTCATCAACCAATGGGCCAACGTGGTCCGCTGGGAGATGCGGACGCGCATGTTCCTGCGCACCAGCGAGTTCCTGTGGCAGGAGGGGCATACCGCGCACGCCACCGCCGACGAGGCGCGTGAGGAGACGCAGCGGATGCTGGAGGTGTATCGCAGCTTCGCCGAGGATTGCCTCGCGCTGCCGGTCGTCGCCGGCGAGAAGCCCGAGAACGAGCGCTTCCCGGGCGCGGTCGCGACCTACAGCATCGAGGCGATGATGCAGGACGGCAAGGCGCTGCAGGCGGGCACCAGCCATTTCCTCGGCACCAATTTCGCGCACGCGCAGAACATCCGCTTCCAGAATGCCAGCGGCGAGCTGGAACTCGCCAACACGACGAGCTGGGGCGTTTCGACCCGCATGATCGGCGGCGTCATCATGGTGCATGGCGATGACGACGGCCTGCGCGTGCCGCCGCGGATCGCGCCGTGGCAGATCGTGATCGTGCCGATGCTGCGCGACCAGCCCGAGGACGAGGCGCTGATCGCTTATGCCAAGGATATCCAGTCGAACCTCGCCGGGCTGACGGCGCTGGGCGAGCCGGTGCGCGCGTTGCTCGACCTCAAGCCTGCCAAGGCGGCGACCAAGCGCTGGGGCTGGGTGAAGAAGGGCGCGCCGATCGTCATCGAGATCGGCGGGCGCGACATGGCGGGCGGCAACGTGTCGGTGATCCGCCGCGACCGGCTGTACCGCGCGGACGGCAAGCTGGATGCGCAGGTGATGCCGCGCGGCGACTTCGAGGCGGACGCGCCGGCATTGCTCGCCGCGATCCAGCAGGCGCTGCACGAGCAGGCGACCGAACGGCTGAAGGCGAACATCGTGGCCGCGGCGGACTTCGCGGCGGTGGAGGCGCATTTTGCGGAAGGGGTGAAGAACCCCGGCTGGGTCGAGGTGCAATGGTCGCGCCCGACCGGCGCGGCACTGGACGCGGTGGTGGAGCGGTTGAAGGCGCTCAAGCTGACGATCCGCAACGCGCCCGGCGATCAGGCACCGGCGGACGGGGCATGCGTGTTCACCGGCGCGCCCGCGGTGGAGCGCGTGCTGCTGGCGCGCGCCTATTGACGGAGCGGGCCGTCGCGCGCTCACCCTCACCCTTCCGCGCCTGCGGCGCTCCCTCCCTCCTCCGATGGGAGAGGGAAGAGACGGCGATAGGGTGAGGATGGGGGCGGGGCGGTCCGTCTCGCTTCGGCGTTTTGGTTCACGCGGAGGCGCGGAGGCGCGGAGGCGCGGAGGCGCGGAGATATGTCGTGCGCGGCAGCGCACCTGATAATCGCACCCGTGTGAAGATGAGCGCCGCTGCCGCGGCAAGCGCGACACCTCCGCGCCTCCGCGCCTCCGCGTGAACCTCTCTTCTTCGCGTCTTCGCGTGGAATCAAATGCAGCCACACTCACCCTTTCGACGGCCTCGCCGTCTCTTCCCTCTCCCGATGGGAGAGGGAGGGAGGCGCGTAGCGCCGGAAGGGTGAGGGCAGGCGCAGGACGGTTCGTGATTCTGGGCGTTTGGTTCACGCGGAGGCGCGGAGGCGCGGAGGTGTCGCGCTTGCCGCGGTAGCGGCGCTCATCTTCAACGGTTGGATAATCAGGTGCGCTGCCGCGCAGGGCATGCCTTCGCGTCTTCGCGTGGAATCAAAGGCAGCCAGGCTTACGCCTCATACCGCCGCCCGACATGCGCCTCGCCGCGCGCTTCGGCGAGCAGCGCCTGGCGGTGGCGTTCGGCGTAGCGCGCTCGGTCCGCGGCATCGCGCGTCGCGTGGCAGCGCGGGCAGCCGACGCCGTCCTCGTACAGCGGCGAGGCGCGGTCTTCGGGGGACACGGGCATGCGGCATGCCCGGCACAGGCCATGCGTCCCCTCCGCCAGGCCATGGCCGACGGCGACGCGTTCGTCGAAGACGAAGCATTCGCCCTGCCACGCGCTTCGCTCCGCCGGCACCTCCTCCAGGTAGCGCAGGATGCCGCCTTTCAGGTGGAAGACGTCCTCTACCCCTTCCGCCTTGAGGAAGGCGGTGGCCTTTTCGCAGCGGATGCCGCCGGTGCAGAACATCGCGACGCGCGCCTTGCCGGCGAGCAGCGTCTCGCGATGCGCGCGGAACCAGGCGGGGAAGTCGCGGAAGCTCTGCGTTGCCGGGTCGATCGCGCCGGCGAAGGTGCCGACGCCGACCTCGTAATCGTTGCGCGTGTCGATCAGCACCGTGTCCGGATCGGCGATCAGCGCGTTCCAGTCGGCGGGTTCGACATAGGTGCCGGTGTCGGTCGGATCGAGGCCGGGTTCGCCCATCGTCACGATCTCGCGCTTCAGCCGCACCTTGGTGCGGTGGAAGGGCATGGCCTCGGCGGCGGCGTATTTCACCTCCAGCGCGGCGCAGCCGGGCAGGGCGCGGATATGCGCGAGCACCGCCGCGATCCCCTCGGCCGGGCCGGCGATGGTGCCGTTGATGCCCTCGGCCGCGAGCAGCAGAGTGCCGCGCACCCCTTCCGCCTCGCACATCGCCAGCAGCGGCGCGCGCAGGGCGTCCGGGTCGGCGAAGCGGGTGAAATGATAGAGCGCGGCGATGGTGACGGACATGCGCCGCCCTTAGCCGGAAACAATCCGATGACGAAGGCTGCTTCGCCCCCTATCTCTCACCCGTGGCAAAGAAAACCAGACCCGGCCTGCCGACGCAGGCGCAGATCCTCGACTTCATCGAGCGTTCCGAAGTGCCTGCCGGCAAGCGCGAGATCGCCAAGGCGTTCGGCCTGACCGCGCAGGAGAAGATCGCGCTGAAGGCGCTGCTCAAGGACATGGCGGACGAGGGGCTGATCGACAGCGCGCCCGGCCGCGCCTTTCACAAGATGGGCGGCCTGCCCAAGGTGACGGTGCTGCGCATCGCCGCGGTCGACGACGGCGGCACGGTGTGGGCGGTGCCCGATCGCTGGGAGGCGGAGACGCCCGCGCCGCGACTGCGGGTGCGCGAGCGCAAGCGGGGCGCGCTCGGCATCGGCGAGCGCATCCTCGCGCGCACCGAAGAGGCGGGCAACGGCTGGATCGCGCACCCGATGAAGGTGCTGGCCAAAGCGTCCGAACAGGTGCTCGGCGTGTTGCGGCAGGAAGGCGCCGTCGGTGGGGAGGGGCGCTTCTGGCTGACCGGCGTCGAGAAAAAGGACCGGCGGGAGTTCCCCGTGTCCGACACGGGCGGGGCCGAGGCGGGCGATCTGGTGATGGCCGAGATGACCGGGCGGCCGCCGCGGATCAGCGTGCGCGTGGTGCAGCGGCTGGGCGATCCGTTCGCGCCGCGGAGCTTTTCGCTGATCGCGATCCACAAGCTCGGCATTCCCGATGTGTTTTCGGGTGACACGCTCGACGAGGCGGAGCGGATGGCCGAGACGCCGCTGGGCGATGATCGCGAGGACCTGACGCACCTGCCGATCGTCGCGATCGATCCCGCCGATGCGCGCGATCACGACGATGCCGTCTGGGCCGCGCCGCACGAGGACGGCGGCTGGCAGGCGGTGGTCGCGATCGCGGATGTCAGTTTCTACGTGCGTCCCGGCTCGGAGCTCGACCGCGAGGCGCGGCGGCGGGGCAATTCGGTATATTTCCCCGACCGCGTCGTGCCGATGCTGCCCGAGGTGCTGTCTGCCGAGGTCTGCTCGCTGAAGGAGGGCGAGGATCGCGCGGCGCTTGCCTGCCACCTGCGCATTTCGAGCGCGGGCAAGCTCGAAAGCTGGCGCTTCACCCGCGCGCGCGTGCGGATCGCGGCGAACCTGGCGTATGAAGAGGCGCAGGCGATCATCGATGGAAAGCCCCTCCCCTTCAGGAGAGGGGTCGGGGGTGGGGAAGGTCTCACCGAGACCACCGCTCGCGTCCCCCACCCCAACCCCTCCCCTGAAGGGGAGGGGCTTGATACAACCCTCCGTCACCTTTGGGACTGCTGGCGCGCGCTCGCCAAGGCGCGCGACGCGCGCGAGCCGCTGGACCTCGACCTGCCCGAACGGCGCGTGGTGCTGGACGAGAAGGGGCGGATCATGTCGGTCGCCCCGCGCGAGCGGCTCGATGCGCACCGGCTGATCGAGGATTACATGATCGCCGCCAATGTCGCCGCCGCCAAGGCGCTGGAAGCGAAGAAGGCGCCGGTGATGTATCGCGTCCACGAACCGCCGAGCCGCGAGAAGCTGGTCGCGCTGAAGGATTATCTGGAGACGTTCGGCGTGCCCTTCGCGCTGGGGCAGGTGATCCGCCCGGCGACGTTCAACCATGTGCTGGAGCGGGTAGGGGATGCCGATTTCCGCCCGCAGGTGATGGAGCAGGTGCTGCGCACGCAGACGCAGGCCTATTACGCGCCCGCCAACCAGGGGCATTTCGGCCTCTCCCTCGGCTCCTATGCGCATTTCACCTCGCCGATCCGGCGCTACGCCGACCTCGTCGTCCATCGCGCGCTGGTCGGCGCGTACCGGCTGGGGGCGGGCGAATTGTCGGCGGCGGATGCGGCGGCGATGGAGCAGATCGGCGAATCGATCAGCGGCCTCGAACGCCGGGCGATGGAGGCGGAGCGGGACACGATCGATCGCTATGTCGCGGCGTTCCTGTCGGAAAAGGTCGGAGAGACGGTGTCGGCGCGGATCACCGGCGTGCAGAACTACGGCTTCTTCGCCACCGTCGAGGGGATCGGCGGCGATGGCCTGATGTCCGTCCGCGACCTCGGCGGCGAATATTTCCGCTTCGATGAGGCGGCGCGCGAACTGGTCGGCGAGCAGAGCGGCGACACCTATGCGCTGGGGCAGCGACTCGACCTGAGGCTGGCGGAGGCCAATCCGGTGTCGGGCGCGCTGCGCTTCGAACTGCCCGGTGGCAAGGGCGCGGCGCCGGGGCCACGGCATGTCGGCAAGGTCCGCAAGGATCGCGTGCGGCCCCCGCGCGGCCGGCCGGCGAACATCCGCCACCAGGGGCGGCGGCGGTGAGCGGGCGGCTGACCCGCGTCGAACCCAAGGGGACGGTGCGGGAACGCTACCTCGTCCACGGCACGATCGCGCCGCGCTTCGTCGAGGCGCATGCGGTGACCGCGTCGGATGCCATGCCCTTCACGCCGGCGGATGCCCGCGAGGCGAAGGCGTTCGCGGCGATGGTGGCGGACGGGTCGATCCGGATGGGTGCGCCGGGGCGGTTCTGGTTCGACATGGAGGCCTATGAAGCCGCGGCGGCGGCGCGCCGGGCGAAGCGGGTGCCGGTGCTGCTGATCGTCGCGCTGCTGGTCGCCGCCGTGGCGGTGGCCTTCTATCGGCTGTGAACATCCTCCCCTGCCTTTGCAGGGGAGGTGGCACGCCGAAGGCGTGACGGAGCGGCGGCCGTAAGGCCGTTGCGCAGGCCGGGGGAACCGCCTGCGGCGGCCCCTCCACCATTGGGCTGTGCCGAACGGTCCCCCTCCCCCGCAAATCCGGGGGAGGAATTGGCGCGTCATCCCGCCGTGAAGGTCAGGCCGGCGCGTTCCTGCAATCGGTCGCGCAAGGTGGTGCCCAGCAACGCCCCCGGCGTCCAGATGCCGCCGGCCCCCTCCGTCTCCAGCAGGCAGCGCGCCGTCTCGGCGATCATCTTGCTCGTCGAGCCATAGCCCGGATCGCGGTCGCCGGTGACCACCGCGTCGAAGCGTGTGCCATCCGGCATCAGTCCGACGAACAGCAGGTCGTAATGGCCGCTGTCGCGCTCTTCCTTGCTGGGGCCTTCGCCCGGCTTGGGTCCCTTGTCGCTGGCGAGGGGGTTGAGCCTCGCGATGGCGTCGGCCGCGGCCCTGCCCATCTCGCCCAGGCCAGCGACCATCATCTCGTCGTACACGAAGTCCGCGCCGTAGCGGTGGCCGAGCAGGTAATTGGTGCGGTGGACGTTCTTGGTGTTGATCGCCGCCATGATGAAGGGCGCGACCCAGGTGTTGAGCGTGGCGTCGAATTCGGGGAGCAATCCGGTCGGCTGATGCGGTCCGCTGAACCCCGGCGTCAGCGCGAAGGGGCTGGACAGCAGCCCCAGGATCGACGGATCGCGCGCCGCGGCGGCGAGCGTCGCCTTGAGGCTGGCCGCCGTGCCGCCCGAAAAGCCGCCCTTCATCGTCCGCACCCGGCCCTTCACGCGCGGCGCGGGGTGGCCGTATCGGGCGATGGCACATTCCTGCAGCGTCAGCACGCCGAGGTCGAAGGGGATGGAATCGAAGCCGCAGGAAAAGACGATGCGTGCGCCGCTCGCCTGCGCCGCGGCGTGGTGCGCGTCGATCATGTGGCGCATCCAGGCGGGCTCGCCGCACAGGTCGACATAGGCGGTGCCGGCGGCGGCGCAGGCGGCGACCAGCGGCGCGCCGTAGAGTTGATAGGGGCCGACGGTGGTGATGACGACGCGGGTCGATTCGGCCAGCGACTTGAGCGATGCGGGATCGTCGGCGTCCGCGACCACCAATGGCGTGTCGGCGGGCGCGCCGATCGTGTCGCGGACCTCCTCCAGCTTGGCGCGGCTGCGCCCTGCCATCGCCCAGCGGCCGACGCCCTGCTGGCTGAGGTATTCGGCGACGAGGCGGCCGGTGAAGCCCGTCGCGCCATAGACGATGATGTCGAAGTCGCGCATGGCCGGGCTCTCCTTTGCTTTACGCGCACGTCATGCGCTTAGGCGGGGAGAGGATCAAGGCTGGACCTAAACGCAACGTCATCCCCGCGCAGGCGGGGATCCATAATCACGGCGTGACGGGCAGGAATCGAAAGGTCAGCCAGTATGGATCCCCGCCTGCGCGGGGATGACGGATGTGGAGGGGCGGGGAGGGGACGGCGTCAGTCGGGCCTACGCTGCGCGCAGGCGTCCATGGATCCCGGCGTTCGCCGGGATGACGGTATGGGGGTCAGGCCGCTTCGCTGAATTGCAGGCTGGCGAGCCGTGCATACAGGCCGCCGCGACCGATCAGCGTCGCGTGGCTCCCTTCCTCGACGATGCGGCCGGCGTCCATCACGATGATCCGCTCCGCCGCGCGCACGGTCGCGAGGCGATGCGCGATGACCAGCGTCGTGCGGTTCTCCATCAGCCGTTCGAGCGCCTGCTGCACCAGCCGCTCGCTTTCGGCGTCCAGCGCACTGGTCGCCTCGTCGAGCAGCAGGATCGGCGCATCGCGCAGCAGCGCGCGGGCGATGGTGATGCGCTGGCGCTGGCCGCCGGAGAGGCGCGCGCCGCCTTCGCCCAGGTTGGTGTCGAGGCCCTGCGGCAAGGCGCGCAGGAAGTCGGCGGCATTGGCCGCTTCCGCCGCCGCCCACAACTCGTCGTCGCTCGCCTGCCAATGGCCGTAGCGCAGGTTGTCGCGCGCGCTGGCGCCGAAGATCACCGTATCCTGCGGCACCATCGCGATCTGTGCGCGGATCGCGGCGGGATCGGCCTCGCGCAGGTCGACACCGTCGAGCAGCACGCGGCCGCCCTCCGGATCGTAGAAGCGCTCGGCCAGCTGGAAGAGGGTCGATTTGCCCGCGCCCGACGGGCCGACCACCGCCACCGTCTCGCCCGGCCGCACCGCCAGCGTGAGGCCGTTCAGCGCGGCCACGTCGCGGCGGGTCGGGTAATGGAACACGACCTCGTCGAAGGTCAGCGCGCCGGTGACCGGTACGGGCAGCGGCATCGGCGCGGCGGGGCGGGTGATCTCCGGCATCTCGCGCAGCAGCTCGGCAAGCCGGCTGGCCGCGCCGGCACCGCGCAGCAGGTCGCCATAAACCTCGGTCAGCGCGCCGAACGCGCCGGCGACGATGCCGCCGGTGATGACGAAGGCGAACATCGATCCGCCGCTCAGATGGCCGGCGGCGACATCGCTCGCGCCCTCCCACACCACCAGGGTGATCGACCCGAAGATCAGGCCGATCATGATCGCGGTCATCAGTGCCCGCAGCGCGATGCGGCGCTTGGCGGTGGCGAAGGTATTTTCCACCGTCGTCTGGAAACGCGCCGCCTCGCGCGCCTCCTGCCCGAAGGCCTGGACGATCTTCATCGCGCCCAACGTCTGCGTCACCTGCGCGCCGACGTCGGCGACGCGATCCTGCGTGGTGCGCGATAGATTGCGGATGCGGCGCCCGAAGATCGTCACCGGCAGGATGACGAGCGGGATGCCGAGGATCAGCATGCCGGCGAGCTTGGGCGACAGCGTGAACAGGTAGATCATGCCGCCGATGCCGGTGAAGGTGTTGCGCAGCGCCACCGATACGGTGCTACCGACCACCGTCTCGATCAGCGCGGTGTCCGACGTCATCCGCGAGGCGATTTCCGACGGGCGGTTCTCCTCGAAGAAGCGCGGGGTGAGCGCGAGCAGGTGGCTTTGCACCTCGCCGCGGATATCGGCGACGACGCGCTCGCCGAGCCAGGAGACGAAGTAGAAGCGGATCGCGGTCGCCACCGCCAGCACCGCGACGATCATCAGCAGATAGTGGAACGACGATGCCACCGTGCCGCTCGAGCCGGGGCCGAAGCCGTGGTCGATGACCCGCTTGAACCCCGACGGGATGCCGAGCGTCGCCGCGGTGGTCGTACACAGCGCGAGCAGCGCGGCGACGAGATGCCGCGGATAGCGCAGCACGCGTTCCCAGACGAGGCGCAGGTCGCCGAGGCGGCGGTCGGTGGGAACGGGGGGCTTGGCCATGACGCGCCGCCTAGCAGGCGAGGCGGGTGCGCTCAACGCCGCGAGGGCTGGCCGCCATGGGCCTCATCGTCCGTCTCGGGCGTTCAGACCGGATTGAACCCGCCGTATTTTGCGTTACGTATACGGCAACCTATCATGGGTGAAGAAAACAGCATGCTCTACGACGCCTATGAAATGCAACGCTCGATGCTCGCCGGGGCGAGCGCCATGGCGACCTTCGGTGCGGACTGGATGCGCAATCCCGCCAATCCTTGGTCGTATCTCGGCGGCGGGCAGCTGGTCAGTTCGGCGCTGGAGGTGTTCGCGCATGCCTCCGCGACGCGCGGCAAGCCCGCCTTCGGCCTGACGCATACCGAGATCGACGGACGGCAAGTGGCGGTGCACGAGGAGATCGTGCTCCAGAAGCCGTTCGGGCAGTTGAAGCGCTTCCGCCGCGAGGGCGTGGAGGGAAGCCCCAGGCTGCTGATCGTCGCCCCGATGTCCGGCCATTACGCGACGTTGCTGCGCGGCACGGTGGAGCGGATGCTGCCGAGCGCGGAGGTCTATATCACCGACTGGCGCGACGCGAAGCTGGTGCCGCTCGGCGACGGGCATTTCGACCTCGACGATTACATCGATTACCTGATCGCGTTCATGGAGGCAATCGGGCCGGGTGCACATATGCTGGCGGTCTGCCAGCCGTCGGTTCCCTGCTATGCGGCGACGGCGCTGATGAGCGCGGACAACCATCCCTGCCGGCCGCGCACGCTGACGATGATGGGCGGCCCGATCGATACGCGCGAGGCGCCGACCGCGGTCAATACGCTCGCCACCGAGCGGCCGCATGCCTGGTTCGAACAGAATGTCGTCGTCACCGTGCCGATGATGTACCCCGGTGCGGGGCGCAAGGTGTATCCCGGCTTCCTGCAACTCGCCGGCTTCATGTCGATGAACCTCGGCAACCACATGATGTCGCATTGGGAGATGTTCAAACATCTGGTTCAGGGCGACGGCGAAAGCGCGCAGGCGACCAAGAGCTTTTATGAGGAATACCGCTCGGTCTGCGACATGACGGCGGAATTCTACCTGCAAACGGTCGATCTCGTCTTCCAGACGCACGCCTTGCCGCGCGGCGAGATGATGCACCGCGGACGCCGTGTCGATCCGGGGGCGATCACCGATGTGGCGGTGCTGGCTATCGAGGGCGAGCGGGACGATATCTCGGGGCTCGGCCAGACCAAGGCGGCGCTGACGCTGGCGACCAGCCTGCCGGCCGACAAGAAGCGCTATCTGATGGCGGAAGGTGCCGGACATTACGGCATCTTCAACGGTTCGAAATGGCGCAACACGGTGGCGCCGGTGGTCGAGCAGTGGATGGCGGCGCACGGCTGATATGAAAACGGGCGGCCGATCGGCCGCCCGCTGACGCTATTCAGAAGGGGCGGTCGAGTGCCGCCCCTTGCGCTGTCACGCGACCGACCCGACCACCGCGTGGCTGCTCGATTCCTCACCGCGGATGGTGCCGCCGAACAGCATCTTGACCCGGCCGGAGATCGAGATGTCGGTTTCCCACAATTCGGCGCTATCGATCTCGAAGCGCAGCAGCGTGAGGTTGGGATCTTCCTTGCCGCCCGGAAACCAGGCCTCGACCTGATTGTTCCAGAGCTTGTCGATCTGCGCCCGGTCATTGTCCTGCACGACGTTGCCGGCGAGGCAGGCGAAGAAGTCGTGCCCCTTGCCGACGAACTGCGCCATGGCATCGCCACCCTTGGCGATCCGATTGTCGCGGCCGGCGAAGAAGAACAGGGTGTTGGGCTGATCCTCGTCGATCTGCGCGGTCATCGGCTCGGAATGCTCGCCGTCGACCAGGCCGATCATCACGAACGGACTGTCCTTCAGCTTGCCGAGGAACTTGGCAGCGATTTCCTGCGGATTGTCATGATCGGCCATGCATCGTCTCCTGTCGAGGGTCTGATCGGGAGAACGAGCGCAACGGGGCTTGGTTGCGCGGTAAGGCCGTTTCGGCCACGATGACGGTGGCGGCAATCCTGCCGTCGTACAGGAGTAGGACTTTGAATCTTACTGACCTGTGCCTGATCCTGGGCATGCTCTTCGCCTTCGCGACTTTGGTCGTGAAGATCATCGAAGTGTCGCGCAACAGGTAAGGTGCCGGGCGGGGCTCGGGTAGCAGCCTGGGCCCCAAACGATTTGAGCCCCAGCCGTAGCAGCGGCCGGGGCTCAGGAGTAGACTTTGAACCTACCGCGGCCGAGATAACTCAGAACCGCGCGATTTTCAACTCACAGCACCTCGAACAATCCCGCTGCCCCCATGCCGCCGCCGACGCACATCGTCACCACGACGTACTTGGCACCGCGGCGCTTTCCCTCGATCAGGGCGTGGCCGGTCATGCGGGCACCCGACATGCCATAGGGGTGGCCGATCGAGATCGCACCGCCGTTGACGTTGAGCAGCTCGTCCGGAATGCCGAGCGTGTCGCGGCAGTAGAGGACCTGTACGGCGAACGCCTCGTTCAATTCCCACAGGCCGATATCGCCGATCGACAGGCCGTTCTTTTCGAGCAGCTTGGGGATCGCGTAGACCGGGCCGATGCCCATTTCGTCGGGCTTGGTGCCGGCGACGGCCATGCCGACATAGCGGCCGAGCGGCGTCAGACCCTTCCTGGCCGCGACGCTTTCCTCCATCAGCACCGATGCGGAGGCGCCGTCCGACAGCTGGCTGGCGTTGCCGGCGGTGATGTGCCCCTCGGGTCCAACGACCGGTTGCAGCGCCTGCAATCCTGCCAGCGTGGTATCGGCGCGGTTGCCCTCGTCCTTGGAGAGGGTGACGTCCTTTGTGCTGACCTCCTTGGTCGCCTTGTCGATGACGTTCATCGTCGCGCCGAGCGGCACGATCTCGTCGTCGAACTTGCCCGCGGCCTGCGCGGCGGCGGTGCGCTGCTGCGACTGGAGGCCGTAGGCATCCTGCGCATCGCGACCGATGCCATAGCGGGTGGCGACGACTTCGGCGGTCTGGAGCATCGGCATGTAGATGTCGCCGTGCATCGCGAGCAATTCCTTGTCGGGAGCGACGCGCATCTGCGGCGTCTGGACGAGGCTGATGCTCTCGACGCCGCCGCCGACGCACACGTCCATGCCGTCGACGATGATCTGCTTGGCGGCGGTGGCGATCGCCATCAGGCCGCTGGCGCACTGGCGGTCGAGCGACATGCCCGCGACCGAGGTCGGCAGGCCGGCCATCAGCCCGGCCTGCCGCGCGATATTGCCGGCCTGATGACCCTGCTGGAGCGCGGCGCCGAACACCACGTCGTCGACTTCCGCGCCCTCGATCCCGGCGCGTTCGACGGCGTGGCGTATGGCGTGGCCGGCGAGCGCCTGCGGCGTCGTGGCGTTGAAGGCGCCGCGATAGGCGCGGCCGATCGGCGTACGGGCGGTGGAGACGATGACGGCGGAGCGCATGAGGGTTTCTCCCGAAGAAGCGTTAGACGAAGATCTGGCTGATCCACTCGGCGACCATCGCGGGCTTGTCCTGCCCCTCGATCTCGACGGTGAAGGCATTGGTCTGCTGGAACTGGCCCGGCCGCTTCTCGTCGAAGGCGAGCAGGGTGAAGCGGCCGCGAACGCGGCTGCCCGAGCGGACGGGGGTGAGGAAGCGCACGGTGTTGCCGCCATAGTTGACGCCCATTTTCGCGCCCTCGATGCGCGGTGCATCCGGTACCTTGGACGACAGCAGCGGCATCAGCGACAAAGTGAGAAACCCATGCGCGATCGTGCCGCCGAACGGCGTTGCGGCGGCGGCGACCGGATCGACGTGGATGAACTGGTGATCGCCCGTCGCCTCGGCGAAGCGATCGATCATCGTCTGCGTCACCTCCACCCAGTCGGAGACGCTTTCCGTGCCGATCCTGGCCTTCATCTCGTCGACGGTGACGGTCGTCACGGCTTGCCCCTCCACCTTTTCAGTGCCGGCCATCCTGTAGGCGGGTAACGGCCAATCCCGCAAGCCTCGACTGACCGAAAGCTTGAAGATGCGGCCGCCGCGCTGACCGCTCACCCGTGAATAGGTGCCTTAGTGACGATGTTGCAGCGGACCGGATGTTCTAAAACCCGGATCATGCGGCCGGGTCGCCCTTTTCGGGGACGGCATATGGCATCACCAGCGTGCCATCGGGCGCGGCGGTGTAGGTGGTCTGCGTCGGATAGGCGATGCCGATGCGTTCGGCGGCGAAGCGGCGGATCAGCGACACCATGATGCGATCGCGCATCGGGTGCGCGGTGGCCCAGTCGTCCCCCGGAATGTCGAACTGCAGCACGAAATCGAGGCTGGATGCACCGAACGTTTCGAAGCTGGATCGGGCGACCTTGCCGCCTTCGCCCTCCACGATCTCGCGCATGATCGCCGGCACCTGCGCCAGCAGATCGGGCGACGTTTCGTAGGTGACGCCGATCGTGAAGGCGAGGCGGATATGGTCGCGCACGCTGGTGTTCTGGATTTCCTTGTCGAGCAACTGCTTGTTGCTGATGACGCGCAATTCGCCGGTGAAGGCGCGGATGCGCGTGCTCTTGAGGCCGATCGATTCGATGACGCCGCTGGTCGTGCCGTAGCTGATCTTGTCGCCGCGTCGGAACGGGCGGTCGAAGATGATCGCGAGCGCGGCGAACAGGTCGCCGAAGATGCCCTGCGCGGCAAGGCCGATGGCGATGCCGCCGACGCCGAGACCCGCGATCAGGCCGGTGACGTTGACGCCCAGATTGTCCAGCACGACGACCAGCGCGATGGCGAACAGCGCCACGGTGACGAGCAGGCGGATCAGCCCCATCGCGCTCAGCAGCGCCTCGCCCGAATAATGTTCGCTGCTGGTGCGATGCTCGATCGCGCCCAGGATCAGCTCGCGCGCCCAGACCGCCGCCTGGAAGACGGAGGCGACCGTCCACAGGAAATTGACGGTGGTCGACACCTGCGAGGGCGCACCCGCATAGCCGACGACCAGCTTGGCGGCGAGCATGACGATGAAGAAGTTGTTGGTCCGCGTGATCGCCCGCCCGACGATCGTGCCCCAGCCGCGGCGGGCGAGTTCGCCGGTGCCGAGCGGCTTGCCGCACAGCCGCTCGCCCAGCTTGCGCAGGCCATGGAGCGCGAAGACGATGATCGTGCCGATCCCGAACGCGATGAGGATCTGCAGCCAGTGGGTGTGCAGCCAGATCTCGCTGGCGGTGTAGAGTTCGCCGATCTGGTTCTGCACGCCCTCGGCGTCGATCAGCGGCGCCTTGTCGGCGGCGTTTGCGGTGGTCTTACTGGCCATGAATCACTTTCGTCAGGCGGCCGCCTTGAGATCGGGCAGCTTGCGATCGGATCCACGGGCTCCTGAGCGCTGCGGATCGGACAATGCGGCGGCGATATGCGGATCCTGTCCCGCTTCCAGGAACGCGATCAGGCCGCGTTCCTCCCGGCTGAGATAGCGCGCCGAGCGGGGCAGGCGCAGCGCCTTGCGAAAGGCGCTCTGCCCCTTTTTCACCAGAGCGATGAGCGACGGGTGGACGTAGCTCTTGCGCGCGATCGCGGGCGTGTTGCCGAGCCGTTCGACGACGGGTTCGAGCAGTGCCTTCAGGCTGAGGTCTGCTTCGGCCCGGGCGAGCGCCTCGAACGCGGTGACGCTGGCGCCCCAGGTGCGGAAATGCTTGGCAGTGAAATCGGCGCCCGACGCGCGCTTGATATAGTCGTTGACGTCGGACGAGGTGACCGGGTGCGCTTCGCCGGCATCGTCCACCCAGGCAAACAGATGCTGTTCGTCCAAGTCCTGCATCTTCTTGACGGTGGCGGCGAGGCGCTTGTCGGTGACCTTCATGTCGCGCTCCTTGCCCGATTTGCCTCGGTAGCGGAGCTTCAGCGTCGCGCCGCGGACCTGCCCGTGTTCCTTGCGCAGCGTCGTCGCGCCGTAGCTCTCGTTCGCTTCCGCATAGGCTTCGTTGCCGACGCGGATGTGACCGATGTCGAGCAGGCGGACGACGGCGGCGATGGCGCGATCCTTGCCCAGCCCGCGGGCGGACAGGTCGGACTCGACGCGTGCGCGGATCTTGGGCAGGCAATGGCCGAAATCGGCGCATTTCTCGTATTTCGCCGCCTCCTGCGCCTCGCGGAAGCCGGTGTGGTAGCGATATTGCTTGCGGCCTTTCTCATCCCAGCCGACCGCCTGGATATGGCCGTTGGCCTTGGGGCAGAACCAGGCATCGCGATAGGCAGGCGGCAAGCCGACGGCGTTCAGCCGGTCGATCTCGTCGCGGTCGGTGATCCGCTCGCCGTCGGCGTGATAATAGGCCCAGCCATTGCGCACCTTCTTGCGGGTGCTGCCGGGCTTCGAATCGTCGCAATAGATGATCTTCGCTGCCACCCGGCGCTCCATCGTGTTCAGGCCATCGTCTTCAGGTCATCGGAAAATGCGTGAGCGCGCCCGCGTGTTCCGGAACGGCCGGCGTGGGCGTTGGTTGAGGCCCGGCATTCCCGACAGGAGATTATCATGGCCGACCTCGCCCAAGCCCGCGTGCTGATGCTCGCCGCCGACGGTTTCGAGCAGGACGAACTGTTCAAGCCGCGTCAGGCGCTGCTCGACGCCGGCGTCCAGCTGACGCTCGCCTCGATCAAGACCGATCCGATCCAGGGCGTCGTCAACGACAGCGAGAAGGGGGAGAGCATCACGCCGGACCTGACGCTCGACGATGTCGACACAGACGATTACGATGCGCTGGTGCTGCCGGGCGGCGTCGGCAACCCCGACAAGATGCGCCTGCAGGAGCGCGCGGTGGAGATCGTCACCGAGTTCATGGAGGACGACAAGATCGTTGCCGCGATCTGCCACGCGCCGTGGCTGCTGGTCGAGGCGGACGTGGTCGACGGGCGACGGGTGACGAGCTGGCCTTCGGTGCGCACCGACCTGGAAAATGCCGGGGCGGACGTGGTCGACGAACAGGTCGTGGTGGACGGCAACCTCATCACCAGCCGCAAGCCGGACGATATCCCTGCCTTCAACCAGGCGATCCTGGATGCGTTGCAGGAGGAACTGGCCGAAGAGAACGAGGACGCCTGAGCAGCAGGCGTTGTGCGGGGCGCTCTATCCCATGGTAGAGCGCCAACGACGCCGCCAGCACCAGCGCCAGGTAGAGCGCGACGAGCGGCGGTGACAGCGCGGGGGCGGCGAGCGGGAGCTTGAACGCCTTCCAGAGCAGGAAATGCGACAGGTAGGTCGCATAGCTGATCTCGCCGAGGCAGTGGATCGCGCGGCCCTCCAGCGGGTGGTGCGGCAGGCCGGCGGTCAGTCCCAGCGTGAGCAGCGCGGCCGCGAAGGTGACGGGCGCCGCGAGCGTTTCGGGAAGCCCCGTGGCCCATCCCGCCGTCGCCAGCCCGGCGACCGTTGCCGTCCACCGCAATAGTGGCCGGCGCAGGTACAGGGCGGCGAGGATCGAGCCGACGGCGAATTCGATCAGGCAGCGGACCAGCCCATAGCGCCGAATGTCCTCGCCCAAGGTCGCGGCCCCATTCATCGCCAGGTGGAGCGCCAGCAGCAGCGCGGCGGCCGTCGCGATCAGCACCGGTGTCGGCACGCGGCGCCAGTCGAGGCTCAGCACCAGCAGCGGGAACAGCAGATAGGCGGCCAGTTCGCAGCTGATCGACCAGGCGGGGTCGTTCCAGCGGAGCGTGTCGGTGAACCCCCAGTTCTGGACGAGCGCGAGGTGCAAGGGGAGCTGTGCGAACGGGAAGGCGGGATCGTCGCGCCCCGTCGCGCGCAACAGCAGCGCCAGCGCGACCGCCATGCCGAGCATCACCGCATGTAATGGCCAGATGCGGGCGATGCGCTTTTGCAGGAAATGCGGGATCGCGGCGGGATCGCGCAGCCGTTCGTGCCAGGTCAGCCAGATGACGAAGCCCGACAGCAGGAAGAAGACGTCGACCGCCAGATAGCCCTTCGCGAACACGGCTTCGGCGGCCGGCGGCAGGCCGGCGATGCCGCCGCGGATGTGATACAAGACGACCAGCCACGCCGCGATGCCGCGCAGGCTGGTGAGCGCGCGCAGCTCGGTCATGCGAGGCCTGAGACGCCGGGAGCCGGGTGCGCAAACCCGGCGCCGGGCCTCACGCGGGCACCGGCTGCGCGATGCGCGGGCGACGCAGCGGTGCCTTCGTGTCCTCCGCGCGGCGGCGGGCGAGATAGGAATCCAGTCCGATCTGCGCGCCGATCAGCATGTAGACGAACGGCTGGAAGGCGATGGCGATGAAGGCGGCGCCGAGCAGGTAGACGAGGTGCGCGCTCTGCAAGGCGGCGGCGAGCGGGCCGGCCCAGCCGAACGCGCCGGCGGGATCGCGATAACGGCGGCGCAGCACCTCCATGCGGACGAGGCCGATCAGGCTGATCGCGAGCCAGAGCGCGAGGCCGGGATAGCCCTGTTCGCCCAGCATCTCGAAATAGGCGCTGTGATAGCCACGCGCCTTGTCGGTCACCGCCTGATCGGTGACGGCCGGGGCGGCAGCGGGGGCGGCAGCGGGGGCGGCGCCGTCGCTCGGCACGGTCTTCTTGATCTCGTAGCGGATATGGTTGCCGCGATACGCCTCGAAACCGCCGCCCAACGGGTGCGATTTCGCATAATCGATCGTCCACTGCCACACCGCGAGGCGGGTGGAGGCGGATTCGTCGGCGTCGTGGCTCTTGATGGTGCTCATCCGCTCGGTGAAACTGGCCGGCAGGAAGGGCACGGCGATCAGCCCGGCGGCGGCGATGGCGAGGAGGTACAGCAGCTTGCGCCTGGCATTGCGCAACGAGAGCAGCGCGACGAGCGCGATGCAGACGAGGCCGGTGCGCGTCGAGGTGCCGATCGGGATCAGCAGGCAGGCGAAGATGAGGCACAGGCAGAAGCCCTTCACCTTCCAGTCGGGCGGGAAGATCGTGCCGAAGCGCATGAACCAGACGATGAGCGGCACGATCGCGATGGCGACCGTCGAGATGGTGCTGCCTTCGTAGAGGCCGGAATTGTTGGTCACCATGAGGTCGAGCTGGCCATAGCCGCCGCCGCCCGCCGCGGTCTTGATGCCGCCGACGATGATGATCGTCGCCGCCGACAGGATCATGAACAGCAGCAATGCCTCGATGCGCAGGCGGGTGCGCAGCGTGAGCGGCAGGAAGGCGGCGAAGGCCAGGCATTTCCACACCCAGTCCCATTTGTCCTGCGCATCGAGCGGGAAGTCGGCGCCCGCGGTCGTCCCCCAGCAATAGAGCAGCAGTGCGATGATGAGGCCCTGACGCGGCGCGAAGCGGCTGTCCGTCTTGTCGTCCATCACCAGCCAGCCGCCGACCGCCAGCGCCACCGCGATCAGCGAAATCGGCACCGCGTTGAGCAACACATAGGTCAGCCGCTGCGGCGAGACGATGTCGATATAGACATAGGCGAGCACCAGCAGGAACGGGCGCCTGAGGCCCATGCCGAAGAAGGCGGCGAGGAAGGCGACGAAGACGAGGTCACGCACCGGGCGGCTCCGCGTCGCGGGATCGGCGGCGCCAGTGACGGGGCGGCGGCGCCTCCGAATCGAGATCGGGGCGCTTCAGCAGCAGCCAGGCGGCAAGCAGCATCAGGCCATGCGTCAGGCCGAGCGACAGATTGTCGATCACGATGTCGCTCCCGTCCGCATGTGAGCCATGGCGCATAGGCGCCAAGGGATTGATGCGGCGTTAAATGCCCGATTGACGGGCTATTAAGCGACGCGTGGCACAGCTGCGGCCATGCGGATCCTCCATATCCTCGACCACGGCCTACCGGTGCAGAGCGGCTATACCTTTCGCACCCGCGCGATCCTGAAGGCGCAGGAGCGGCGCGGCTGGCAGGTGGCGGCGGTGACCGGACCGCGGCACGGGGCGGCGGCCGACGCGGTCGAGTCGGTCGACGGATTGACCTTCCACCGCACGCTGGAGCCGCTGCCGGGCGGGCCGCTGGGCGAGATGATCGGCATCGCGCGGCTGGCGCGGCGGATCGGGGCGGCGGTGGATTCGTTCAAGCCCGATATCCTTCATGCCCATTCGCCGGTGCTGGGCGCGCTCGCCGGGCTGCGCGTGGCGCGGGCGAGGGGGCTGCCGCTGGTGTACGAGATCCGCGCCTTCTGGGAGGATGCGGCGGTCGGCAACGGCACCGGGCGCGAGGGATCGGCGAAATATCGCGCGACGCGGGCGCTGGAAACCTGGGCGGTGCAGCGGGCGGACGCGGTGGCGGTGATCTGCGACGGCCTGCGCGGCGACCTGATCGCGCGCGGCGTGGCGGCGGAGAAGATCGTCGTGTCGCCCAACGGCGTCGACCTCGACCTGTTCGGCGCGCCGGTGCAGCGCGATGCGGCGTTGGCGCAGGCGCTGGATCTGGCGGGGGCCGAGACGATCGGCTTCATCGGCAGCTTCTACGATTACGAAGGGCTGGACGACCTGATCGCAGCGATGCCGGCGCTGGTCGCGGCACGGCCCGCTGCGCGGCTGCTGCTGGTCGGCGGCGGGCCGATGGAGGCAGCGTTGCGCGCGCAGGCGGCAGCGTCGCCGGTGGCGGAGGCGATCCGCTTCGTCGGGCGGGTGCCGCATACCGAGGTGGAGCGCTATTACGCGCTGGTCGACGTGCTCGCCTATCCGCGCAAAGCGATGCGGCTGACCGACCTCGTCACGCCGCTGAAGCCGCTGGAGGCGATGGCGCAGGGCCGGCTGGTCGCCGCGTCGAACGTCGGCGGGCATCGCGAACTGATCCGCGACGGCGACACCGGCACCCTGTTCGCGCCCGACGATCCGGCCGCCATCGCCTGTGCGCTGGCCGGGCTGCTGGCGGATCGCAGCGGCTGGGATGCGCGCCGCGAGCGGGCGCGCCGGTTCGTCGAGCGCGAGCGTAACTGGTCGTCAAACATTTGTCGTTACGAACCGATTTACCAGCGGCTGTGTGCCGCCGCATCAGTGGATGGATCATGGCAGCGTTCCTCGGCCAGAATGACACCCCGCCCGCAGCGGCGATGACCCCGGCGGCTGCGACCCGCTGGATCGCACCCGGCGGCGGCGTGGCGGCCGGCGTGGCCGCGGCGGCGCTGTTCCTGATGCTCCCCACGGCGATGCTGGAGGATTGGGTATGGCGTAGCGGCATCTCGGCGCTGGTCACGGTGGCCGAGCCGCCGCTCGGCACCACCGCGCGTGCCGTGCTGGCGCTGGGGGCGGGGGCGCTCGCTGCCGCCGTGGCCTGGTCCGCGCTGTTCCTGCTGTTCGGCGCCGGCGGCCTGCTCGCCGGGCATCCGGCGGCAAGCCCCGAGGAGGGCGTGCCGGTGCTGCGCCGTGCCGACGCCCATCCCGACGCACCGGCGCGCCGGCCGCTGTCCGCGTCCGATCTCGGCGCGCCGCTGCCGCCGCCGCAGGAGCTTGCACCGCCGCCGCCGGTGGAGCAGCCGATCCCCGCCGACCTCGACCTGCCGCTTGCCGCCTTTCATCCGGGTGCGGTGCCGGCGGTGCCGCGCGAACCGGTGCGGGCGGTTGCTTCGCTCCGCACGCCGGTGGCGCTCGCGGCCGGCGAGCGGATCGCCACCGTGCAGCTGCCGCGTTCGCCCGCCGAATCGACCACGGCGCCTTCGATCGAGTCGCTGCTGCGACGCCTGGAGCAGGGCACGCGCCGCCCGCTTCGCGCCTGAGCGAGACACACCCTCGGCAACACTTTAGAATATCGGGTATCGTTTTCGGGCTTACCTGCCCGGCGGCCCTCTGTTAGCCTTCCGCACAACGATACAGCGGAGAGGGCGATGGCCAAGCGTGAAGCGGACGGGCAGCAGGCGTCGCGATATGCCTGGTACGTGCTGTCCATCCTGTTCGTCGTCTATGTGTTGAACTTCGTCGACCGGCAGGTGATCTCGATCCTGGCGGAGGACATCAAGCGCGACCTTCATCTGAAGGACGAGGATCTCGGCTTCCTCTACGGCACGGCGTTCGGCGTCTTCTATGCGCTGTTCGGCATCCCGTTGGGGCGGCTGGCGGACAGCTGGCACCGGGTGCGGCTGATGACCGTCGGCCTGGCGCTCTGGTCGACGATGACCGCCCTGTCCGGCTTCTCGCGCACCGGCGGCCAACTCGCGGCGGCGCGCATCGGCGTCGGGGTCGGGGAGGCGACCGCCAGCCCCGCGGCCTATTCGCTGATCTCCGACTATTTCCCCAAGCGCCTGCGCGCGACGGCGCTGTCGATCTATTCGGCCGGACTGTATGTCGGCGGCGGCTGTTCCCTGTTCATCGGCGGGCTGATCGTGCAGGGCTGGAACCGCGCCTGGCCGGGCGGCGGCCCGCTCGGGCTGGTCGGCTGGCAGGCGGCGTTCCTGGCCGTGGGGCTGCCCGGCCTGTTCGTCGCCGCCTGGATCGCGACGGTGCGGGAGCCGATCCGCGGGCTGGTCGAGGGACTGCCCGAGCCGGACAAGCATCCCGCGCCGTTCCGCGCCTTCTTCGCGGAGCTGCTGACGATCATCCCGCCGCTGACGCTGATCGGCGCGGCACGGGGCGGCACGCGCGCCCTGATGATCAATCTGACCGGCCTTGCGGCGGTGGTGGCGGTGGTCGCCGCGCTGATCGGGCTGGGGGAGCCGGTGCCGCAGTGGCTGGCGATCGGGATCGGCGTCTATGCCGTCTTTTCCTGGGCCTGTGCGCTGAAGCGGCGCGATCCGGCGACCTTCGCACTCATCGTCGGTACGCCCGCATTCCTGTGCACGGTCGTCGCTTATGGCCTCAATTCGTTCCTCAGCTATGCCGCCAGCTTCTGGGGCGCGCCCTATGCGCTGCGCGTGCTGGGCGAGACGCCGGCACGCGCCGGGCTGTTCCTGGGCAGCAGCGGCGCGCTGGCGGGGTTCCTGGGGCTGACGATCGGCGGGATCGTCGCCGACCGGCTGCGCCGCAGCGATCCTGCCGGTCGGCTGATCGTGGTGATCTTCGGCGCCACCGTGCCGGTGCCGTTCCTGATCGGCGCCTTCACCGCCAGCAGCACCTGGGTGTTCTATCCCTGCTTCTTCCTCGCCGGCCTGACCGCGAGCGGCGCGCTGGGATCGGCGGCGGCGACGACGCAGGACCTGGTGCTGCCGCGGATGCGCGGCACGGCGACCGCCACCTTCTTCATCGGCACGACGCTGATGGGGCTGGCGATGGGGCCGTATCTGGCGGGCCGCATCTCGACTCTGTCGGGCAGCCTGTCGGTCGGCATGCTGTCGCTGCTCGCCGTGATGCCGGTGACGCTCGCCTGCGCGATCGCCGCCTACCGTCTGGTGCCGAAGGCCGAAGCGTCACGCGAGGCCCGCGCCCGCGCCGCCGGCGAGGTGATCTGACGCGCCTTAGTCTTCATCAGAACGCCGCAGCAGATCCGTTCTGCGACAGGTCAGGGCAAACGGAGGGGGATCGTGTGACGCCCCCTCCGTTCGCCGATCTCGGGGTCAGGCGGCGGTGAACACGCCGCAGGCGATGCGGCCACCGCTGTTGCCAGAGGGGTCGGTCATCAGGTCGTCGGCACTGGCATGGACGACGATCGCCGAGCCGTCGGTGTCGAGCAGACCGGCCATGGTCGCGCCGGGCACCGTCACGCCCAGCGTGCCGCGGCCGTCGCTGCCGACCATCAGATTGGGCAGGTCGCCTTCGTGCGGACCCTGCGGGTTCATGGTGCCGTGCTTCATCTGCGTCGGGTTCCAGTGCGCGCCCGCGGTGGTGAAGTCGGGGGCGTCGCAGCGGCCGACGGTGTGGATATGGGCGCCGTGCGTGCCGGGCGGCAGGCCCTTCACGTCGAGCGTGTAGCGGATGCCGCCGGCGACCTCCGTCGCGGTGGCGCGGCCGGCCTCGGCGCCGGCGGATGTCTTCAGCATCGCGGTCGCGCGGGCGCCGCCGGGCGTCGGGCTGCCGACGGCGATGTCATCCTTTTTCTGGCAGGCGGCGAGCGCCAACGTGGACAGACCGGCGAGGACGAAGATGGCGCGCATGATGAATCTCCCTGGAAGTCCTTACGAACCCGGCACGACTGCCCGAGGTTCCGCAGGCGGCGCAAGCGGCCAGCGCGCGACCGGTTCGTAGGATGCGCCGCCGCGGCCGAGGTGGCTTTCGTACAGCAGCAGGTGCGGCATCGTGAAGGCAGGGCTGGCGAGGCCCGCATGCACCGCCAGCCACCCGTCGATCTCCGGCCCGGCGCCCGCACTGCGCGGCAGCCGCGCGAGCGTGACGTGCGGCAGATAGGCGCGGCGTTCCGGCGGCAGCCCGGCGCGCACGCACGCCTGCTCCACCTTGCGTGCGACATGGTGCAGCGCCTCGCTGGGGGCGAAGCCCGCCCACAGGGTGTCGGTCCGCCCCTTGTGCGCGAAGCGGCCGGCCCCGGCGATGCGGACGAGCGGGGCAGGCGCGTAGATGCCGGCGAGCGCGGCGGCGATATCCTCCCCCTGCGGCCGGTCGACCTCGCCGATGAAGCGCAGCGTGCAATGCAGCTGCGCATCGTCCTGCCAGCGCGCGGCGGGCACGCCGCCCGTCGTCGCGAGCAGCGACTCGCGGATGGCAGGCGGCGGACGAAGCGCGACGAACAGGCGGGGCATCGGGAGCGAAACGACCTATTGTAATGTTCTGTTGCGTGTTCGCCGCAGCTTAGCCGGTTTCGCTTGAAAACGCGCGGGCAGGCGCCGATATTTCGATCAACCGACATCATGTCGGCAAAGGAGTTTGGGATACCATGGCAAACTGGTCTGACCCCCGGCCGAGCGCCGCGCCGTTCGGAGCCACGCGCGCCGATGCGGCGCGCAGCGGCGCCTATGACGCGGGTCTGCGCTCGTACATGCTGTCGGTCTACAATTACATGTCGTCGGGCGTGCTGCTCACCGGCATCGTCGCCCTGCTGTTCGCGGCGAGCGGCGCGGTCAACGCGCTGGTCGGCCCGACCGGGCGCACCAATGCGCTGGGCCTGATCGTCGCGCTGTCGCCGCTGGCGATCGTGTTCGCGATGAGCTTCGGCCAGGGGCGCATGAAGACGCAGACGATGCAGCTGCTGTTCTGGGCGTTCGCCGTGCTGATGGGCGTGTCGCTGTCGACGATCTTCCTCGTCTATAGCGGGACTTCGATCGCGGGTGCGTTCTTCGCCACGGCGGCGGGCTTCGCCGGCCTCAGCCTGTACGGCTATACGACGAAGCGCGATCTGTCGGCGTTCGGCACGTTCCTGGTGATCGGCCTCGTCGGCCTGATCGTTGCCAGCCTCATCAACCTGTTCCTGCAGTCGGGCGTGATGAGCCTGGTCATCAGCGCGGTCGGCGTGCTGATCTTCGCCGGCCTCACCGCCTATGACACGCAGCGTACCAAGAGCCTGTATTTCCAGGTCGCGGGCACGGACATGGTCGGCAAGGCGGTCATCATGTCGGCGCTGTCGCTCTACCTCGACTTCATCAACATGTTCCTGTTCGTGCTGCGTCTGTTCGGTTCGCAGCGTAACTGAGCCGCAGCCGATACGTTCATCATGCGAGCCCGGTGGCCGATGCCGCCGGGCTCTTTCTTTTGCGCCGAAGGGATGGCCGCCATGCGGGTGCGGATCGCCGTGGACCTGGACTATGCGATCACGGGGCCGCCGTGCGACGTGCTGTTGCAGATCGAGGCGGCGGCGATGGCCGACCAGCATATCGTCGCCGAGGCGCTGACCGTCTGGGGCGATACGCCGATCACCGCGGTGCGCGGCGAGGACGGCATCGGCCAGCGCTGCTGGGTCCGCGCCGATGGCTGGCTGAAGGCGGAATATCGCGCGACCGTCGCGGTGGCGCGGGCGCCGGTCGATCTTGCGACCTATGGCGCGACGCCGGTGCGGGCGCTCGACGGTGCCCTGGTGCCGTACCTGCTGCCGAGCCGCTATTGCCAGTCCGACCGGCTGGAGGGCTTCGTACGGCGCCGCTTCACCGGACTGGAAGGCGGTGCGCTGGCGGCGACGCTGGCGGAATGGGTGGCGGACAATCTCGACTATCGCGGCAACGCCAGCACCGGCGAGACGACCGCTCTGGACACCTTCGCGAGCCGGTCGGGGGTGTGCCGCGACTATGCGCACCTGCTGGTGGCGCTGGCCCGCGCGGGCGAGATCCCGGCGCGCTGCGTCGCCGCCTACGCCCCCGGCGTCGACCCGCCCGATTTCCACGCGGTGGCGGAACTGTGGCTCGACGGTGCGTGGCGGCTGGTCGATCCGACGCGGATGGCGCGGGCGGATACGATCGCGCGCGTCTGCGTCGGGCGCGATGCGACCGACATCGCCTTCATGACGATCTTCGGAAGCGCGCAACTCGTGCGGCAGACGGTGCGTGTGGTCGAGGACTGAAGGGGTGGAGGAACGGAAACGAGCCAGCAATCGTTGCTAACCTGTAATCACAGGAGGGTGTCACGATGACCGGTATCGACGAAAAGGCGCTGGACAGCCTGTCGGTCGCACCGAACGCCGGCAACCAGGAGCGCGACCCGCGCCAGGACGCCGGGCAGGACAAGTCGATCAACAAGCGCTTGGAAAAGAACCCGGAAAGCTCGGACGCGCGGCTGGATGCCGGGCTGGACGAGTCGATGGATGCCAGCGATCCGCCCGCCTCGACCCAGCCGGTGCACAATCACGGTCCGGCGCCGTCGTCCGGCTATGACGAGGAGGCGGAGCGCGCCCGTCAGGGTTGAGGCTTCCGCTTCCGACACTATCGAACAGGCAAGCGGCGGTCCCGACAAGGGGCCGCCGTTTCGCTGTCACTGCCGATCGGCCGACAGGTCTGTCTCCTGCCCGCGCACGATTGTTGCTCCGGAGCCGCGATGCGCGGCTTTGCGACGAAGCGCACTCGGCTCGCCGCATTCGATGTTGCGGCGCAGCAGGTTTCGTGATGCTTTTGTGACGGCGCTGCCGATGCGCCGTTAAGGTGGCTGTTAACCATCTTGCGGTATCGTCGCAGCCACAGTCACTGGCGGGGCGGGGTAACGATATGGGTGCCAAGATGAGACCGGCCGAAGGCGCGATGACGCTGGCGGAAATGAAGGAATTCGCGAGCTTTCCGGCGGCGACGCAGCGCTATATCCGGCGTAGCCTGGATATCGGGCTGGACCGCGACGACGCCATGGCCCGCTGGTCGCGCGACGTGGTGGAGGCGGCCAGCATCCGGGCGCAGGCGCGGCTGTACCGCTCGCTGCCCGAGCTGCGCCAGCTGGTGCCCGACGACGCCGATCTGGGCGCGGTGGAGCCGTTCCTCGCGCCCCTCGTGACGCTGGCCGGTTTCGATCTGGGGCAGGGGCGGCTGACCAGCTTTTCGGCATTCCGCTTTCTCTACGAACGGCTGATCGGCGCAGAGGCGCGGCCGTGGCTGCCCAGCGCCTTTTGCGCGGCGGCGGCGCTGCCCCATCTGCATCCCGAACTACGCCGCAAGCTGCTCCAGTCGATCAGCGAGGCTGCCGCGACGGCATCGGGCTGGTCCAACCGTCAGCCCGCCTTCTTCCCGCATTGGGTGGAAAAGGTGGATAGCGGCTCGGCGGCGCTGCCGCATTGATCCCGACGGCGTGCCGCCTAACGGCACGCGCGCCAACCGGTGCTGCCGCGGTTCGCCTGGTCGAGGTGCAGGTGATCGCGGTGCGCCGCGTTGTAATCGGGCGATAGCGTCGTCGCGAACAGGCGGCAGGCGCCGTCGCGCACCTCGCGCAGGAACCTCGCCTTGGCGCCATCGCCCTGCCAGTCGCCCGCCACCGTGATGCGGGTGCCGTCCGCCAGGCGAAAACCGGCGATGTCGACGGCATCGGCGGTGGCATGCTCGCTCCACGTTCCGGCATCGCGTCCGTAGATGCGGCGACAGGAATAACTGCCGAAATGATCGATGGCGACGACGCGGCTGCCGAAGCGGGCGAGTGCGGCCGGTTGCACCACGTCCCATTCCCACATCGATAAGGCCGCCGCGACCGGGCAGGCGACGCCGAGCCCCGGCGGGCGGTAGGCGATTGCCTGCGCACCGCCGGTGGCGAAGCGCACGCCATCGGCATAGCCGCAGCGCCCGCCGCCATCGCGCGCCGGCAGCACCGTGTAGCGGACGCCGGCACGGGTGAGCAGCGCCCGGCATTGTGGAAAGTCCTGCGTCAGGCCGGTCAGCTTGCGCCCGGTGAACAGCCCGATCGGCTCGGCGAGGTCGAGCGGCGTCCAGGGCAGATCCTGCGGCCGCCCCTTCGCCAGGCCCCAGAGCAACAGGGCGCCCGCCGCCAGCACGACCAGCGCGACGATCCAGCCGATCGCAAGGCGCAGGCTGCGCATCAGCCGCGCAGCGCCGCGCTCATCGGTTCGGCGGTGACCGGATAGCCGAGATCGTCGGGAATGCAGAGGTGCGGGCGGCCGTCGCGATCCTCGACGACTGGCGTGATCGTGCGCACGGGATGCGCGACCGCCTGCGCCACGGCCGCATCGAAGCTGTCGAACAGCGCCAGCCGTTCCAGGGTCCGGCGCGTCGGGAAGATCACCGTCGTGCGTCCGGCATCCGCATCGGCGAGCGCGGCGGCGGCGCTGCTCCAGGCGAGGCGCACCGTTTCGGTCGCATCGACGCTTGCGATCCCGCTCTCGGGCGCACGCGCCAGGAAGAAGAGCGTGTCGAAGATCCGCATATGGGCATGTGCCGGCCGCCAGCGCGCAAACGGCACCAACCGGTCGAGGCTGAGCGTGGCGCCCTCGTCCGCAAGGATGGCGGCGAAGGCATCACCGGCGTGCAGTCGCGCGCGGATGCGGGCGAGCACCTCGGGCGAGGGCAGGGGATCGATCCCGACGGCGAGGCCCGCCTCCTCGATCGTCTCGCGGATGGCGGCGATGCGGGCGGCGCTATCGTCAGCGGCATCCAGGGTGGCGGCGAGCGCATGGTCGCCCGGATCGATCCGCCCGCCGGGAAAAACCATCGCGCCGCCGGCAAAGGCCATCGCCTTCGCGCGTTCGACCATCAGCACGTCGGGCGGCCCGTCGATCCGGTCCCGCAGGAGGATCAGCGTCGCGGCGGGGATGGCGGTATCGGTCATGCGTGGTTTCAACGCCCGAACAGGCGGTTGGTCGCGACGATGGATGACGGAGCAGGTGCGCGCGGGGTGGTGGTGGAGCTGAGGGGAATCGAACCCCTGACCTCTGCAGTGCGATTGCAGCGCTCTCCCATCTGAGCTACAGCCCCGCACCCCGACCGGGCGATGCCCGGGAGCGACGCCATTAGCCGCCCCGCCGGGGCGATGCAACAGCCCTCGTGTCGCCGCCATTCAAAAATCGTCCTGCGACCGGCCGTTGGATCGCCACGACGCAAAGTCGTTGCGCGTCGGCAACGACAGGAACGAAGCGGCGGCTTGACCTTTATCAAGGGCGGAGCAGAGGCGCGCAGCAACGACGCGCCCCGCACCCGCAGGACTTGCCTCTCAGGAGACGATCATGGGCTACGAACGCTATCCGCGCGGTACCAATCCGCAGGGCGACTATTACGGGCGCACCGATCCGCAGGACTATGGCCGGGATTACGGCTCGGGACGCGATTACAGCTATTCGAGCGCGCGCGATTACCAGGCCGCCGGCCAATCCGATCGCGACGACCGCCAGCGCTATCGCGGCCGCGACGACCGGCAGAGCTACGGTTCGCAGGACTATGGCAACGAGCGCTACGGTCAGCGCGACCAGCAGCAGGGCTATTACCAGTCGGGCCGTGGCGGCTATGATCGCGACGACCGCGGCTATGGCCGGTACGAAGGCCAGTCGGAAAACCGCTATGTCGAGCGCAATCGCTATGGCGCCGATGCCAACCGCGACCAGGGCGGCAGCCGCGAATATCACGGCAGCTATGGCTCGGGCAGCCGCCGTTTCGAGGATTTCGGCCGCACCAAGCATGCCGACGACGACAATTACCGCGGTGGCGGCTACGAGCGCGGCGGCGATCGCGGGCGCCAGTCCTACGGGCGTCAGCCGCAGGGCTATGACTATGAAGACCGCGGCTTCTTCGCCCGCGCGGGGGACGAGGTCCGCTCGTGGTTCGGCGACGAGGACGCGGAGCGCCGCCGCGAATATGATTCGCGAATGGATGAGCGCGCGTACAACGACCGCGACGATGACTATCACAGCTGGCGTCGTGGCCAGATCCAGTCGCTCGACCGCGACTATGACGAATATCGCCGCGAGAACCGGTCGAAATTCCACAACGAATTCGGCACGTGGCGCACCAACCGCCAGGGTCAGCGCGATGCGCTGAACAAGGTCGAGGAGCATATGGACGTCGTCGGGTCCGATGGCGAACATGTCGGCACCGTCGACAAGGTGCGTGGCGATCGCATCCTCCTGACCAAGAACGATGCCGATGCCGGCGGCCGCCACCATTCGATCCCGTCGAGCTGGTTGCAGACCGTCGACAGCAAGGTGACGCTGAGCAAGTCGGCCGCCGACGCCAAGGCGGCGTGGCGCGACGAGGAGCGCAGCCAGGCGCTGTTCGGCGATGACAGCGACGACGGTTCGCAGCGCAGGTCGCAGACCGGCACGTCGCAATCGGGGCAATCCGGCGCATCGGCAAGCGGGCAGGCGAGCAGCCAGGCCGGCAGCCAGAGCGACGGCAAGGCGCTGGGCCGGAGCTTCTCGGGCACCTATTGAGCCCGATAGAGCACAGGCAGGAAGAGGCCCGGACGGCATGTCCGGGCCTTTTTCGTTGCTATTTGCAACTGATGCCCGCAGATTGCCGGTGGAATGGATCAGGAGAGTGACATGGCGCGTGCGTGGACCCTCAAATCGCGGCCGCAGGGGCTGCCGACCGCGGACAATTTCGAGCTGGTCGATCTCGGCCGTCGCGACCTCGGCGAGGGAGAGGTGCGCATCGCCAACAGCTGGCTGTCGGTCGATCCGTACATGCGCGGCCGCATGAACGACGTCAAAAGCTATACGCCGCCGTTCGAGCTCGGCGCCCCGATGCAGGGCGGCGCGATCGGCACCGTGGTGGAAAGCCGCTCCGACCGGTTCAAGGAGGGCGAAACCGTTCAGCATTTCGCCGGCTGGCGCGACGAAGCGGTGTTGCCCGCCGATCAGGTCCAGCCGCTGCCGCAGATCGATGTCGATCCGCAGGCCTATCTCGGCCAGTTCGGCATGCCCGGCATGACCGCCTATTTCGGCCTGATCGAGGTGGCGGGCGCGCAGGAGGGCGATACGGTGTTCGTCTCGGCCGCGGCCGGCGCCGTCGGATCGACCGTGGTGCAGATCGCCAAGGCGAAGGGATGCCGCGTCATCGGCTCGGCAGGCGGGGCGGAGAAATGCGCTTGGGTCGAATCGCTGGGTGCGGATGCGGTGATCGACTACAAGAGCGGCACGCCGGTGGTGAAGGCGCTGGGCGAAGTCGCACGCAACGGCATCGACGTGTATTTCGACAATGTCGGCGGCGAGCATCTCGACGCGGCGCTGGCCCATGGCAAGCAGGGCGCTCGGCTGGCGATCTGCGGCATGATCGACGTCTACAACAGCGGCAAGGCCACCGAATTGCGCTATCTGGCGCGGCTGATCGGCATGCGGATGCGCGTGCAGGGCTTTATCGTCAGCGACTATATGGATCGCGCCGCCGAATTCTACCGCGACATGGGCGGGTGGTTGAAGGACGGCAAGCTCCAGCGCCACGAGACGGTGCGCGACGGGCTGGAGGCGACGCCGGACGCGTTCCTCGGCCTGTTCTCGGGCGGAAACACCGGCAAGATGCTGGTGCGCCTCTGACCGAACGCCCTGCCCGGCAATCGGGCAGGGCGCTTCCCGTCATCAATTGCGCAGCGAATCCGGCACGATGCCGCCGTTTTCGGCCAGTTTGGCCATCACCGCCTTGTGCAGGGCGATATTCTGTTCGGCGCTCCCAGCCTCACCCGCATGCACGCCCAGTTCGTCGGCCAGTTCCTTGCGCGCGGCGAGGCTGGAATCGAGGTCGAGCAGCTTCAGCAGGTCGACGATCGAGGTCTGGTAATTGCCGCCGCCGTTCTTGAGCGACGCCATTTCGCCGAGCACCGCGCCGACGTCGACGGTCTGCGGCGGTGCGGCCGGCGTCGGGGCGGCGGCGGGAGCGGCAGGCGCTGCAGGTTGGGCCGGGGCAGCGGCGGGGGCGGCGGGTGCCGGCTGCGCCTGAGCGGCGTCCTGCTTGTGGTGAAAGATCTTGCCCATGATGTTGCCGAAGATGCTCATCGTATCCCATGTCCTCTGCTGGAACGACCGCCGGTGCGGTGCCCGCCACCAACGATGCGGGCGGGCGAACGGGTCCGCGATGGGAACGCGGCGGCGCGACAAGCGCTTATCCCCCTCAGGCGCGCCGATGCGCTATCGAGGGAAGCTGCTATGATCCTGCGCAAGACCATCATCACCTCCGCCGCACTGCTGGCGCTCGCCGCCTGCGGGCGCAACAACCAGGCCGATCAGACCAACACGGCGGCGATGACCAACGGCATGGAGGCGACTAACGTCGCCGACACCGCGCCGATGGCCACCCCGGCGAGCGGGGCGCAGAGCTTCGCCAACACCGCCGCGGCGAGCGATGCGTTCGAGATCGCGACCTCCAAGCTCGCGCTGACCAACGGCGCCTCGCCCGCGGTCAAGGCCTTTGCCCAGAAGATGATCGATGCGCACACCGCATCGACCGCCAAGCTCAAGACCACCGCCGCCGCCCTGACCCCGCCGATCACGCCCGATCCGACGCTGAATGCCGAGCAGCAGCAGAAGGTGGACGCGCTGAAGGCGCTGAACGGGGCCGCCTTCGATCAGGCGTACAAGGCCGAGCAGACGGCGGCGCACCAGCAGACGCTCGACATGCTGAGCGGCTATGCGGCGACGGGCGACGTGCCGGCGCTCAAGACCTTTGCGAGCGGACTGGTGCCGATCGTCACCGCGCACCTCAACATGGCCAAGGGCCTGAAGGGCTGAACCTGACCATCGGGGCGGCGCATCGGCTGGTGTGATCGCCGCCCGCACTCAACAGGCGTCGCCTTGCCCGGCCTATGGGGGATCGATGGCAACGAAGCCGGTGAGGGCAGGGCGCTATAAAGTCGAACTTACCCTGATCCGCTGGCCCTGAGCCTGTCGAAAGGCACCGTGCCGCAAGCGTGCGGCCTGTGGCGATCCGCCCTTCGACAGGCTCAGGGCGAACGGGAATTACAGTGAGCCGGTTTTTCAACTCGACGCCCTAGCAGCGAGCCTTCACCCCTCTCAGTGCACGCTGAGGTGCTTTCGCTCTTTGGCGCCAAGCCGCTGCTTTAAGGATCAAGGCCGAGCCTCGCTCGGCGTCACGAATCGAAGGAAAGCCGTTGCGTCATTCGGCAGATTAAGAAGATCATGCAGGCGCACCGATATATCCAACCTGCCGAGCTGTCGGGTTCGTCCCTCATGAGCCCTGTCCGATCAGGGCGTCGCCACGAACGTGCAGATCGGCGTTCTCCGCGCCGTCGCGCGACCGTCTTTGCATGTAGCAGCGACGCTGCCGCATAAGAAAAACCCCTCCCGCACCGGTGTGCGGGAGGGGTTCGTCGTCACGCGCCGAAGGTGCGCTGCCACCAGCCGCGGCGGGGCGGTTCGCCATCGGTGGCCTCGGAAGCGTCCCCGGCCTCGGCAGCTTCGGCGGGCGCCGTGCCGTCCTGGGCCACGGCGAGGGTCGCCTCCGGCTGCGGTGCCGGCTCCTCGGCGGGCGCGGCGTCCTCCGCTACGGGCGCTGCTGCAGGCGCCTTGCGCGTGCGGCGGCGCTTGGGCTTCTCCTCGGCAGCGGCCGTGTCCGCCGGGGCGTCGACCGGAGCCGGAGCGCTCGCCGCAGCCTCTTCGGCGGGGGCGGGCGTCGCCTTCTTGCGGGTGCGCTTGGGCTTGGGCGCAGGCTCGGCGACAGGCGCTTCCGCCTCCACCACCGGCGCTTCCACCGGCTGCGGGGCCGGCTCCGCGATCGGCTCGGCGACCGGTGCCGCAGCGCGCGCGCGCGGGCGGCGGCGGGTACGCGGCGCCTCGACCGGAGCGGCCTCCGGCGCTGCGGGCTCGGGCGCATCGAGGCCGGTGGTCACCGGCCCTGCATCGCCCGCTTCGGCGATCGGCTCGAGTTCGGCCACAGGCTGGCCTTCTTCCGCCTCGCTGCCGGCGGCATCGCCCGGTGCTTCGGTCGTGCCCTCCGCCTGGCGACGACCGCCACGACGACCGCGGCGACCGCGACGGCGGCGCCCTTCGCCCTGCGGCTGCTCCTCGGACGGCTCGCCCGCCTCGACGGCGGCACCCTCGTCCTCGTCGTCGCTCTCGCTGTCTACCGGCTCTGCGGCAGGTGCGGCGTCCGCCTCGTCGTGCGAGGCCTCGCCGGCCTCTTCGTCACGGTTGCGACCGCGGCGACCGCGACGGCGGCGACGGCGGCCACGACCGCGACCCTCGCCGTCGTCCTCGCCACGCTCTTCGCGCGGACGGGCGTCGCGACGCGGCTCGTCCTCGGCCTCGACGACCTCCTCTTCTTCGTCCTCGTCCTCGATCTCCTCGGGGACGTCGTCATAGTCTTCTTCGATCAGCGCCTCGATCTTGGGCGCATAGGCCGGCGGCGGGCCGGACGCCTCGACCGACATGCGGGCGCCTTCTTCCTCGCGATCCGGGATGATCTCGACGGTCACGCCATAGCGGTCCTCGATCTCGGCGATATCGGCGCGCTTGCGGTTGAGGACATAGATCGTCGCTTCCTGGCTGGCGCGCAGCGTCAGCAGCGAGCCGCGGCCGCGTGCCGCCTCGTCCTCGATCAGGCGCAGCGCGGAGAGGCCGGCCGACGAGGCGGTGCGGACCAGGCCGGTGCCCTCGCAATGCGGGCAGGCGCGGGTGGAGGCTTCGAGCACGCCGGTGCGCAGCCGCTGGCGGCTCATCTCCATCAGACCGAACGACGAGATGCGGCCGACCTGGATGCGGGCGCGATCGTCCTTCAGCGCCTCCTTCATCGCCTTCTCGACCTTCCGGACATTGGAATTGTTGTCCATGTCGATGAAGTCGATGACGACGAGGCCGGCCATGTCGCGCAGGCGCAGCTGGCGGGCGATTTCCTTGGCCGCTTCGAGGTTGGTCGCGGTCGCGGTCTGCTCGATATTGTGTTCGCGCGTCGAGCGGCCGGAGTTGATGTCGATCGACACCAGCGCCTCGGTCGGGTTGATGACCAGGTAGCCACCCGATTTCAGCTGCACCACCGGATGGTACATCGCGGCGAGCTGGTCCTCGACATGGGCGCGCTGGAACAGCGGCACGGCGTCGGCGTACTGCTTCACCCGTCGGGCGTGGCTGGGCATCAGCAGCTTCATGAATTCGCGGGCGTGGCGATAGCCTTCCTCGCCCTCGACCAGCACCTCGTCGACGTCCTTGTTGTAGATGTCGCGGATCGCGCGCTTGATGAGGTCGCTGTCGCCGTAGACGAGCGCGGGCGCCGCCGAACTCAGCGTCGCTTCGCGGATGCCGTCCCACAGGCGGGCAAGATAGTCGAAGTCGCGCTTGATCTCGACCTTGGTACGCTGGAGGCCGGCGGTGCGGACGATGCAGCCCATCGATGGCGGCAGCTGCATGTCGGCCATGATCGACTTCAGCCGCTTGCGATCGGCGGCGTTGCTGATCTTGCGCGAGATGCCGCCGCCGTGGCTGGTGTTGGGCATCAGCACGCAATAGCGGCCGGCAAGGCTCAGATAGGTGGTGAGGGCCGCGCCCTTGTTGCCGCGCTCTTCCTTGACGACCTGGACCAGCAGCACCTGGCGGCGGCGGATCACGTCCTGGATCTTGTAGCGGCGACGCAGGTTCATGCGGCGCTGGCGCAGCGCCTCGACCTGATCGTCGTTGCCGCCCCGCGGCTTCTTCGACGTGCCGTCGGACGTGCCGGTGTCGCTGTCGCCCTCGTGCGCCTCGTCGTGCTCGCCCTCGTCGGCATCGTCGAAGTCGTCGTGGTCGCCGTCCTCGGCGTCATGCTCGTGGTCGTCCTCGTCGGCATCCTGCTCGGCGCGCAGCGCGGCCTCTTCGGCGGCATGCTCCGCCTCTTCGCGCAGCAGCGCGTCGCGGTCTTCCTTGGGGATCTGATAATAATCGGGATGGATTTCGCTAAAGGCGAGGAAGCCGTGGCGATTGCCGCCGTAATCCACGAACGCCGCCTGCAGCGACGGCTCGACGCGCGTCACCTTGGCAAGATAGATGTTCCCCTTGAGCTGCTTGCGCTCGGCGCTTTCGAAATCGAACTCTTCGATCCGGTTACCCTTGACGACTGCGACGCGGGTCTCTTCCCGGTGGCGTGCGTCGATCAGCATACGCGTGGTCATTGAAATGTCTCCGCGCGCGTGGCGCTCCGCCGGCCGGTCCCGAAGGGAGGGGGCGGGAGGGCGCGCATGCGCGTTGATAGATGGCGCCGGGCGGACCGGCGCGATGGTGTGGCAAAGATGCGTCTGCTCGCCCGGCACGTCGGGGGGCACGGCCCGCCCACACGTCCGACACGCCGCCGGCCGAGGCCGGGCGGTGTCGAACGTGGGAAAAGTGCGTCATGCGAGCGTCAACCTGGTTAAGGCCGCGCCGGGAAGGCGCGGGGACCCGCCGCGTCGCCTTAGCCAAAAGGGGCGACGCACGGGTGCACGGCATGACTAGCATCGCTCCCGGCGCATCGCAACTGGCAGGAACTTGCCGCGGCGGCGGCAAAACCATGCCGAACGGCGGATTAACCTTGCCGGGCAACCGGGCGTTCGCACCCCCCGGCTATGACGGTCACCGGCGATGCAGCGGACACGGGCCGCGGGCAGGGTTCGCCAAAGGGGTAGAGTATGGCTTTTCGCTGGACCCGCGCACCCTTTGCGCGGCAAGGACGGCGCGTGTTCGCGCTGTTCGCCTTGATCGCCGGCTGGTGCACGAGCGTTCCCGCCTGGGCGGAGACCGCGATCCGCAGCATCGCGGTGCAGGACGGACGGATCGTGATCCGCTTCGACGGCCGCATCGCCGCCGCCACGGGTGAGGTGCTGGAGCGCAGCCGCCAGATCGCCGTCGATATCGCCGATGCGGCGCCGGGTGCGCGCGTCGCGGCGGGCGGCCCGATCCGCGGCGTGCGCCAGATCCGCTCCGGCACGGGCACGCGCCTGCTGTTCGATCTCGCCGCCCCGGCCGTCATCGGCGATGGCGGCTTCGACGCGGATGGGCGCGGCCTTACCCTGTCGCTGGAGCCGGCGAGCGCCGCGCGGTTCGCCGCGGCGGGGCTGGCCGGGCCGCTCAGCTTCATGGCGTTCGACTTCGGCGACTGGACGGCGAAGCCGCGCTACAAGGTGTCCATCCCGGTGCCGCCGCCGGCGCGCGCGGCGCTGCCCAAGGTGCGCGGCGATGACAGCCGGCCGCTGGTGGTGATCGATGCGGGCCATGGCGGCGTCGATCCCGGCGCGATCAATCCCACCACGGGGCTGCGCGAAAAGGACGTGACGCTGCGCATCGCCAGGGCGATCCGCGACGACCTGCTCGCCACCGGCCGGGTGCGCGTGGCGCTGACCCGCGACGACGACCGCTATCTGGTGCTGCGCGAACGCTATGGCATCGCGCGCCGGCTGAAGGCGAACCTGTTCATCTCGATCCACTGCGACAGCGTCGGCAGCGAGGAGGCGAGCGGCGCCTCCGTCTATACCCTGTCGGAGGTCGCATCCGACAAGGAGGCCGCGCGCCTCGCCACGCGCGAGAACAAGGCGGACGTGATCTCCGGCGTCAACCTGGGCGACGCTGGCGCCGACGTGTCGTCGATCCTGATCGACCTCACCCAGCGCGAAACGATGAACTCCTCGGCCAGCTTCGCCCGCCTGCTCGGCCGCGAGGCGAAGCCGCTGATCCCGACCAAGCCGGTGTTCCACCGCATGGCCTCGCTGATGGTGCTGAAGGCGCCCGACATGCCCTCCATCCTGTTCGAGACGGGCTATATCTCCAACCCCGGCGATGCCGCCTTCCTCGACAGCCGCGAAGGGCGGGAGCGGATCGCAGAGAGCGTCACCAAGGCGGTCGAGGTGCATTTCGCGCGGCAACTGGCGAGTCGTTGAGGTCAGCTACAAGGCTGAATGCGCGGCATCGGACGGTGCGTGCCGAGCTTGTCGAATTGTGGGCAGCCCGGTCATCCCGCTGCAGCGATCCAACGGAACCGCCGTCATCCCCGCGCAGGCGGGGATCCATAATCACTGCGGCGTGTAAGGAACCGCATCGTCAGCCAGTATGGATCCTCGCCTGCGCGGGGATGACGGGGGAGGGCCGTGTACCCCCTTCCCGAACAGAACCTCAGATCGCGCCGGAGAAGGTGTCGCATTGCGCCGGATCGCCCGTCTCGATGCCGCGCTGCAGCCAATAGGCGCGCTGCGCGGAGGTGCCGTGGGTGAAGCTGTCCGGCACCACGCGGCCCTGCGTTTCCTTTTGCAGCGTGTCGTCGCCGATCGCGCGGGCGGCGGTGAGGCCTTCCTGGAGATCGCCCGGCTCCATCCGGTCGCGGTTGTGCGCCGCCCAGACGCCGGCATAGCAATCGGCCTGCAATTCGAGCCGGACGGAGGCGGCATTGCCCGCCGTCTCGCCGCTGCTGCGCTGGATCTGCTGCACCTTGTCCGAGGTGCCGAGCAGGTTCTGGATGTGGTGGCCGAATTCGTGCGCGATCACATAGTCCTGCGCGAAATCGCCCTTGGCCCCGAAGCGGTTGGCGAGTTCGTTGAAGAAGCTGGTGTCGAGATAGATGCGGCTGTCGGTCGGGCAGTAGAAGGGGCCCATCGCCGATTGCGCGGCGCCGCAGCCCGAACGGCCGTTCTGAGAGAAGAAGCTGAGGCCCGGCGCGCGGAACCGCTGGCCGCTTTGCGCGAAGATCGCTTCCCAGGTCTTGTCCGCCGAGCTGAATGCGTTGCAGGCGACGCGCTTGTCGGGATCGGACGAGCAGATCGCCGTCGCGCCGCGTCCTTCGGAGGGAGCGCTGCGGGTCACCTGCGTGCCGCTGCCGCCACCGCCGATCAGGCCGCCGAGATTGCCGAGCCCGCCGAACACCGCGAACAGCAGCAGCACGACGACGATGCCGCCGCACCCGAAGCGGCTGCCGATCAGCGGCAGCAGGCCGAAGAGCAGCCCGCCGCCACCGCCTCCGCCACCGAAGCCCCCGCCGGTATTGCCCTGATCCTCGACGTCAATGTTAGGATCGAAATCGTCGAGACGCATGGCAGGCTCCCTTTGGCTTGTCAGCCGAATGCCCGAACCCTCCCCCCGGTTGCAACCACGCGCCCGCCGACGCAGGACGGCAGGCGACAGCAGGAGAGCCAAGCGCCATGTTCCTTCAAGGCAAGACCGCAATCGTCACCGGTTCGACCTCCGGCATCGGCCTCGCTTATGCCCGTGCCTTTGCGGCGGAAGGCGCCGCGGTGGTCATCAACGGCTTCGGCGACGCCGATGCGATCGAGGCGATCCGCGCCGAACTCACCGCGACGAGCGGCGCGCCGGCGTTGTACGATGCCGCCGACATGACCCGGCCGGACGCGATCGCGGCGCTGGTCGAGCGCGCCCATCGCGAGACGGGCCGCGTCGACATCGCGGTCAACAATGCCGGCATCCAGCACGTCGCCCCGATCGAGGATTTCCCCGACGAGAAGATGGAGGCGATCGTCCGCATCAACCTGCTGAGCGCCTGGTACGTCGCCAAGGCGGCGGTGCCGCATATGAAGCGCCAGGGCTGGGGGCGGATCATCACCACCGCATCGGCCCACAGCCTGGTCGCGAGTCCCAACAAATCCGCTTATGTCATGGCCAAGCACGGCATCGCCGGCCTGACCAAGACGCTGGCGCTGGAGACGGCGCAGGCGGGGATCACCGTCAACTGCATCTCGCCCGGCTATGTCTGGACGCCGCTGGTCGAGGCGCAGATCCCCGATACGATGAAGGCGCGCGGCCTGACGCGCGAGCAGGTGATGAACGACGTGCTGCTCGCCGCACAGCCGACCAAGGAATTCGTCACGCCCGAACAGGTCGCCGCGCTCGCCGTGTTCCTGTGCCGCGATGAGGCGAAGGCGATCACCGGCGCCAATCTGTCGGTCGACGGCGGCTGGACGGCGGCATGAGGGCGGCGCGCTTCGCCATGCTCGGCCTTGCCGCGGCGCTGGTCGCGACCGCGGCGGTCGCGCGCAGCGACGATCCGCGCGAGGTGGATTGGCGCAAGGCGGCGACGGCGCAGGACCGTGCCCGCCTGCGCAACTGGCGCGATGCGTGGATCGCCGCGCTGGCCAAGGTGCGCGCGGCGCCCGGCGGGGCATCGGCGCTCGCCGCGGATGCCGCGCTGTTCGATCCCGATCGGGTGATCCAGGGCGCGGCGCTCGGTCCCGGTGCCTATCGCTGCCGCAGCTATCGGCTCGGCGGCGTGGGGCCGGCCAGCCGCGCGCTGCTGGCCGGGGGGTGGCGGACCTGCCGGGTCACCGAAGAGGACGGGGTGCTGCGCTTCGCCACCGACGGCGACCAGCGCGAAAGCGGCACGCTGTACGACAGCACCGATTCGCGCACCGTGTTCCTCGGCACGCTGGCGCTCGGCGACGAGCGGCGGCCGACGCCCTACGGGCGGGACCTGCGGCGCGACATGGCCGGATTGGTCGAGCGGATCGGGCCCGATCGCTGGCGGCTGGTGCTGCCGTTCCCGGGCTTCCAGTCGACGCTGGATGTGGTGGAGATCGTGCGCGGCTGAGCTATTGCGCCGGGACGGTCTGCACCATCTGTACTGGAGCAGGGGCGGGGGCAGGGGCTGGCGGCAGCGCAGTCACTGGCGCGACCGGCGCCGTGAGCGGAGAGGCGACGACCACTGCCGGCCCCAGCGGGGGCAGCGAGGCGAGATACGCCTTGCCGTGCATCGCGACCAGCGTGACGTGGCCCTCGTTCGCCGCCGCCACCGCCTTCAGATAGGATCGCGGCTTCTTCATCAGCCGGGGCTGGTCGAGGCCGGTGAGCCCGGCGATGCGCGCCGCCTCCTTGACGAAATGGATGCAGTTGCGCGTGCCGAGATTGTAGCGGGCGTCGCCGGTCTTCTCGTCCCATGCCGCGATCAGCGCCAGCACCTCGGCATATTGCGCATCGCTCAGTGTGACGGAAAATTGCGCATCGCTGCCGGCGATGTAGAAGGGCTTGGAGATGTCGAGCCGGCCCGCCACGGTGCCCATCAGGATCTTGGGGCTGACCGATTTGGCGGTGAAGCCGTAATTGACGTCCACCGGTGTGCCGCCCGCATCGGGCACGCCGCGCAGCGTGAAGAAGGCGTGCGGGAAGCTGTTGCCGAGTTCGTGGCTCCAGAAGGTGATCGTCACCGCCGCCAGCGCAGGCGCCGCCCCGAAGAGTGTCGTCAGGACGAGCAGGGCGGCAAGCAGCGGGCGCAGGACGAAGCGGTGCATGGCCCGTATGTTAGCTGCAAAGCCGCGGGCTCGCAAAGCCGATCAGCTGCTCCCGCCGTGCGGTTCCCCATGCTCGTTGGCCGCGGCGGCGGCCGTCGCCAGCGTCGCGGCATTCTCGCTTTTCTCTGGCCGGATGTAGATTGAGCTCAGCGTCGGCACGGCGGCGCGCAGCTGATCCTCCATCTCCTCGATGATCGTCTCGCCGGCGCCCATGGTCAGCTGATCCTCGAAGTCGGCGCTGACCGCGACGAAGATCGCATCGGGTGCGGTGTGGATGGTGCGGACGTGGTTGACCGCGGTCACCGCCGGATGTGCGGCGACGATCTGGCGGACGCGCTCGACCACCTCCGGATTGGCGCGCTCGCCGATCAGCAGCCCCTTGGCCTCGCGCGCGAGCAGGATCGCGACCAGCCCCAAAATCAGTCCGATGGCGATCGACGCGATGCCGTCGATGCGCGGATCAAGGAAATAATGGCTCGCCCACACGCCGATCGCGGCGATGCTCAGCCCCGCGAGTGCCGCCGAATCTTCGAACAGGACGATGAAGCCCGCCGGATCCTTGCTCTGCCGGATCGCGCGCCACCAGCCGGTCGTCCCCTTCGACTTGGCGAATTCACGCATCGCGATGAACCAGGACGATCCCTCCAGCGCTGCGGCGATGGCGAGGACGATGTAATTGACCAGCGGGTCGGTCAGCTCCTCGGGCTCGATGATGTGCAGATAGCCTTCGTAGATCGACACGCCCGCGCCGACCGCGAAGATCAGGATCGCGACCACGAACGCCCAGAAATACAGTTCGCGGCCATAGCCGAACGGATGCACCGCATCCGGCGCGCGCTTGGCGCGATGCTGGCCATAGAGCAGCAGGATCTGGTTGCCGCTGTCGACGCAGCTGTGCACCCCCTCAGTCAGCATCGACGACGATCCGGTGATCCCCGCGGCGACGAACTTGGCGACGCCGATGCCCAGGTTGGCCGCCAACGCGCCGTAGAGGACGATGTTGTCGCGAATCCGTGCGGTCAGGCTGTCGGTCATGCTGGCTCCCCGTCGCGTCTTGCCGCGGCGCGGGCAGGGATACGCGCGAAGGGGTGGAACGGCTCCCGCCGCGATGTTATAACCGGTGTATGAACAAGCCAGCCGACATCAAGCCCGCCCAGGAACTGCGCGTCATCAAGATTGGCAATTCGCAGGGCGTCATCCTCAGCAAGGACCTGCTCGCCAAGCTGGGCGTCGAGCAGGGCGGCACGATCGATGTCGTCGCCAAGCCCGACGGCTTGTTCCTGCGCAAGCATGATGCGGGATTCGCCGAGCAGATGGCCGTGGCCCGCGACGTCATGCGGCGACGGCGTGACGCGTTGCGCGAACTTGCCAAATGACCGCATGGATCTGGGTCGATATCGAGGTGGCGCTTGCCGCCCATGACGAACAGCTTGCCGAACATGGCGGCGCTGCTGGGTTGCGCGATCGATCGATGTTGGAGAGTGCGCTTGCCCGTCCGCTCAACCTGCTGGCCTATGGCGAACCGGATGTGGCCGACCTTGCGGCCAGCTACGCATTCGGGATCGCGCGAAATCATCCCTTCGTCGACGGTAACAAGCGTACCGCGCTGGTGGTGAGCGAAACGTTCCTGCTGCTCAACGGCTATGTGCTGAACGCATCCAATGTCGAATTGGTCGTGACGTTCCTGGCGCTGGCTGCGGGGGACATGGATACGGAAGCACTCGCCGCCTGGTTCCGCGCGCACGTTGCGTGAGCTCGGAACGGGAATGGCCGCCGGCGTACAGGACGCCGACGGCCACCTTTCCTCCCCAGGAAACTCTCTGGCCATCGGTTAGCGGCTGTCCGCAGCCGTCGTCAGCAGCGCGGTGCCACCGGGTGAAGTCACCGTGTCCACACGCTGACACTCCGTTCCGTCATGCTGTAAGGAATTGACAAGCCGCCCCGTACCGGACATTCGAACGGGCGGGGAGACAGTGATGGCGGAGCGTAAATTGTTTGCCGGCCATGCCGTGCGCCGGCTGCGGCGGCAGGCGGGCCTGACCCAGGCGGCGATGGCGGAGGCGCTGGCGATCTCGTCGAGCTACCTCAACCTCGTCGAGCGCAACCAGCGGCCGCTGTCCGCGGCCTTGCTCGTCAAGCTGGCTGAATCGTTCGACTTCGATCCGCGGGCGCTGACCGCCGGCGAACCCGGCGGCGGCGAGGCGGCGATGCGGCGGCGGCTGGCGGACCCGATGTTCGCCGACCTGGAGATCGATCGCAACGAAGTGGGCGAATGGCTCGCCGGCGCGCCGGGCGGGGTGGAGGCGTTCGCGCGGACCTACGACCGGCTCGGCGCGGGCGGCGGCGGCAGCGGGGCGGACCATGTCGATCCGGTGGCCGAGGTGCGGCGCGAGATCGAGCGCTGGCGCGGCCATTTCGCCGACCTCGACGGCATGGCGGAGGCCTTGGCCGACGAACTGCGGCTGGGGGCGGGCGACCTCTATGGCGCGATCGCCGAGCGGCTGCGCGTCAAGCACCAGCTGACCATCCGCATCCTGCCCGTCGACGTGATGCCCGACCTGTTGCGCCGGCTCGACCTGCATGCGCGGCAGTTGCAGCTGAGCGAAACGCTCGATTCCGCCTCGCGCACCTTTGCCGCCGCCTATCAACTGGCGCAGATCGAGGCGCGGGCGGAGATCGAGGCGTTGGCCAAGGGCGCGGGTTTCGCCGATCGTTCGTCGGAGCGGCTGTTCCGCCGCCACCTCGCCAGCTATTTCGCCGCGGCGGTGATGATGCCCTACGCGCGCTTCCTGCGGGCGTGCGAGACGACGGGCTATGATTTCGAGCTGCTGCAACGCCGCTTCGGCGCGGGCTTCGAACAGGTGGCGCATCGGCTGACGACGCTGCACCGCGTCGGCGCACGCGGCCTGCCGTTCTTCCTCATCCGGATCGACCGCGCCGGGCAATGTTCGAAGCGCTTTTCCGGCGCGAGCGCCTCGCCGCTTGCCGAGGCGGAGGGGCGGTGCCCCTTGTGGCGGCTGCATCACGCCTTCGACCGGCCCGGTGCGCTGGCGGTGCAACTGGTCGAGCTGGAGGATGGCGCGCGCTGGCTGACGATCGCGCGCACGGTGACGCCGCAGCGGCGGCGCTATGGCGGCGTGCTGGCGGAGTTCGCCGTGGGGCTCGGCGTGGCGGCGGACCTGGGCGGTGCGCTGGCGGTGGCGCGCGGCGTCGACCTGCGGGGCGATGCGACGCCGATCGGCCTCGGCTGCCGCGCCTGCCACCGGACCGACTGCCCGCAACGTTCGGCGCCCCCCACCGGCCGCGCCCTGCTCATCAACGAGCGCGACCGCGGCGTGTCCGGCTTCACCTTCGCCGGCGATTGATTGTAGTAAAAGTTACAACCGCACAGAGATAAAGCCGGTAGTGTGACAAGTGCACTCCGATTATCGGCGGCGCACCGTGGAATCGGCTGTCATTTTCTATACACCGCCTCGCATCGGAACCAGCGAGGGACGTGACCATGACCTACCAGCAGCAGATCGGCGGCGCCCACCAGCTCATCGGCGGGCAGCCGACATGGGGCGGCATCGATGCGGAGGCCGTCGCGCGCATGCAGCTTCAGAACCGCTTCCGCACCGGCCTGGATATCGCGCGCTATACCGCGGCGATCATGCGGCGGGACATGGCGGCCTATGACGCCGATCCCGCGGCCTACACCCAGTCGCTCGGCTGCTGGCACGGCTTCATCGGCCAGCAGAAGATGATCGCGATCAAGAAGCATTTCGGCACCACGCAGGGCCGCTACCTGTACCTGTCGGGCTGGATGGTCGCTGCGCTGCGCAGCCAGTTCGGGCCGCTGCCCGATCAATCGATGCACGAAAAGACGAGCGTGCCCGCGCTGATCGAGGAACTCTACACCTTCCTTCGTCAGGCCGATGCGCGCGAACTCGGCTTGCTGTTCCGCGATCTCGACAGGGCGCGCGAGGCAGGCAATGAGGTCGAGGCGCAGCGGATCAGCCACGCCATCGATACCCACCAAACCCATGTCGTGCCGATCATCGCCGATATCGACGCGGGCTTTGGCAATGCCGAGGCGACCTACCTGCTGGCCAGGAAGATGATCGAGGCAGGCGCCTGCGCCTTGCAGATCGAGAACCAGGTCAGCGACGAAAAGCAATGCGGCCATCAGGACGGCAAGGTCACCGTGCCGCACGAGGACTTCCTCGCCAAGGTGCGCGCCTGCCGCTACGCCTTCCTCGAACTGGGCGTGGAGGACGGCATCATCGTCACCCGCACCGATTCGCTGGGTGCGGGCCTGACCAAGCAGATCGCCTATTCCAGGGAACCGGGCGACCTTGGCGACCAGTATAACGCCTTCCTCGACTGTGAACCCGTCGAGGCGACCGATATCGGCAGCGGCGACGTGCTGATCGCGCGCGAGGGCCGGTTGCTGCGACCCAAGCGCCTGCCGTCGAACCTGTTCCAGTTCCGCGAGGGCACGGGGGCGGACCGCTGCGTGCTCGACTGCATCACCAGCCTGCAGAACGGCGCCGACCTGCTGTGGATCGAGACGGAAAAGCCGCACATCGAACAGATCGCCAGCATGGTCGATCGCATCCGCGCGGTCGTGCCGAACGCCAAGCTCGTCTACAACAACTCACCCAGCTTCAACTGGACGCTCAACTTCCGCCAGCAGGTGTATGACGCCTGGACCGAGGCGGGGCAGGACGTGTCGGGCTATGATCGCGCGCGGCTGATGAGCGCCGACTATGACGGCACGCCGCTGGCGGACGAAGCCGACGAGCGCATCCGCACCTTCCAGAAGGATGCGAGCGCGCGTGCCGGCATCTTCCACCATCTCATCACCCTGCCGACCTATCATACGGCGGCGCTGTCCACCGACACGCTGGCGCGCGACTATTTCGGCGAGGCGGGCATGCTCGGTTATGTGAAGGAGGTGCAGCGCCGCGAGATCCGCGAAGGCATCGCCTGCGTGAAGCACCAGAACATGTCCGGCTCCGACATCGGCGACGACCACAAGGACTATTTCGCCGGCGAGGCTGCGTTGAAGGCGGGCGGCGCGCACAACACGATGAACCAGTTCGCGGCCTGAAGGGGGAGGGGCGCTTTCCTCCCCGCGGTCATCCCCGTGCAGGCGGGGATGACCGCGGCCGAGGATCAGGCCCCCGCGGCGTCGAGCCGGTCGAGCTGCTCCTTGCTCAGCGCCAGCGTCATCGCGGGCAGCAGGTCCTCGACCTGCTCCACCCGCGTCGCGCTGGCGATCGGCGCGGTGACTCCCGGCTGGGTGATCAGCCAGGCGAGCGCGATCTGGGCATGGGTGGCGCCGGTGTCGTCGGCGACATCGTCCATCGCGGCGAGAACCGCCGCGCCCTTGCCCTCCAGCAGGTCGCCCATGCGGCCGCCGCGAACGCTCTGGTTCAGGTCGTCGCGGCTGCGATACTTGCCGGTGAGGAAGCCGGAGGCGAGGCCGTAATAGGGCAGCACGCCGATATTCTCGGTAACGCAATAATCCTGCAACTCGCCTTCGAACGTGTGGCGGCTGACCAGGTTATATTCGGGTTGCAGCACATGGTAGCGCGGCAGGCCGCTCGCCTTGGCGGCATCGACCGCCGATTTGAGGCGGCCGGCGTGGAAGTTGGAGGCGCCGATCACCCGCACCTTGCCGGCGTCGATCAGCCGGCCGAACGCGTCCAGCACCGCCTCCTGCGGCACCGACTCATCATCCTGATGGGCGTAATAGAGGTCGATCCGATCGGTGCCGAGGCGGCGCAGCGATGCTTCCGCGGCGGCGGCGATGCGGGCGGGGGCCAGTTTCTCGCCGCCCTCGCCGGGCAGCATGCCGACCTTGGTCGCGATCAGCACCTGATCGCGCTTGCCGCTCGCCTTCAGCCATTCGCCGATCATCGTTTCCGATTCGCCGCCGCGATGGCCATCGACCCAGGCCGAATAGACGTCCGCGGTGTCGATCATCGTGCCGCCGCCGGCGACGAAGGCGTCGAGCACGGCAAAGCTCGCCTGCCGGTCGGCGGTCCAGCCGAACACGTTGCCGCCGAGCACCAGCGGCGCGATGCGAAGGTCGGTGGAGCCCAGGCGGCGCAGGTAGGTCATCGGTCGTCCGTATCGTTGGAGGTGACGGCATCGAGGTCGATGCTGTTGGCATCGAGCATCGCGGCCGCGTCGTTCAGTTGCGCCGCCTCATCGGCGGAGACGGCGCCGGGATCGTCGCTGCGCCCCGGCGAACAGGCGGGCAGGGTGGCGAGGAGCATCAGGGGAAGGCCCAGTGCGGCGATGACACGTTGCATGGCCACGGACCTTCCCCCGATCGATCCGAAGATCAATCCTTCAGCGCACGTCCGGCGCGTTCGAGCGTGTTGCCCGTCGCGTCGGCGGCGCGATCGGCGGCGTTGGAGATCGCCGCCCCGGCGCGGTCGGCGCCGCGATCGATCCGGGCACCGGCATTGTCGCTCGCCCGCGCGATATCGTCGCCGGCATTGTCGAGGTGGCGTTCGGCCGAACCGAAGGCGCGATCGGTGGCGGCATCGACGTCGCTCACCGCGTTACGGGTCGTCGCCTCGGTGTCGGCGGCGATCGCATTGCCTGCCTGCGCCGTCTGGTCCTGGGCATTCTGGCTGCACGCGGCAAGGCTGATGGCCAGCGGCGCGGCGAGGATCAGCAGGCGTTTCATAGGTTTCTCCCTTGATGACTCAACCTCGCGCAAACGCAGGATAAGCGCTTCGGGTCCGCGTTGACCCCATATAAAGATATCTTTATATGTTGAAGCGCGATGACCCTGGCGCTCGACATCTTCCGTGCTCTTGCCGATGCGACGCGGCTGCGCATCTTCTCGCTGCTGCGCTCGATGGAGCTGTCGGTGGGCGAATTGGCGCAGGTGCTCGGCCAGAGCCAGCCGCGCGTCAGCCGGCATGTGAAGATCCTGTGCGATGCCGGCCTTGCCGAACGCCGCAAGGAAGGCAGCTGGGTGTTCGTCGCGCTCGGCCGAGCGGCGGCGACCGCTCCCGTCGCCGCGGCGATCGACCAGTGGAGCAGGGCCGAACCCGATCACTGGGCGCTCGCCGATGTCGCGCGGCTCGCCGCGGTGCGCGCCGATCGGGCCGCCAGCGCCGCCGCCTGGTTCGAAGGGCACGCCGACGAATGGGATGCGATCCGCTCGCTGCACGTCGCCGAGAGCGAGGTGGAGGCGGCGATGGCCGGCGTGCTGGGGGCAGGGCCGCTCGGCAGCCTGATCGATATCGGCACCGGCACCGGGCGGATGCTCGAACTGTTCGGCGGGCAGGCGGACAGCGCGCTCGGCATCGATCGCTCGTCGGAGATGCTGCGTCTCGCCCGCGCCAAGCTGCACGACCGGCCCAATACCGAATTGCGCCAGGCGGACCTGTACGCGCTGCCGATGGCGGATGGCGCGGCGGACGTCGCGATCCTGCATCACGTCCTCCACTTCGCGCAGCAGCCGGGTGCGGCGATCGCCGAGGCGGCGCGGGTGCTGGCGCCGGGCGGGCGGCTGCTGATCGCGGATTTCGCCCCGCACGATCGCGAGGACCTGCGCCAGCGCGATGCGCATACGCGGCTGGGCTTCGCCGACGAGCAGATCGCGGGCTGGTTCGGCAATGCCGGTCTTGCCCTTGCCCGGACCGAGACGTTGCAGGGTGGAGAGTTGACGGTGACCCTGTGGCTCGGCGTGAAGCCCGTCCTGAACCGGGTCGAAGGGCCGGGTATCAATTTGCGTGAGGTGAAAGCGGCATGACGATCTCGGTGAACCAGCTGGAAGAGGCGCAGATCGCCCTCAAGGCGCCGCTCTATGCGGACGTGGCCGGCGACCTCGACGTGTCGTTCGAATTCTTCCCGCCCAAGAGCGAGAAGATGGAGGAGCAATTGTGGGACGCGGTGCGCACGCTCGAACCGCTCGCCCCCAGCTTCGTCTCGGTCACCTATGGCGCGGCCGGATCGACGCGCGAACGCACGCATGCGACGGTGGCGCGCATCCAGCGCGAAACCAGCCTTGCCGCCGCCGCGCACCTCACCTGCGTCGAGGCGACCAAGGCGGAGATCGACCAGGTGGCCGAGGAATATTGGGCGGCGGGCGTGCGCCACATCGTCGCGCTGCGCGGCGATCCGCCGGCGCAGGGGCAGACGTTCGCCAGCCACCCCGGCGGCTATGAGAATGCGGCGGCGCTGGTCGCCGGCCTCAAGCGGCTGCACCCGTTCGAGATCTCGGTCGCGGCCTATCCCGAATGCCATCCGGATTCGCTCAGCGTCGATGCCGACCTCGACAATCTCAAGGCGAAGCTGGATGCGGGCGCGACCCGCGCGATCACGCAGTTCTTCCACGAGCCCGAAACCTTCTTCCGCTATCGCGACAAGGTGGCGGCGGCGGGGATCACCGCGGAGATCGTGCCGGGGATCATGCCGGTCACCAATTTCGCCAGCGTCGTGCGGATGAGCGCGATGTGCGGCACCGAGGTGCCGGCGTGGATGGCGCGGCTGTTCGACGGGCTGGAGGATCATCCCGCCGCGCGCCAGCTGATCGCCGCGACGCTGGCGGCGGAGCTGAGCCGCAAGCTGTATGCGGGCGGCGTCAAGTCGCTCCATTTCTACACGTTGAACAAGGCCGAACTGTCCTTCGCGATCTGCCACCTGCTGGGCGTACGCGCGAAGCCGGTGAGTGCGGTCGCGGCGGCGTAAGGCAGGTAAGCCCCTCCCCTTCAGGGGAGGGGTTGGGGGTGGGGGAGTCTCGCAGAGACCGTCGCCCGCGTCCCCCACCCCAACCCCTCCCCTGAAGGGGAGGGGCTTTGAAGGACAAGACATGACCATTCGCGACACCTTCCTGGCCGAAGCCGCCAAGCGCATCCTCATCACCGACGGCGCGTTCGGCACGGAAATCCAGAACTGGAAACTGACCGAGGCGGATTACGCCGGCAGCCTCGGGCTGACCCACGACCAGAAGGGCAACAACGACATTCTGGCGCTGACCAAGCCGGAGGTGCCGGCCGCCATCCATCGCGCCTATTTCGAGGCGGGGGCGGATATCGCCGAAACCAACACCTTCTCGGCCAACCGCATCAGCCAGGCCGATTACGGCGCCGAGCATCTGGTGCGCGAGATCAACGTCGAGAGCGCGGCGATGGCGCGCCGGATCGCCGACGAATATGCCGCGCGCGATGGCCGCCCCCGCTTCGTCGCCGGCGCGATCGGCCCGACCAACAAGACGCTGTCGCTCTCCCCCGACGTCAACGATCCCGGCTACCGCGAGATCGATTTCGATTACCTAAAGGACGTGTATCGCGAACAGATCGACGCCCTGGTCGAGGGCGGCGCTGACTTCATCCTGATCGAAACCGTCTTCGACACCCTGAACGCCAAGGCGGGGATCATGGCGACGCTGGAGGCCGCCGACGCGCTCGGCCGCGACCTGCCGCTGATGCTGTCGATGACGCTGACCGACCTTTCCGGGCGTAACCTGTCGGGTCATACCGTGGAGGCGTTCTGGCACGCGGTGCGGCATGCGCGGCCGGTAACGATCGGGCTCAACTGTTCGTTCGGCGCGGAGCAGCTGCGCCCGCACGTCAAGACGCTGTCGGATATCTGCGACACGCTCATCATGGTCTACCCCAACGCCGGCCTCCCCAACGAGCTGGGCGCCTATGACGAGGAACCGGCGACGACCGCCGGCCTCGTCGGCGAATGGGCGAAAGGGGGCCAAGTCAATGTGCTCGGCGGCTGCTGCGGATCGACGCCCGCGCATATCCGGGCGATCGCCGACATGGCGCGCGGGATCGCACCGCGCAGCATCCCGACGCCGCCGGTGCGCACGCGGCTCGCCGGACTGGAGCCGTTCACGATGGCGGCCTAGCCTTTGCAATCCTCCCCGGAACGGGGAGGGGGACCATGCGCAGCATGGTGGAGGGGGTTCTCCACATCCGATATCGCTGGTGGAGAGCCCCCTCCACCCCTCGGCTTCGCCGAGCGGTCCCCCTCCCCGTACCGGGGAGGATTCGAAGAAGAAACGATGACCAACTCCTCCGCCCAGTTCGTCAACATCGGCGAGCGCACCAACGTCACCGGTTCGGCAGCGTTCAAGAAGCTCATCATGGCCGGCGACTATACCCGCGCGGTCGAGGTCGCGCGCAGCCAGGTCGAGAACGGCGCGCAGGTGGTCGACGTCAACATGGACGAAGGGCTGCTCGACGCCGAGCATGCGATGACCACCTTCCTCAAGCTGATCGCTGCCGAGCCCGATATCGCGCGCGTGCCGATCATGATCGACAGCTCGAAATGGAGCGTGATCGAGGCGGGGCTGAAATGCGTCAGCGGCAAGCCGATCGTCAATTCGATCAGCATGAAGGAAGGCGAGGAATTGTTCCTCCATTACGCCAGGCGCTGCATGGCCTATGGCGCTGCGGTCGTCGTGATGGCGTTCGACGAGATCGGGCAGGCGGACACGCAGGCGCGCAAGGTGGAGATCTGCGCGCGCGCCTACGATCTCCTGATGGGCATCGGCTTCCCGCCCGAAGACATCATCTTCGACCCCAACATCTTCGCGGTGGCGACGGGGATCGAAGAGCACAACAATTACGGCGTCGACTTCATCGAGGCGTGCCGGGAGATCAAGGCGCGCTGCCCTCACGTCCATATCTCGGGCGGCCTTTCCAACCTGTCGTTCAGCTTCCGCGGCAACGAGCCGGTGCGCCGCGCGATGCATTCGGTGTTCCTCTACCACGCCATCCCTGCGGGCATGGACATGGGGATCGTCAACGCTGGCCAGCTCGACGTCTATGACACGATCGATCCCGAGCTGCGCACGGCGTGCGAGGACGTCATCCTCAACCGCGATCCCGAGGCGGGCGACCGGCTGGTCGCGCTCGCCGAACGCTTCCGTGGCACCGATGCGGTGGCGGAGAAGGCGGCGGCGGAATGGCGTGGGCTCGATGTCGTCAAGCGGCTCGAATATGCGCTGGTCAAGGGCATCGATGCGCATGTCGTCGAGGATACCGAGGAATGCCGCCAGGCCTTCGCCCGGCCGATCGAGGTGATCGAAGGGCCGCTGATGGACGGCATGAACGTCGTCGGCGACCTGTTCGGCAGCGGCAAGATGTTCCTGCCGCAGGTGGTGAAATCGGCACGCGTGATGAAGAAGGCGGTGGCGCACCTGCTGCCGTTCATCGAGGCGGCGAAGGAGCCGGGCGCGAAGGGCAAGGGCCGCATCGTGCTCGCCACCGTCAAGGGCGACGTGCACGATATCGGCAAGAACATCGTCGGCGTGGTGCTGCAGTGCAACGGGTTCGAGGTGGTCGACCTGGGCGTGATGGTCCCCTGGTCGAAGATCCTCGATGCGGCGAACGAGAACGATGCCGACATGATCGGCCTGTCGGGGCTCATCACGCCGAGCCTCGACGAGATGGTCACCGTTGCCGAGGAGATGAAGCGGGCGGGCATGACGATGCCGCTGCTGATCGGCGGCGCGACCACGTCCAAGGTGCATACCGCGCTGCGCATCTCGCCCGCTTATGACGGGCCGATCGTCCATGTGCTCGACGCGAGCCGCGCGGTCGGCGTCGCGACCACCCTGGTCAGCGACACGCAGCGCGATGCCTATGTCGAGGGCGTCGCCGCCGATTACCAGAAGGTGCGCGATGCGCGCGCGGGCAAGGGGCAGAACGACCTGCTGCCGCTCGCCGAGGCGCGCGCACGCGGCTTCACGGCGGACATGGCGCTGAAGGCACCGCCGGTGGCGCAGCCCGGCATCCACGTGTTCGACGACTGGGACCTTGCCGACCTGCGCCAGTATATCGACTGGACGCCGTTCTTTCGGGCGTGGGAGCTTGCCGGCAACTTCCCCGCCATCCTCACCGACGACGTGGTCGGCGCCAGCGCGAGCGGCCTGTACGAGGATGCGCAGGCGATGCTCGACCGCATCGTCGCGGAGAAATGGCTGACCGCGCGCGGCGTCGCCGGGCTGTGGCCGTGCCATCGTCACGACGACGATGTGTGGGTCCACACCCGCCACCACGAAGCGCATCGCAGCCCCGACGGCGCGAGCATTCCGGAAGGCTTCCATATCCCCAGCCTCGATCGGGCCGGCGAGGAGAGCGTCCGCCTGCCGTTCCTGCGCCAGCAGATCGCCAAGCGTGAAGGGCGGGCCAATATGTGCCTCGCCGACTTCATCGATCCGGCCGGCGACTGGATGGGCGGCTTCGCGGTCGGCATCCACGGCATCGAGCCGCATCTCGCGCGCTACAAGGCCGATAACGACGACTACAACGATATCCTGCTGAAGGCGCTCGCCGACCGCCTGGCTGAGGCCTTCGCGGAAGCGCTGCACGCGCACGTCCGCCGCGTGCTGTGGGGCTATGCCCCGGACGAGCAGCTGACAAACGAGGCGCTGATCCGCGAACAGTATCGCGGCATCCGCCCGGCGCCGGGCTATCCCGCGTGTCCCGAGCATTCGCTGAAGCGCACGCTGTTCGCGATGCTCGATGCGGAAGCCAACGCGGGGCTGGAGCTCACCGAAAGCTTCGCGATGCTGCCGACCGCGGCGGTCAGCGGCTTCTACTTCGGTCACGGGCAGGCGGAATATTTCGGCGTCGCGCGGATCGGGCAGGACCAGGTGGCCGATTATGCGGCGCGCCGCGGCGTCGACGTCCAGCAGGCGGAGCGCTGGCTGAGGCCGAACCTGGATTGAATGGGGCAATAGCGCCCTCTCCAGTTCGTCATTGCGAGCGTAGCGCGGCAATCCAGGGCCGGATCAGGACGCCCTGGATTGCCGCGCTACGCTCGCAATGACGGCGGGGCGTTCAGAACCCCCGCTTCGCCAGTCCCGGATCGCGCCGCAGGATCGGCGCGACGACGGGGATCGTCATCATCGTGCTGGCGATCGCCATCAGCAGCAGCGCGGTGAACGTCTCGTTGGTGATGATCTTCTTGTCCAACAGGATGTTGACGAAGATGATCATGATGAGCGCCTTGGTCTGGAGCAGCCAGCCGATCGCCTTGATGTCGCTCCTGGGCCATTTGAGGATGCGACCGGCGATGCCGATCCCGGCGAGCTTGCCGCCGACCGAGGCAGCGAGCAGCAGCGCGGCGGCGGCGAATACCGTGGCACCGCCGACGCCCCATTGGGTCTTGAGCCCGGTCGACAGGAAATAGACCGGCATCACGGCCAGCAGCAGCATCTGCCGGAAACGGTCCATGCGGTCCTCGCCGAACCAATGCGCATCGAGCACCGCGCCCGCCAGGAACGCGCCGACCATGAAGTGCAGCCCGGCCCAATCCGCCGCGAAGCCGCACAGCGCCAGCCAGATCAGCCCGACATACCAGCGGTCGTTCTCGGCCAGCATGCGCATCAGCTTGCGGATCGCCCAGGTGGCGATGGCGAAGCCGACCAGGAAGCCGCCCTGCCGGCTGACGCGTTCCCAATCGAGCAGGATCAGCGCCAGCACGCCCCAGATCGCGATATCGTCGAGGCTCGCATAGCGCAGCACGCGCTGGCCGAGCGGCTCGCGCAGGATGACGAGCTTTTCCATCAGCAGCACGAGGATGGGGAGCGCGGTGACCGCGCACGCCATGCCGATGCCGAGCACCACCTGCCATGCCGCGCCCTCCGGCCCGCGCCAGCCGGGATAGCGGAGCATGACCAGCGCGGCGAGGCTGCCGGCGACCAGCGGCACGCCGAGTGCGAGGCCGGCGGTGACCCCCGTCTCGCGCCGCCGCTTCCATGCCTCGCCCACGTCGAGCTCGAGCCCGGCCACCCACACGAACAGCATCACCGCCCACCAGGCGATACCGTTCAGCGCGGAGAGCGTCGCCGGTGCGAAGACGAAGGCGTAATAATCGGGAAAGATGGCGCCGAGCACGCCCGGCCCGAGCAGGATGCCGCCCATGATCTGCACGACGACCAGCGGCGCCCAGTAATCGGTCCGCCCGACCCGCCAGATCAGCCAGGGAACGGTGAAGATGATGAGAATGGCGAGGAGGAACACCTCCGTCGCGGACATGGCGTGCATCGTGTGTCGATCCCCCCCCGGGCGTTTTCGGCGCCGAGCCTAGCCGAGCGTCAGGCGGGCGCGCAATCGGCGGAATGGCTCATACCGGGACACAGGGCAGGGCCGGTAAGGCCTTGGCGCCAGGCCAGGCCGCATTAACCGCGAATCCGGCTGGCCCGGCGGCGGCGGGCGGGGGCAGGACGGGCCATGACCCGCGCGCTCCTCGCCCTTGCCCTCATCGCCGCTCCTGCCTTTGCGCAAAGCGGCATGCCCTTCACCATCGCCGAAACCGGGCAGGGCTTTTCCGACCTGCAGGAGGCGGTGTCGTCGGTCAGGATGGGGACGGCGACGATCCTGATCGCGCCCGGCGTCTATCGCCAGTGCGCGGTGCAGCAGGGCGGCCGCATCACCTTCAAGGCGGTGCAGCCGGGCACCGCGATCTTCGAGAAGGAAACGTGCGAGGACAAGGCGGCGCTGGTGCTGCGCGGCCAGGGATCGGCGGTCGATGGCCTCGTCTTCCGCGGCTACAGCGTCTCCGACGGCAACGGCGCCGGCATTCGCGCCGAGATGGGCGACCTCACCGTCACCAACGCGATGTTCCTCGACAGCCAGGAAGGCATCCTCGGCGGCGAGCCGACCGGCCAGCGGATCACCATCGATCATTCGACCTTCTCGGGCCTCGGCCAGTGCGACGAGGCGGTGAACTGCTCGCACGCCGTCTACCTCGGCAACAAGGGGCAGGTGACGATCACCAATTCCCGCTTCGAGCGCGGCACCGGCGGCCATTACGTCAAGCTGCGCGTCCCCAACGTGACGATCACCGACAACAGCTTCGACGATACCGCCGGCCGCAAGACCAATTACATGATCGACCTGCCCGACGGCGCCCGCGGCCTGATCGCGCGCAACACCTTCGTGCAAGGCAAGGGCAAGGAGAACGCCAGCGGCCTGATCGTCGTCGCCGCCGAAAACCGCACCTTTCCCTCGGCAGGCCTGCGCATTGAGGACAATGACGCGCGCATGGCCCCCGGCGCCCCCGGCAACCCCGCCTTCGTCGCCGACCTCAGCCACCAGCGCCTGGCGGTCGGCGCGAACCGGCTGGGGCCGGGCATCCGGATGTTCGAGACGCGGTAGGGACGAGCCGTGCTCGTCACTTAGGCTCCCCAGGGCGGTGCGAAGAACGGCCTAGCGCAGCCGCCGTGGGTCGATCACCACGTGGCGGATGCGCGTGCGATTCCAGGTGTAGGTGACGTGGACGAGCCCGTCCCGCGTCTGGATCACGGCGGGATAGGCGTAGCCGTCCGGCATCGGCCTGGCCTCCAGCGTCAGCACGTTGCGCCAGCGGATGCCGTCATCGGAAAGCCCGACGTTGAGTGGATAGCGCGGGCCGTTGCCGGGCGTATCCGGTCGATGCGCGCTATGGTTGTAGACGATCAGCTGCCGCCCGTCCTTCAGCGTCACCGCGTCGGTGCCACTGTTGGGATTGGGCAGGTCGATCGCGGCGAGCGGCGACCATGTCCGTCCATCGTCGCGCGACCAGCTCATCGCCAGTGCGCCCTGCCGCGTGCGCGCGACGAGTTCGAGGCGGCCGTCGGGAAAGGTCAGCACGCTCGGCTGGATCGCCTCGATCCCCATCGGCGAGGCGATGGGGGCGCCCGCCTGCCACGTCGCGCCGCCGTCCGTGGAGCGTTCCATGCGCAGGAACCAGTGGTTGCGCTCCGGCGTCCCTTCCTCGCGGCTCGACGGCGACAGCCAGGTGCCGCCGGGCGTCACCACCGGCTTGTTCTTGATCGGGCCGAGGATGCCGTCGGGCAGACGGCGCGGCGGACTCCAGTGTCGGCCGCCATCGCTCGAGGTGATGACCATGCCCCACCAATCGCGCGGAGACGGACCGACCTTGTAGAACAGCTGCAGCGGCGCGCCCGGCGGCGCGAACAACACCGGGTTCCACGTCGGGTAGACCTTGCCGTCGGGGCTGCGCCCGTCGGCGACCGGCACCGGCCTGTCCCAGCCGGCCTTGCCGCGCCGGGCGAACCAGATGCGGACATCGGGCCGGCTTTCGCCGCTGCCGCCGAACCATGCCGCCGCGAGCGTGCCGTCGCCGAATTCGACCAGCGTCGAGGCATGCGCCTGCGGATAGGGCGGGGCAGGATCGACGAACTCGGACGTGACGACTGCCGCAGGCCTTTGCGCGAGCGCAGGGACACCGGCGATGCACGACACCGCGAGGACGCAAGACAGAAAGGTCTGCGCGGTTCTCACCGCGTTGCCGCGCACGTGTCGCCCGCACCGGGATCGAGGTCGAGACAGCGGCCGTCCAGCCCCTTCACCGGCAGTCCGATCTGCGCGGCGAGCGTCGGTGCGATGTCGACCGTCTCTACCGACAGCGGCTGTTCGAACCCCGCCATCCCCTTGCGCCAGAACAGGATCGGCACGCGGCGGTCATAATCCCACGGCGAGCCGTGCGTCTCGACATAGCCGGGCTTCGGCGTCTCGATCGTCGTCACCCGCGGTTTCAGCAGGACGAGCAGGTCGCCCGACACCTGCGGGTTGAACGAGGCGCGGGCGCGTTCCAGCAGCGTCCAGGTTTCCGGCGGCGTGGTGGCGATCGGCTGCGCGGCGATCTGCGCCTTGGTGAAGGCGGCGGCGACCTGCGGCATGGCGGCGAAGCGCTTCTGCGCCTCGGCGAGCACGCGCGGGCGCAAGCGCGCCGGCAAGTCCTTCGCCAGATAGACGTCGCCCTCGGCACCGACCAGCGCCGGCCCCTTGATGCCGAGTGCCGCGGTGATCTGCGCGTCGATCGCCGTGATCGACGTATCGGCGTGGACGTGTTCCTCCATCGGCATCGCGCGCTGCTGCTGCCGCTCGGTCATGTCGTGCGCGCCGTGGTCGGCGGTCAGCACCACCTCGTAATCGAGGCCCCAGCTGTCCAGCGTCGCGAAGAAGCTGCCGAGCGTCTGGTCGAGCTGATCCATCTGGATGCACATCTCGGTGCCCTGCGTGCCGAGCGAATGGCCGATATAGTCGGTCGCCGACGCACCGATATCGATGATGTCGGTTTCCGGCCCCCGGCCCAGCTTCATGTCCTGGATCAGCCCGGCGGCGATCGCGAACACCGCGGCGTCGCTCGCCGGCGAGGCGCGGAAGCCCTTGAGGTCGCCGGCCTCGCGCGCGAAGCGGCCCTGGCCGAACACCTTGCCCGCCACCGTGATCGGCCGGTCGAGCGCCTGGCAATAGCCGGGCAGCGGCAGCGGCTCCTGCGGGCGGGCGATCAACGCGGCGACCGCGTCGCGCCCGCGCTGCACCGCGCGCGGCACGACCCGGCCGGCGTAGGACGAATAGGTCTTGCCATCCCACCACCACAGTTCGTCGACCTTGTGGCCGCCCATCATCACCGCGGCGCGATCCTTGCCCGCCACCGATACGACGCGTGTCGCGGGGCGCGCGGTCTTCATCATCTCGCCCAGCGTCGGCACCTTCAGATGCTTGTCGCTGACCACGTAATGTTCGTGGTCGGTGCCCGGAACGGTTTCGTCCTCGCTGCAATAGACCGTCTTGTCGGCCCGCGCGACCGACTGGTCGATCCAGTTGTTGGCGACGATGCCGGTATGCGCCGGACGCATGCCGGTGAGGATGGTCGAATGGCCGGGGCAGGTCTCGGTCGCGGCATGACTCTGATAGCCCGAGGGGAACACGGCGCCGCCCAGCAAGCGGGTGAAGCCGCCGGTGAAGCGGTTGCGATATTGCTGGAACAGATCGGCGGAGAACTGGTCCACCGAAATGACGACGATCAGCCGGGGCGGCGTGGTCGGGGCCGGGGCGGGAGCGGCGGGGGTCGGAGCCGGGGCCTGTTGTGCGGATGCTGCTGATGCGGCGGAGGCGAGCAGGAGGGCGGCGATCAGCGCTTTCATCGGGGACACTCGTGTTGCGGGGCCGCGGTCGCTATGACGGCGGGCGATGGAACGGGCAAGGACGGCAAATCGGATGGCGTATCGGACGATCGAGGCGATGCGCGTGCTGTGTTGCGTGGTGATGACGCTGGTCGCGGCGCTGTGGGCACAGGCGGCGGCGGCCGACCTTGCGCCGGCGAATGGCCCCAGGCACCTCGCCATGCGGCTGGTCGCCGACACAGATGCGCCGCGCCCGGGGCAGGCGGTGACGCTGGCGATCGATACCCGGCCGGAACAGGGCTGGCACGGCTATTGGCGCAATCCCGGCGATGCCGGCTTCGCGCCGTCCTTCGCCTGGACGCTGCCCAGGGGCGCGCGCGTCGATGCCGAGCCGCAATGGCCCGTACCGACGACATTGCTCGTCGCCGGCCTGATGAACTACGTCTACGAGGCGCCTTATGCGCCGCTGGTGACACTGCACGTGCCCGATGGACTGGCCAGGGGCACGCCGCTGCCGGTCCGGCTGGCGATCAACTATCTGGTCTGCACCGACACGATCTGCGTGCCCGAAACGCAGGATCTCAGCCTCGACCTGACGATCGGCGACGGTATGCCCGCGCACCGCGCCGATTTCGATCGCTGGCGTGCGGCCATTCCCAAACCGCTCGATGCGGCTGGCACCTATCAGGTAAAGGACGGCAAGCTCGTCATCGCCGTGCCGCTGCCGGCGGCGGCAAAGGTCGACAACCCGGCCTTCTTCCCGTTCGGCCCCGACATGGTCCGCTATGCCGCGCCGCAGACCGTGACGCGCGACGGCGACCGCCTGCTGATCGCCACCGATGGCACGCCGAAAGGACCGATCGCCGGCGTGCTGCGCATCGGCCCCGATCTCGGCCTGACGATCAAGGCCACGGCCGGCGCCGTGACGCTGCCGACCGATCGCAGCGGCTGGCAGGCGGCGCTGCTCGCTTTCGCGGGGGCGGTGCTCGGCGGGTTGATCCTCAACATCATGCCCTGCGTCTTTCCGATCCTCAGCCTGAAGGCATTGCACCTCGCGCGTGGTGGCGGCGACAGCGAACGGACCGCGCGGATCGATGCCCTCGGCTACGCACTGGGCGCGGTGCTGATGTGCGTTGGGCTTGGCGCGCTGATCCTGGCGTTGCGGGCGGGCGGATCGGCGGTCGGCTGGGCGTTCCAGTTGCAGGACCCGCGCATCGTCGTGCTGCTGATCGCGCTGACGTTCGCGATCACGCTCAACCTCGCCGGGCGGTTCGAGGTGCCGGTGCCGGCCTTCGCCAGCCACGGCGGTGCGGCGGGATCGGTGGCGACCGGCGCGCTCGCCGCCTTCGTCGCGACGCCGTGCAGCGGCCCGTTCATGGGCGCGGCCCTGGGGGCGGCGCTGGTGCTGCCATGGCCGGCGGCGCTGGCGGTGTTCGCCGGGCTGGGGCTGGGGCTCGCGCTGCCGTTCATCGCCATCGGCTTCGTGCCGGCGCTGCGGCGGCGGCTGCCCCGGCCGGGGCTGTGGATGGAGCGTTTCCGCCGCATCCTCGCCGTGCCGATGGCGCTGACCGTGCTGGCGCTGCTCTGGCTGGCGTGGCGGCAGGCGGGGACGACCGGCCTGATCGTCGGTCTGCTGACGCTGGTCGCCACCGGCCTGCTGCTGAGCCTCGGCGGCCGTCGCCAGCGCCGTGGAGCGGGCTTCGGCTGGGCGGTGGCGCTGGCCGTGCTGCTGGCGCCGGCGGCGCTTGCCGCGACCCTGACCGGCGGCGCCGCCCGTCCCGCAAAGGTAGACGGCACCGCGTTCAGCGAAGCGCGACTCGCCGCGCTGCGCAAGGAAGGGCGGCCGGTGTTCGCCTATTTCACCGCCGACTGGTGCCTGTCGTGCAAGGTCAACGAAGCCTCCTCGATCGACACCGCGGCGACGCGCGCGGCGTTCGCGAAGCACAAGGTGGCGGTGCTGGTCGGCGACTGGACCGATGGCGATCCCGTCCTCGGCCGATTCATCCAGGCGCACAATCGCGCCGGCGTCCCGCTGTACCTCTATTATGCGCCGGGAGCCGCGGAGCCGCAGGTACTGCCGCAGGTGCTGACGCCGGGGATGCTGGCGGGTCTGAAATAGCCCCCTTGGCGGGGATTGCTTGCCACGCTGTCCCGAAATGAACCCTTGTGCAGTGCAGCGATTGCCCGCAGCATGGAACTTGCATCATGCGGGGGGCTTTAACCGTTCCGATGGGGAAACGACCGGCGTTCGACGAGATCATGGGCATGACGGGCGATATACCGCCGCGTCCCGCACTGGCGGCCTTGGGCAAATGGCTCGAGGACACGCCCGACGCCGAACTCCGTCGTCGCCAGGAAGCGGCCGAAGCGACCTTTCGCCAGCTCGGCATCACCTTCGCCGTCTACGGTGATACCGACGCGCGGGAACGGATCATCCCGTTCGACATCGTGCCGCGCGTCTTCCTCGCCGACGAATGGTCGCGCCTGTCCGAAGGACTGGTGCAGCGGGTCGAGGCGATCAACGCCTTCCTCGACGACATCTACGGCGACCGCCGCATCCTCAAGGAGGGCGTGCTGCCGGAGGATCTGATCCTCGGCAATCCGCAGTTCCGCCCGGAGATCGCCGGCATGCGCCCGCCGCACGGAATCTGGGCGCATATCTGCGGAATCGACCTCGTCCGCACCGGACCCGACCAGTTCTTCGTGCTGGAGGACAACGCCCGCACGCCTTCCGGCGTCAGCTACATGCTGGAGAACCGCGAGGCGATGGTGCGGCTCTGCCCCGAACTGTTCCGCGCCTATAGCGTCGAGCCGGTGGACAGCTATCCCGACCGGCTGCTCGCGACGATGAAGTCGGTGGCGCCGCACGGCCGGGGCGCGCAGCCGACCTGCGTCGTGCTGACGCCGGGTCACTACAATTCCGCCTACTACGAACACAGCTTCCTCGCCGATTCGATGGGAATCGAATTGGTCGAGGCGGCCGATCTGGTGGTCGACGACGATCAGGTGTGGATGCGCACCATCGCGGGCCGCGTGCGGGTGGACGTGATCTACCGCCGCGTCGACGACGATTTCCTCGACCCGCTCGTCTTCCGCCCCGATTCGATGCTCGGTGTCCCCGGCCTGATCGCCGCCTACGCCGCCGGCAACGTCGCGATCATCAACGCGCCGGGCAACGGCATCGCCGACGACAAGGCGATCTACAGCTACATGCCCGAAATCGTTCGCTTCTATTCGGGCGGCGAGGCGAAGTTGCCCAACGTCGAGACGTGGCGCTGCCGCGAGCCGGAGGCGCTCCGCTACGTGCTCGATCACCTCGACGACGTGGTGGTGAAGCTGGTCGACGGATCGGGCGGCTACGGCATGCTGGTCGGCCCCACCGCGAGCAAGGCGGAGATCGAGGCATTCCGCGCCGCGCTGGTCGCCGAACCCCATCGCTATATCGCCCAGCCGACGCTGGCGCTGTCCACCGTGCCGACGCTGGCGGACAGCGGCCTTGCGCCGCGCCACGTCGATTTCCGCCCCTTCGTCCTCACTGGATCGAAGGGTGTGGAGGTGGTGCCCGGCGGCCTCACCCGCGTCGCGCTCAAGGAAGGATCGCTGGTCGTCAATTCCAGCCAGGGCGGCGGCACCAAGGACAGCTTCGTCCTGCGCGCCGAAGGCATGCGACAGAGCCAGAGCCTCGGCGGCATGACTCAGAGCCAGGGAGGTGCGGCATGAGGGCGTTCTTGGTCCTCCCCGTGCCGGGGAGGATTTAGCATGATGCTCTCGCGCACCGCGTCGTCGCTCTACTGGCTCGGCCGTTATCTGGAGCGGGCCGATTTCTTCGCGCGGCTGATCGAGGCGACCGTCCGCCTCGACGTCATGTCCGCGCGGCCGGCGGGGGAGGTCGCCTGGTCCTCGGCGATCGCGGTCACCGATACCGAGGCGGATTTCGCGCTGAGCGGTGGCGCGCTGACCCAGGCCGACGTCGTCCGCTTCCTCACCCTCGACACCAGCCATCCCGGCTCGGTGATCCGCTGCCTCGACCGCGCGCGCGACAATGCCAAGGCGGTGCGTACCGCGTTGAGCCGCGAGGCGTGGACCGCGATCAACCGCGCCTGGCTGGTGTTCGAACGGCGCGCCCATGTCGGCGACACCGCGCAGACCCTCCGCTTGGTCGAGGCGGTGAAGAACGAGACGCGCGGCTTCGAGGGTGCCGTCCACCAGATGCTGCGCAACCAGGCGCATTGGTTCATCCGCCTCGGCCAGGCGGTGGAGCGCGCCGACAACACCGCGCGGCTGCTCGACGTCAAATACCATATCCTGCTGCCCGCCGGCGAAGCGGTCGGCGGCGTCGTCGATCGCGACCAGTGGACGACGATCCTGCAGACCGTGTCGGCGGTCACCGCCTATCGCTGGCTCTATTCGGACGGGCTGACCCCGGCGAACGTCATCGACCTGCTCACCGCCAGCCGCGAGCTGCCGCGCAGCCTCGTCGCCTCGGCGGAGACGACGGTGGACGTGCTCGGCCTGCTCGCCGAGCGGACCGGCAGCCATGGCGAGGCGGATCGGATGGCCCGCATGCGTGCCGCCCGCCTGGCGCGCACCCGCTCGGGCGAGGTGATCGCCGGCGGCCTGCACCAGTATCTGCAAGCCTTCATCCGCGAAAACGGCCAGTTGCACGATGCGATCGGCCGCCAGTTCCGGTTCGGCTGATGCGCCTTTCGATCGATCACCGCACCGTCTACCGCTTCAGCGAGGCACAGAGCCGGCTCGTCCAGATGCTGCGCATGACGCCGGAGAACAGCCACGACCAGACGGTGGCGCGCTGGCGGATCGACGTGGATTGCGACGCGACGATGCGCCGCGGCCGCGACGGCTTCGGCAATGCGGTCACCATGCTCTATGCCGAAGGGCCGATCCACGACATCGAGATCGCCGTCCGCGGCGAGGTGCTGACCAGCCATTCGGACGGCGTGGTGCGCGGCGTGAACGAGGCGCTGCCGCCCGCGGTGTTCCTCCGCGCCACCGACGCGACGCCGCGCGATGCCGCCATCGCCGCGTTCGCGCACGAGGTTGCGGCGGCCGCGGACGGCACGATCGGTGCGCTCCATCGGCTCAACCAGGCGCTCAACGGCCGCTTCACCCTCGATCGCGCGCGGCCGCAGCCCGGCCTGTCCGCTGCCGACGCGTTCCACCGTCCCGCCGCGACGTCGCGCGACCTCGCGCAGATCTTCGCGGTGGCTGCCCGCTCGCTCGGCGTGCCCGCGCGCTACGTGTCGGGCTACAGTATCGTCGAGGGATCCTTGCGCCCGACGCCGCACGGCTGGGCGGAGGCGCATGTCGACGGACTCGGCTGGGTCGGCTTCGATCCCTGCACCGGCCGTTCGCCGCAGGAGGAAAGCGTCCGCGTCGCCGCCGCCCTCGATGCGTCGGGCGCTGCGCCGGTGGCGGGATCGCGGCTGGGCGAGGGCGAGGAGGAACTGGACGTCGCGGTCAAGGTGTCGGCGGCGCGTTGAACGGCGTGCCCCCGCCGGGCCGCGGTTAACCAGATCATAAGCCGTCCGCCCTAGATCCGGCGGCGTGGGGCATCATCGCACAAACCTGATCGCCAGCATGACGCTCGGCCTCGCCTTGCTCGGCGCGTCATCCTGCGCGCCGCAGGGCAGCGCCGGCTCGCACATCACCCAGGCGGTGCCGCCGCCGACACCGCGGCAGCTGCTGCGCGATCTGGCGCTCGACGTGCCGGGCGACTTGCCCGGGCTGGCGGGGTTGCCGTCGTCGCTGCGCGCCTCGCTCGCCGACGAGGCCGCTCCGACGGACCTCACCGCGGCGCCGCCGTTCCTCGCGCAGGCGCAGAGCGCCGACGACGGCGCCCGCGCCGCCGATTGCCTGACCGCCGCCGTCTATTACGAGGCGCGCTCGGAGCCGATCGAGGGCCAGCGCGCCGTCGCGCAGGTGGTGCTCAACCGCGTCCGCGACCGTGCCTTTCCGCACAGCGTCTGCGGCGTGGTGTTCCAGGGCGCGAACCGCCGCACCGGCTGCCAATTCTCCTTTACCTGCGACGGATCGATGCTGCGCCGCCGCGATCCCTTGTCCTGGGCGCGGGCGCGCACGGTGGCGGAGGCGGCGCTCGCCGGCAGCGTCTATGCACCGGTGGGGCCGGCGACATTCTTTCACACCAATGCGATCCTGCCGTGGTGGGCGTCCAGCATGACGCGGATCGGCGCGGTCGGTGCGCATATCTTCTATCGCTGGCGCGGTGCGATGCAGGGGGCGTTGAGCTTCCGCGCGGCGTATGCCGGGATCGAGCCGGGAGCGACGGCCTGGGCCGGGGAGGGCGCGCAGACCGCCGCCGTCTACCGCGACAGCGCGGATGTGGCCGGCGTGACCGTCCATCGCGGCCGGCTGGACGCTGCCACAGGGGGTACCGCCGCCGCACTGGCGTCCGCACCGGCCGCCGCTCCTGTGGCGCGTGCGGCCCGCATGATGATGGCGGGCGGCGTCCGCGTCCATCTCGGTCGCGAGGCGACGCAGACGATCGTTACCGACGGTGCCACGGTGGGCGAGGAATCCGACCCGATCTGAAAGCGGTTCAGGCGGGGATGAGCGTCGGCGCCGACACGGTGGCCTCGTCCTCCAGCAGGCGCCAGCCGTTCGGCCCGAGCACTTCCAGCGGGCGATAGCGGGTCTTGTACGCCATCCGCGCCGAGCCCTTCACCCAATAGCCGAGATAGACATAGGGCAGGCCGGCGTCGCGGGCGCGGGTGATATGGTCCATGATGATGACGTTGCCCAACCCCGGGCGGCCGCCGCCCGGCGCGTCGTCATCCGCGGCGAAGAAGCTGTAGATCATCGACAATCCGTCCGCCTGCCGATCGGTCAGGCAGGCGCCGACCAGCCGCCCGCGCTCGCCGTTGATCGACGGGGTGCGATATTCGATGATGAGCGAATTGACCGGCGAATGCTCGATCATGTCGGCGTAATCGTCTTCGTCCATGCCGGCCATGCCGCCGCCGGGATGGCGTGCGGCGAGGTAGCGGCGCAGCAGCTGGAACTGTTCGTCCGTCGCCCAGGGACGACAGGCCGTCACCTCCAGGTCATCGTTCCGGCGCAGCAATTTGCGCTGCGTGGCGTTGGGCACGAAATCCTGCGTCACGACGCGCACCGATACGCAGGCGGTGCAGCCCGCGCAGGACGGCCGATAGGCGACGCCCTGCGACCGGCGAAAGCCGATTCGGCCCAGCGCGTCGTTCAGCTCGGCGGCATGTGGGCCGCTCAGTTCGGTGAAGACCTTCCGCTCCTGCCGGCCGGGCAGATACGGGCAGGGCGCGGGCGTGGTGACGAAGAAGCGCGGAAAACGGAAGGGCGCAGTCACCGCCGGCAAATCCCCATTGAATGCGATCCACGACGCGGCGCCGCAGAATGCACCTATGAATCACCGCGTGTCGCCTGGGAAGCGTCATTGCAGCGAAAGAGCGTTAATAGCCGGAAGAGAATCTTTCCGACTCCGACCACAGTACCGCTGCGGGACAATGTTGCGCTGCGGGAACAAAGCCTCGGATCGATCGTTCCGGCCGTTCCTTTAGCGTGGAGTGTACCTATGCCCAAGACGTTTGCCGGCTCGCTGGCCGCCATGGCGATGATCGCCGCCCCGATCGCCGCCACCCCCGCCTTCGCCGCGCCGACCAACCCGGCCGCGTCGCTCTCGGTTGCCAAGTCCGTGCGCGCCAGCGCGCCGACCGACGGCAAGAGCAAGCTCGCCGGTGGCGGTCTGCTCGCCGCCCTGATCGCAGCCGGCGTGGTTGCGATCGGCGTGGTCGCGATCGTCAACGACGGCGACTCCGACAGCAACTGATCCGCTGTCATCGTAAGACGGGCGTCGTGCGAAAGCACGGCGCCCGTTTTCGTGTGCGGCGCCATCCCGCCGGCCCGGGGGTCCCAGGCCCGGAGATTACGCCTGTTCGACCAGGCTCGTCTCGTACCCGCCTTCGCGCAGCGCGGCGATCAGGCGGTTGAGGTGGTCGCGGTCGCGCGCTTCGCATTCGATATCGGTCACCAGCCCCTTGGCGGGCAGCGAGGTGAAGATGCGCTGGTGGTAGACCTCGATGATGTTGACCCGCTGCGCATCGAAGATACGCGCGACGTTGAACAATGCGCCCGGTTGGTCCTGCAACCGCACGCGCAGGCGGGCGAGCCGCCCGGAGCGCGCCAGGTCGCGCAGCAGGACGTTGGCGAGCAGGCGGGTGTCGATATTGCCGCCGCACAGCACGATGCCGACGGTGCGGCCCTTGAAGCGTTCGGGATAGGCCATCAGCGCGGCGAGCCCGGCGGCGCCGGCGCCCTCCACCACCGTCTTCTCGATCTGGAGCAGCAGGCTCACCGCCTCCTCCAGGTTGCGCTCGCCGACCAGCACGATGTCGTCGACCAGTTCGGCGACGAGGCCGGAGGTGATGCCGCCCGGCTCCTTCACCGCGATGCCCTCGGCCAGCGTATCGCCGGCGCAGGGGAGGGTGGTGCCGCGGATGCGATTGTACATGGAGGGGAACAGCTCAGCCTGCACGCCGACTACCTCGATCGGATGGCCGGCGGCGCGTGCGACGATCGCCGATCCGGAGATAAGCCCGCCGCCGCCGATCGGGATCAGCAGCGTGTCGATCCCCGGCACGTCTTCCAGCATCTCGACCACCGCCGTCCCCTGCCCGGCGATGACGCGCGGATCGTCGAACGGGTGGACGAAGGTGTAGCCGCACTGCGCCTCCAGCACGCGGGCATGGGCATAAGCGGCGTCGAACGTCTCGCCCTCCAGCACCACGGTCGCCTTGTGCCCTTCGGTCTGGGTCACCTTCACCGTCGGCGTGGTCCGCGGCATTACGATCGTCGCCGGGATGCCAAGCCGGTTGGCATGATAGGCGAGGCCCTGGGCATGATTGCCCGCCGATGCGGCGATCACGCCCTTGGCCCGCGCCTCCGGCGACAGCTGCAGCAACGTGTTGAGCGCGCCACGCTCCTTGTAGGCGGCGGTGAACTGCAGGTTCTCGAACTTGAGATAGACGGTCGCGCCGGTCATCTCGCTCAGCGTCTTGCTGACCAGCGTCGGCGTTCGCACGATCGCATCGCGGATGCGGGCATGGGCGGCACGGACATCGTCGATCGAGACGGGCAGGGCGGTTGCTGCGGCGCGTTGGGTAGCCATGGCGAGCCGCTAGACCATCTGGTGCGGCGGGGAAACACCGCTTATGCGCGGCAGCCATGGTGAAGAGGGTTTTGAAAGCAGCGCGGCTGCTGGCGATGGCAGCGACGGTCGTTCCGGCCGCAGCATCCGCCGATGGTCTGGTCGACAACGTCAACGGCATCACGCTGGACAAGGACGGCCGCGTCGTGCGCTTCCAGGCATTGCTGGTGACGCCGGAGGGCAAGGTCGCCAAACTGTTGTCCACAAAGGATAAACGGCCGGAGAAGCTTGATTGGCGCGCGGACATGAAGGGGCGCGTGCTGCTGCCCGGCATGATCGATGCGCATGGCCATGTCATGGAGCTGGGCTTCCGCGCGATCGAACTCGACCTGTCGGATACGAAGAGCCTGGCGGAGGCGCAGCAGAAGATCGCCGAATATGCCCGCGCGAATCCCGAAAAGGCGTGGATCATCGGCGGCGGCTGGAACCAGGAGGCCTGGGGGCTCGGCCGCTTCCCGACTGCCGCGGACCTCGATTCGGCGGTCGCCGATCGTCCGGTGTGGCTCGCCCGCGCCGATGGCCATGCCAGCTGGGGCAACAGCGCGGCGCTGAAGGCGGCGGGGGTCACCGCCAAGAGCGTGTCGCCGGCCGGTGGACGGATCGAGAAGGGGGCGGGCGGCCAGCCCGCGGGCGTCTTCGTCGATGCCGCGCAGGGCCTCGTCGCCAAGGTGCTGCCGCAGCCGCTCGGCAAAGACCGCAACGCTGCCTTCCTGAAAGCGCAGGCTATCCTGCTGAGCTATGGCGTCACCGCCACCGCGGACATGGGCACGACCATCGACGATTGGCTGACCTATCGCCGGATCGGTGACCTGGGTGGCCTGCGCGTGCGCATCATGAGCTATGGCATGGGCGTCGATACCGCGATCCAGATCGGCGGCACCGGCCCGACGCCGTGGCTGTACGGCGACCGGCTGAAGCTGGTCGGCGTCAAGCTCTATGCCGATGGCGCGCTGGGGTCGCGCGGGGCATGGCTGAAGGCGCCCTATGCCGATGCGCCGGGCCAGTCGGGCGCGGGCTTCATGAACGACACGGTGATGCGCAACCTGATGAGCCGCGCCGCGATGGACGGCTATCAGGTCGCCGTGCACGCGATCGGCGACCGTGCCAATGCCGAGGCGCTGGATGCGATCGACGAGATGGCGCAGACCTACAAGGGCGATCGTCGCTGGCGCATCGAACATGCGCAGATCGTCGATCCCGTCGACCTGCCCCGCTTCGGCCGCAACGGCATCATCGCCTCGATGCAGCCGACGCACCAGACCGGCGACCGGATGATGGCCGAAGCGCGGCTGGGGCCGCAGCGCCTCGCCGGCGCCTATGCCTGGGCGTCGATGCTGAAGAACGGCGCCAAGCTCGCCTTCGGCTCCGACTATCCGGTCGAAAAGCCCGATCCCTGGGCCGGCTGGGCCGCCGCCTTCACCCGTCAGGACGCCGCGGGCCAGCCCTTCGGCGGCTGGCATCCGGAGGAAGCGGTCAGCCGCGAACAGGCGTGGTGGGCCTTTACCGGCGGCGCGGCCTATGCCGGTTTCGCCGAAGACCGCATCGGTCGGTTATCGCCGGGCCTGCAAGCCGACTTCATCATGGTCGACCGCGATCCGCTGCTCGCATCCCCCACCGACCTGCGCGCGACGAAGGTCGAGGAGACGTGGGTCGGCGGGCGCAAGGTCTGGGAGCGGAAATAGCCGCGGCACCGCCTGCCCGGGCAAGGCAGGGGCGCGTGGATCAGCGTGGGGTTGCCACGCACGACCGCCCTACCGCCGCCACCGCGACAGCGCGAACGCCCACGATCCGCCGCAGCTCGTCGGCCAATCGCTCGCTTGGCAGGTCGCAGTCCGGGATGCGGACCTCGAAACGCAACGAAGCGGGGCGGCGGTGGACCGCGATTTCGGTCGGAAAGCAATCGAGCCGCCGCATCGTATCGAACGCCCGCAACAGCGTATGGGGGCAGGGCATCAGCACGCCTGACACAGTGCGTGATGCGTCGGTCTTGTAAGATTGGTCGCGCAGCGGCGCGGCGGAAGCTTGTTGCATGAAAGGGACACCTGGCAGAGCCTGCTACAGGCCCCGCGCGCGTCCCCATGCAAAGCCGGCGCGGGATCGGGAGCGGGGCGGTGCTATGTGCGGCGGCAACGCAGGGGCACGGCGACAGCGCCGGCACCCACGCGCCGCCCGGTAATCCGCCGTGCCGTCATCCGATCCATTACGGCGGTCTGCCATCGCCGTCAGCGCCGCACAAGATGTCGATACAAAGAAAAGTTCGATTCGAACCGATCGTGTCGCCTGCTGCCGCGCATACCAAAAAGGCCGCGGCACCCCCCGATGCCGCGGCCCTGGCTCCCGATGACTGGGGAGGGAAAATGTAGCGGTCAGGCGACCGCGACGACCTCTTCGGGTTCGCGCAGCACATAGCCGCGGCCCCATACCGTCTCGATGTAATTCTCGCCTTCGCAGGCCAGGCTGAGCTTCTTGCGCAGCTTGCAGATGAACACGTCGATGATCTTCAGTTCGGGCTCGTCCATGCCGCCGTAGAGATGATTGAGGAACATCTCCTTGGTCAGCGTCGTCCCCTTGCGGAGCGACAGCAGCTCCAGCATCGCATATTCCTTGCCGGTCAGGTGGACGCGCGCACCGTCGACCTCCACCGTCTTGGCATCCAGGTTCACCGCCAGCTTGCCGGTGCGGATCACCGACTGGCTGTGCCCCTTCGACCGGCGCACCACGGCGTGGATGCGGGCGATCAGCTCTTCGCGATGGAATGGCTTGGTGACGTAATCGTCGGCGCCGAAGCCGAAGCTGCGCACCTTCGAATCCATCTCGTTGATGCCGCTGAGGATCAGCACCGGCGTCGATACGCGGGCGACGCGCAGCTTCTTCAGCACGTCATAGCCGTGCATGTCCGGCAGGTTGAGATCCAGCAGGATGATGTCGTAATCATACAGCTTGCCCAGATCGAGGCCTTCTTCGCCAAGATCGGTGGTATAGACGTTGAAGCCTTCGGTCCCGAGCATAAGCTCGATCGCCTTGGCCGTGGTCGGCTCGTCCTCGATCAACAACACCCGCATCGCGTCGTCCCCTGCTGGCCAGACCCCTGCGCACCCCTGCTGCACGGCTCGACCCGATTCATTAACCAAAGAACATCTGAAGGCAAAAGGTTAATTCGAGCTTAAGCGCACGCGACGCTTGGGTATTACCGGCGACCGTCCGGTGCCGGTGCCGGTTCCTCGTCGGGGTCCGTGGGCGTCAGGTCGGGGCCGAGCAGCGTCTGGTGGCGGCTGGGCGGAATATCCTCGCCCAGCACCTCGCGCAGGTACAGGCTGCGCACCAGCGTGAAGATGACGACGAGCAGGGCGGCGGAGAAGAACAGGCCGAAGATGCCGAAGATCACGCCGATGCCGATGATCGCGAATACGGTGATCGCCGGCGGGATCGAGATGACGCGCGCCTGCACATAGGGGGTGATGAAATTGGTCTGGATCAGCCGCACGCCGGCATAGGTGGCGAGCGCGCCGAGCACCGGCCCGGTCCCCTGCGTCGCCGCCAGCCCCAGCGCGGGCACCATCGCCGCGGTCGGCCCGACATAGGGAATGAATTCCGACAGGCCGGCGAGCAGCCCCAGCGCCGCGGCGGACGGCACGCCCGACACCCACAGGCCGATGCCGACCAGCACGCCCATGCTGGTCATCAGGATCAGCGACGAACGCAGCCACAGCCGCAGCGTCGACCCGACGTCGAACAGCGCATCTTCGATCGCCGGCCGCTTGGAGGGCGGGATGAGGAACAGGAAACCGCGTTGGTAGATGCCGGGATCGGCGGCGAAGAAGGCGGCGCCGACCAGCAGCAGCAGCGCGTTGAGGATCAGTTCGCCGCCTCCCTGGACGAGGCCGCCGACATCGCGCGCCGCCTTCGATCCGGCATAGGCCTGTTGCACGGCATCGACGATCTTGGCACCGACCGGGCTCTGCGAGGCCCAGGCGGCGAGCTGGTCGAGCAGCGACGGCAATTGCGTGACGAGCACGTTGACCTGTTCGCGGAACTGGACGCCGAACAACCAGACGAGGAAGCCGACGACGCCATAAGCGGTGGCGAGTCCGCAGCCGAGCGCCGCCTTTTCGGGCACGCGCAGGTGGTCGCGATAGAGATCGGCGAGCGCATGGATGGCGATCGCGCCGAGCATCGATCCGAAGGCGAGGATCAGCAGGTCGCCGGCGCGGAACAGCGCGGCGGCGACGGCGGCGATGACGAGGATGTAGAGGACGCGGCGGATGAAGCGCGCGTCGTCGGCGTCCGGCGACAGGCGGTTCACGCGGCGGACGCGCCCGCGGCATCCCGGCCCAGCGCCGCGCCGATCTCCGCCGCGGCGGTGCGCAGCAACGGCACCAGCTGCTGCATGCGATCGGCATCGAGATAGGGCGCGGCGGCGGCGACGTTGATCGCGGCGACGATCCGCCCGGCGGCGTCGCGCACCGGCGCGGCGACCGAATGGATGTGATCGGGGGCGGGGCCGCATTGCAGGATCACGCCGCGCGTCACCGCCGCCTGCATGTCCGCCACCGCGTCGTCGCGCCGATGCGCGGGATCGGCGAGGGCGAAGAACCGCTGCCACGACCGCTCGCCCTCGTCGAGCAACAGCGCCTTGCCGAGGCCGGTTTCCGCCAGCCGCCGCCGCGTGCCCGGCTGGGTGGTGACGGCGACGCGTTCGCGACCCGGCACGCGCAGCATGTGCACCGATTCGTCGCCCTCGCGCCGGCCCATGAAGGCGCTCATCCCGGTTTCCTGCGCCAGCCATTCGAGCTGCGGGCGGGCGAGCGCGACGAGGTCGGTCTGGTCCTGCACCAGGTTGCGCAAGCGGAGCAGCTGGCGGCCGCCGCGGACCTGCCCGTTGGGACCCATCGCCAGGAAACCGCGCGCGGCGAGCGATCCGACCAGGCGATAGGCGATCGCTCGCGACAGCCCGCTGCGCTCGGCGAGCTGGATGACCGTGGCCGATTCGTTCACCGCCATTTCAAGGAGGTCGAGCCCGCGGTCGAGCGTCTGCGTCCCGGCCTTGGCGGCACGCCCCTGCTCCTCGGCGGCATCCTCCGTCGCGGCGGCGCGCAGGCTGGCGGTCGTGGTCACTCCGGTCTCTCTCCGCGATTGGCCGAATCGGCCGGGGAGCATGGATAACTCACAACGGCCGCAAACGGCAGCATGGGCGATATCACGCCGCCAGCCGGATCACGTGCAGAAAACGGGGGCCATGCGCGCCGCGGACATAGGTGCCCTCGATATCCGTGGTGCCGGATACGCCGGTGACCCAGTAATGCGCGCGCGGATGCGTTCCGGTCAGCGCCGCATCCTCCAGATGCGCGACGACCGCCGGCACCAGCACGATATGGTGGAGCGCCAGGAAGTTGGGCAGCATCGGTGCCTCCGGCGCCGTTTCGAACACCAGGCTGCCGGTTTCGGCGACGCCGCAGCGGGCGATGGCGAGCGCGGCGGGTTCGTCGGGCGCAGCGGTGTCGTGCAGCGTGAAGCCCGACCAGTCGCACGCCGCCAGCCGTGGATCGGGCGGCACGCACAACGTGCGTTGCAGGCCCTGGTCGGCGCAATAGCGCGCGATGGCGTCGGGCAGGTCCTCGATCCGGTCGATGCGATCGACCGTCGCCGCGACGCTGGGCAGCGCGAGCTTGGCGACGAACGTCTCGTCCAGCGCATCGACATCGACCGCCGGGCGCTCGGGTGCGATCAGCAGCGCCGCGGCCTCGGCATCGATCGCCGCCGGCGTCGCCGTGCCGCCCAGCCGCGACAGGATGGCATCGCGCGCGCTCATGCCCGTGGCCCCTTCGTGTTCTGGCTCTTCCGGTATTGCGCCATGAAGCTCTCTTCCGCGGGCTTGGGCATGTCGCGATAGCGGGTCCAGCCGCCGGCAAGCGGCAGCTTCGACAGCCAGCCGCCGCGCCCCATCAGCCGCATCGAGCGCAGCGCCGCCGCCGTCGCCGCGCGATACAGCCGCGGTCGCCGGGCGAACCACGCCCAGGTGCCCAGCCCCGAGCGCAGCGAGGTCGGCTCCAGCCCCTCGCGCCAGCTCTTCTCGCGCCAGCCGCGCAGCAGCGTGGGGAGGGGGATGCGCACCGGGCACACCTCCTGGCATTTGCCGTTGAGCGTGCAGGCGTTGGGCAGGTCGCGGTTGGCCTTCAGCCCGTCGAGCGCCGGCGTCAGCACCGCGCCCATCGGCCCCGGATAGGTGCCGCCATAGGCATGGCCGCCGATCTGGCGGAAGACGACGCAATGGTTCATGCACGCGCCGCAGCGGATGCAGCGGAGCATCTCGGCCAAGCCCTCCTCGCGCATGCGCGACCGGCCGTTGTCGACGAGGACGATGTGCATCTCCTCCGGCCCATCGCGGTCGCCCGCACGCTTCGGCCCGGCGTAGAAGGTGGTATATTGGGTCAGCGCCGCCCCCGTCGCCGAGCGCACCAGCATGCGCAGCATGTGCACGGCATGCGCGGTCGACGGCACGATCTTCTCGATCCCCGCGGTGACGATGTGCATCCGTGGCGGCACCAGCGACAGTTCGGCATTGCCCTCGTTGGTGACGGTGCACACCGCGCCGGTATCGGCGACGAGGAAGTTGGCGCCCGAAATGCCGACGTCCGCGGCCAGCATGCCTTCGCGCAGGTGACGCCGTGCGCTTTCCGCCATCGCCGCGATCGTCTCCTCGGTATGCGGATCGCGGTGGCTCGCCTTGAACAGTTCGGACACCTGCTCGCGCGTCTTGTGCATCGCCGGCCAGATGATGTGCGACGGCCGCTCGCCGGAGAGCTGGATGATATGTTCGGCAAGGTCGGTTTCGACGCGGCCGATCCCCGCCTCGGCAAGCGCATGCGGCAGGCCGATCTCCTCGCCCAGCATCGATTTGGAGCGCGCGACGCTCTTCGCCCCCGCCTGCTTGCAGAGGCGAATGACGATGTCGCACGCCTCCTGCGCAGTCGCCGCCCAATGCACGGTGGCGCCGGCGGCGGTGGCATGCGCCTCGAACCGTTCGAGGTAGAAGCCGAGATTGGCGACGACATGGTCCTTGATCGCCGCCGCCCGATCGCGGGCGCGTTCGAAGTCGGGGAAGGCGTCGACCGCTACCGCGCGCTTGGTTTCCGCGGTGGTCGCGGTGCGCTCCACCCCGGTCTTGAGATTGCGGTCGGCCAGCGCCTCGGCGACCCGCGAATCGAAGCTCATGCCTCTTCTCCGATCGCCGGCCCATCGCCCATGCCGGCGACCAGTTCGATGGCGTGGAAGGCGCGTACCGGCGAGCCGTCGCGGTGCAGCTTGCCCGCCATGTTCATCAGGCAGCCGAGGTCGCCGGCCAGCAGCAACTCGGCGCCGGTCGCGTCGATCGCCTTCGCCTTTTCCCCAACGATCGCGTTGGAGATGGCCGGATATTTGACGCAGAAGGTGCCGCCGAAGCCGCAACACGTCTCTGCGCCGGCCAGCGGCGTCAGCGCAAGGCCGTCGATCGCCGACAGCAACCGGCGCGGCTGGCGCTTGATGCCGAGTTCGCGCAGGCCCGAACAGCTGTCGTGATAGGTCGCCGTCGCCGGCAGCGCGACGCCCTGCGGCCGCCAGCCGCGCACCTCGTCGAGATAGGCCATGATCTCCCACGTCTTCGCCGCCAGCGCGCGCGCGCGCGGCCCCCAGGTCGCGTCATGTTCCAGGATCTCGGGATAATGGACGCGCACCGTGGCGGCGCAGGAGCCGGAGGGGATCACCACATGGTCGAACGGCTCCAGCGCGGCGATCGTGCGGCGCGCCAGGTCTTCCGCGGTCGCGCGGTCGCCGGAATTGAGCGCCGGCTGGCCGCAGCAGGTCTGCGCCTCCGGCACGATCACCTCGCACCCCGCCGCCTCCAGCGCGGCGATCGCGGCAAAGCCGATCCGCGGCCGGATCAGGTCGACGAGGCAGGTGACGAACAGGCCGACGCGGGGCGACGCGGTCATGCCCTGGCGTCCAAGGGGGCCGAAGACAGCGGCGGGTGAGCCATATCCAAATTCCTCATCCTGCCGTTTGACGCAGCTTTTCTCATGTCGTAACGAGCTATCTCATAAAGTGGAAAAACTGACAAGCTCGGGAGGATGCTTATCACCGCACTCGGCGGCGGCGGCGGTCCTTCCGGCCTCGGTATGACGGGAGCCATCGCGCCGTGGGAATCGTGTCCTTGCCCAAGATCAAGCATGTCCGCGCCTTTACCGTGCGCGGCGGCGGTGCCGACTATCACGATCAGGGCGAGGGCCATTGGATCGACAACCATATCGCCACGCCGATGTCGCGCTACCCCGAATACCGCCAGTCGCGGCAGAGCTTCGGCATCAACGTGCTCGGCACGCTGGTGGTGGAGATCGAGGCGGAGGACGGCACGATCGGCTTTGCGGTGACCACCGGCGGCGAGCCGGCCTGCTACATCGTCGAAAAGCACCTCGCCCGCTTCCTCGAAGGGCGCAGCCCGACCGAATACGAGAAGATCTGGGACCAGATGTATTTCTCGACCCAGTATTACGGGCGCAAGGGGCTGGTCATCAACGCGATCTCCGGCGTCGACCTCGCGCTCTGGGACCTCCTCGGCAAGCTCAGGCAGGAGCCGGTCTATCACCTGCTCGGCGGCGCGGTGCGCGACGAGCTGCAATTCTACGCCACCGGCGCACGGCCGGACAAGGCGAAGGAATTCGGCTTCATCGGCGGCAAGATGCCGCTCCACCACGGCCCCGCCGAAGGCGTCGAGGGTCTCAAGAAGAACATCGCCGAACTGGCCGACATTCGCGCGAAGTGCGGCGACGATTTCTGGCTGATGTGGGACTGCTGGATGGCGCTGGACGTCGACTATGCGACGCGCCTTGCCATCGCCGCGCACGAATACGGCCTGAAATGGATCGAGGAGGCGATCAGCCCCGACGATTACTGGGGCTATGCGCAGCTCAAGCGCAACGTCCCCAAGGGCATGCTGGTGACCACCGGCGAGCACGAGGCGACGCGCTGGGGCTTCCGCATGCTGATGGAGATGGACTGCTGCGACATCATCCAGCCGGACGTCGGCTGGTGCGGCGGCGTCACCGAATTGCTCAAGATCAGCGCGCTCGCCGATGCCCATGGTAAGATGGTCGTGCCGCACGGATCGTCGGTCTACAGCTATCACTTCGTCATCACCCGCCACAATTCGCCCTTCGCCGAATATCTGATGATGCACCCCGGCCCGACCGAGGTGGTGCCGATGTTCCATCCGCAGCTGATCGGCGAGCCGGTGCCCGAAAACGGGCGGCTGAAGGCGAGCGCGCTCGACGCGCCGGGATTCGGCGTCGAGCTCAACCGCGACATCGCGATGCACCGTCCCTACACCCACTGATACGGAAAGAACGCCTCCCCATGAAGCTCTGCCGCTTTGGCCAGCCCGGCCAGGAAAAGCCCGGCCTCGTCGACGACGATGGCGCGATCCGCGACCTGTCGGGCGTCGTCGCCGACATCACCGTGGATGCGATTGCCGCGATCCGCGCCGCCGATGTCGCCGCTCTGCCGGTGGTCGAGGGCACGCCCCGCTACGGCGTGCCGGTGAAGGGCATCGGCAAGATCGTCGCGATCGGCCTCAACTATCGCGACCATGCGATCGAATCGAACCTGCCGATCCCGACCGAGCCGGTCATGTTCATGAAGGCGCTGTCCAGCCTGTCCGGCCCCAACGACGACGTGGTGCTGCCCAGGGACTCGACGCACGGCGACTGGGAAGTCGAACTGGGCGTCATCATCGGCAAGACCTGCCGCTACGTCAGCGAGGACGAGGCGCTGGACAAGGTCGCCGGATACGTCCTCGCCAACGACGTGTCGGAACGCTTCAACCAGAAGCAGCGCGGCTCGCAATGGTCGAAGGGGAAGGGGCATGACACCTTCTGCCCGGTCGGCCCGTGGCTGGTGACGCCGGACGAGGTCGGCGATGCGCAGGACCTCGACATGCACCTCGACGTGAACGGGACGCGCATGCAGACCGGCAACACCAGGACGATGATCTTCGACCTCAAGCAGCTCATCAGCTACGTCAGCGAATATGTGACGCTGCAGCCGGGCGACCTCGTCATCACCGGCACCCCACCGGGCGTCGGCGAGGGCAAGAAGCCCGACGCCATCTACCTCAAGGCGGGCGACGTGATGGAGGTCGGCATCGCGAAGCTCGGCACGCAGCGGCAGAATGTCGTCGCATGGCGTCACCTCGGCGAGGGCGTGCTGGCATGAGCTTCGCAGGACGGTTCGCGGGCCGCAACGCGATCATCACCGGCGGCGCGTCGGGCCTGGGCAAGGACGTCGCCACCCGCATCGTCGCCGAGGGCGGCACGGTCGCGCTGTGGGACCTCAACGCCGAAGCGCTGGCGGAGGCGAAGGAGGCGATCGGCGCGGCGCATGTCGTCGCGCTCGACGTGTCCGATGCCGACGCGGTCGCGGCGGCGGCGGAATCGACGCTCGCCGCGCTCGGCACGATCGACGTGCTGGTCTGCTCGGCCGGGATCACCGGCGCGACCGTGCCGGTGCACGAATTTCCCATCGACAGCTGGCTGAAGGTGGTCGGCGTCAACCTCAACGGCCTGTTCTACTGCAACCGTGCGATCGTGCCGGCGATGCTCGCCAACGGCTATGGCCGGATCGTCAACGTCGCCTCGGTCGCCGGCAAGGAGGGCAATCCCAACGCCTCGGCCTATTCGGCGACCAAGGCGGGCGTGATCGGCTTCACCAAGTCACTCGGCAAGGAACTGGCGGGCAAGGGCGTCATCGCCAATGCGCTGACGCCGGCGACGTTCGAGAGCCCGATCCTCGACCAGCTGCCGCAGAGCCAGGTCGACTATATGCGCTCCAAGATCCCGATGGGGCGCCTCGGCGAAGTGCATGAATCCACCGCCATGGTCTGCTTCATGGCGAGCGAGGAATGCAGCTTCACCACCGCCTCCGTGTTCGACACGTCGGGCGGGCGGACGACCTACTGACCCGACAAACCCGTCATTGCGAGCGCAGGCGAAGCAATCCAGAGCCGGACCAGGACGCCCTGGGTTGCTTCGCTCCGCTCGCAACGACGGATGAGGTTCGATCATCCCGCAACCGTCCGCACGAGACGGCGCGGCACACCACCGGAGAGCCCTTCGTGACCGCGATCCCGTTCGTCGATGCGCACATCCACCTGTGGGACTTGGCGCACATCAGCTACCCCTGGCTGACCCCGCCGTTCGACGGCGAGGGGCCGAACGGCAGCGCGGAGGCCATAGCGAAGGACTTCGGCGTCGCCGAGTATCGCGCGGCGCTCGCGCGCTGGAACGTCGTCGGCGCGGTGCATATCGATGCCGGCGCCGATCCCGCCGATGCCTTGCGCGAAACCGAATGGCTGGAGGCCCAGGCGGAGGCATCCGGCCTGCCGACCGCCATCGTCGCCTTTGCCGCGCTGAACGATCCCGACGTGGAAGCGACGCTGGCTGCCCATGCCGCGCACCCGCGCGTCCGCGGCATCCGCCATATCGTCAACTGGCATCCCCGCCCCGCGCGCACCTATTCCGCCGCCGACGTGACGCAGGACGACCGGTGGTGGGCAGGCTTCGGCCTGCTCGGCCGCTACGGCCTGTCCTTCGACCTGCAATGCTATCCCGGCCAGATGCCGGCGCTGGTGCCGCTGTTCGAGCGGCATCCCGACGTGCCGGTCATCATCAACCACCTCGGCATGCCGGTGACCGACGATGCCGAGGGGCTGACCCGCTGGCGCCACGGCATGCGCGCGCTGAGCCGGCTGCCGCACGTCTCGGTCAAGCTGTCGGGCCTCGGCTTCATCCATCGCGACTGGACCGCGGAGCGCGTGCGCCCGTTCCTGCTGGAGGCGATCGACCTGTTCGGACCGACCCGCGCGATGTTCGCCAGCGACGCGCCGACCGACATGCTCTTCGCCCCGATCGACCGCTACATGGAAACCTATCACGCGCTGGCCGAAGGCTTCGGCGAGGACGAACGCCGTGCGCTGTTCGGCCGCAATGCCGACCGCATCTACCGGCTGGGGCTGGGCGTGTGAGGGCTCCTTCAGCCGCTCCCCATCCGTCATCCCGGCGAAGGCCGGGATCCATGGACGCGATGACGCCGATGGCGGATGCCTCAACCGGCGTTCCGCATCCATGGATCCCGGCATCCGCCGGGATGACGAAGCACGACGATGAACCGCGTCTGGAGCGCCAGCGTGCACCCGCCCCTCCTATGCCACCGAGGAAGCCAACATGACCCCCAATCCGCTGCTCGGCGTCTTCTACCATTGGCTGGGCGGCCTCGCCTCGGCGAGCTTCTACGTCCCCTATCGCGGCGTGAAGCGCTGGTCCTGGGAGATCTACTGGCTCACCGGCGGCATTTTCAGCTGGGTGTTCGCGCCCTGGTTCTTCGCCTCGCTGCAGACCAACGACCTTCTCGGCGTGCTGGGCAGCGCGCCGTCGGGGGCGTTCTGGTGGCCGATCCTGTTCGGGTTGCTGTGGGGCTTCGGCGGCCTCGGCTACGGGCTGGTCATGCGCTACCTCGGCCTCAGCCTCGGCATGGCGGTGGTACTGGGGCTGTGTACCGTCTTCGGCACGCTGATCCCGCCGCTGTTCACCGGCGAGTTCCATGAGAAGCTGCTCGCCACCACCTCGGGCAACATCGTCCTCGCCGGCATCGGCCTGACGGTGCTCGGCATCGTCGTCGTGGCCATCGCCGGCGCGCGCAAGGATGCGCTGCTGACGCCCGAGCAAAAGGCGGCGGTGGTCGCCGAATTCAATTTCAAGAAGGGCATCGCGGTCGCGATCTTCGCCGGCATCATGTCGGCCTGCTTCGCCTTCGGCCTTGCCGCGGGCGAGCCGATCAAGGGCCTGTCCGCCGCCGCCGGCACCGGCCCCTTGTGGACCGGCCTGCCGGTGCTGTGCCTCGTCATGTTCGGCGGGCTCATCACCAACGGCGTCTGGTGTTCGTACCTGATCGCGCGCAATCGCAGCGGTGCCGAATGGGCGGGGCGGACCAGGCCCGGCGTCGAGCGCCCGCCGCTGCTGCGCAACTATGTGCTCAGCGCACTTGCCGGCGTCACCTGGTACTTCCAGTTCTTCTTCTACACGATGGGCGAAAGCCAGATGGGGCGCCTGGGCTTCTCCAGCTGGACGCTGCACATGGCCTCGATCATCATCTTCGGCACGCTCTGGGGCTTCGCGTTCCGCGAATGGAAGGATGTCGGCGCCCGCATCAAGGGGATCGTGTGGAGCGGCGTCGCGCTGCTGCTGATCGCCACGGTGGTGATCGGCTACGGCAACAGCCTGGCCGGCCCCGCCTGATGCTCGGTGCGGATCGGGTCCTGCCGCTCGACGGCGCGGCACTGCGCGGCGATGCCGTCACGTTCGTCGCCGATCGCGCCGACGATGCAGCGGAGGTCGCCGCGGTCGCGCAGCCGGTGCTGCTCGCCTATGCGCCGGCGACGCCCAACGGCCGCGCGATGCTGGTGATCGGCGGCGGCGGCTATGTCGCGCTGATGGCAGGGCGCGAGGGCGTGCAGGTCGCGCGCTGGCTGACCGGCCTCGGCTACCATGCCTTCGTGCTGATCCACCGCTTTCCCGATGCGGAGCATGGCCCGGCAGCGCCGCTCGACGATGCCGGCGTTGCCCTGCGCGCGATCCGGGCGGAGGGCTTCGCCGCGGTCGGCGTCGTCGGCCTGTCGTCCGGCGGCCATCTCGCCGCCTGCCTCGCCGCCGCACGCCCGGCAGACTGGCCGGGCGAAGCACCACCGCCGCCCGATGCGATGGTGATCGGCTATGCGCCCATCTCCACCAATGCCGCGGGGCGCACGGTCGTCGCCGACAAGCCGCCGCTGGCACCGCCCGAGAAGCAGGCGCTGTACGACGCCTTGCAGCCCGATGCGCAGCTGTGCGCCGCGCCGCCGCCGGCCTTCATCGTCTATGCCGGCAACGACCCCGTCGTGCCGGTCGCAAATGCGCGCCGGCTGCATGCTGCCTGGACGGCGGCGGGGGGCAGCGCGGAATGCCATGTCTTCGCCGATGCGCCGCACGGCTTCGCGCTCGACACGCCGGGGCTGCCGGTGTCGGTGTGGCCGCAGCTGTGCGAGGCCTGGTTGCGCCAGGTCGGATTCCTGTAGCGCCGCCCCCTCCCGCGATCAGTGCTTCACGCGCATCCGTAACGTCGGCCGCGGCTCGTCCTGCGCTTCGGCGATCAGCCGCGCGTAGCGCTTCGCCATCTCCAGATGGACGTTGCGCCCCTCCAGGTGGCGGGCATTGTCCGCCAGCGCACGCTCCTGTCGTTCCCGGCGCATGTAATATTCGATGTCGGCATGTGGCTGCATAGAAGGTCCCCCACGCGAGAGATGCTTGCCGCCAACGGGCTACGCCTTGCAAGCCTCTACAATATGACGGAAATTCTTACAGTTGTCGACTAAATGGATTAACTCTGCGCAGTATACTCGCGCAAATCAATCCAGCGGCACGGCGATCGTGCAGTGCAGCCCGGTGTCGGCGAAGTCGATCCCGACATCGGCATCCAGTTCGTAGCGCAGGCTGCGCGTCAGCAGCTCGATTCCGAACCCCTCCGCGTCCGGCTCGACCACGCCACCCTCCGGCACATGCTCCTGCCAGTCGATGCGCAGCGTCTCGGGGTGCGGCGTCGCCGCTATCGTCCAGTCGATCCGCAACGTCCCCGTCGGGCGGCTCAGCGCACCATATTGCAGCGCATTGGCGGTCAGTTCGTACAGCGCGATGCCGATCTGCTCGGCGATGCGCGGCGGCAGCCGCACTTCCGGGCCGCCATAGCCGACCCGCCCGCCGATCCGGCTCGCCAGCAGTTCGTCGGCGAGCAGCGCCTCCAGGTCGACGCCTTCGTCGCCGGTGCGCATGATGTGGCTCTGCGTGCGCGCGAAGGCGGCAAGGCGGCCGTCGAAATGGTTGCGATATTCCTCCACCGTATCGCTGTTCTCCGCGGTGCGCCGCGCGATCGAACGGATGACGGCCAGCGTGTTGCGGACCCGGTGATAGATCGATGCGCGCAGGCGGCCCTCGCCCTCGATCCGGCTGCGCAGGTCGGTGATGTCGACGGCGGTGCCGGACCAGCCGGGCTCGTCGCCCGCCGCCGGCAGCGCCTGCGCGCGGTACCAGCGATACGTGCCGCCGGGCTGCGCCAGCACCCGCACGTCGGCGCAGAACAGCCGCGTCGTCCGCGCCCGATGCCAGCCCGCCAGGATATGGCCGCGATCCTCCGGGTGGACGCAATCCATCCAGCCGATCCCCGCGCTGTCGGCGGCCTGCTGCCCGGTCAGCGTCGCCCATTCTGGCGAAAACCACAGGCTGTCGCCCTCCGGCGTCGAACGCCAGCTGACCGGGGGGTGGAGCGCTTGCCGATCCTCGGTGCGCCCGTCCGCGGATCGCGACGGACTACCCATTGGCATCCAGACGCTGTCCTTCATGGTCGAGGTGCAGGTAGGTCGGATTGAACATCGCGACCTCGCACAGCCCGTCGAGGTCGAGTGCTTCGAACTCGCGCCCTTTCCAGCGAACCAGGCCGCGGGCGCGCAATTCCTGCACCATGCGGTTGACGTGCACCGGCGTCATGCCCGTCGCTTCGGCCAGGTCGGTCTGGGTCAGCGGGATTTCGCAGCGATGGCCGTCGACCAGCCCCACGGCGCGCAGGCGAAAGAACAATTCGCAGAACAGGTGCGACAAGCGCTCGATCGCGTCGCGCTGGCCGAGGTTGACCGTCCATTCGCGCTGGATCGCCGCCGACACCAGCACGTCCCAGCGCAGCGCCTGATCCAGCCGCGGTCCCATGGCAGTCAGCGCCTCGATCCGTTCACGCGCGATCTCGACATAGCGTACCGCCGTCAGCGCGCCCACGGAATGATCCATCTCCTTCAGGATATAGCCATTGGGGTCGCACAGGTCGCCGGGCAGGTAGAAGGCGATGATCTGCCGCCGCCCGTCCTCCAGCGTCTTGTAGCGGAACGCCCAGCCTTCGACGATCAGGTTGACGTTGCGCGGCCGGTCGCCCTCGCGGATCAGGTCGCGCCGCTGGCGGACGGTCAGCGACGGGCCCGCGCACGCCCCCTCGATCGCGGCGCGTTCGTCGTCGGAAAACAGCACATAATGCTGCAACCGGGAGATCAGGCGCGGGGCAGAAGGGATCGAAGACATGGCACGATCAGACAGTAATCCATCCTGAACCTCGCTCACCCATGTTAGCGCCTTTTGCGACTAATTCTTTATCCCGTTGTTTTACAGGGAGAAAGGCAATGACTTTGGTGGCGTCGCCATTGGGGGGCAAGCGTGTGCTCATCGTCGAGGACGAATATATGATCGCCGACGATCTTGCCTGCGAGCTTGCCCGAGCGGGTGCACGGGTGATCGGACCGGCGGCCTCGCTGCCGCAGGCGATGCGCCTTGCCGAACAGACGATGGCGCTGGACGCGGCGGTGCTCGACATCAACCTGCGCGAAACCCTGGCCTTTCCGCTGATCGATTATCTGCTCGTCACCGACGTGCGCGTGCTGATCTACAGCGGCTATGACGAAGCGATGATCCCCGAACGCTACCGCCACCTGCCGCGGTGCGAAAAGCCGGTGTCGCCGCTGAAGCTGCGGCTGGCGGCCGAAGACCTGTGGCAGCGTGGGGCACCCCTGCCGCGGATCGAAAGCGCCCGTCCGCACTGAACCGCATCCGATCCGGTACCGGAACGGAGCTATCGGTCGGCCCGCCGGCTCTTCCCCAAGGGTGAGGGACGGCGGCGGCGGCCCCTCCACCGTCCGGCGCCCCCAACGTGTCGAGAGGATCCGGTCCCACACCCGTTCGTGCTGAGCCTGTCGAAGCACAGGTGAGACTCATGCGCCCTTCGACGCCGCCTGCGGCGTCGCTCAGGAAAGGCTTCGACAGGCTCAGGGCGAACGGGCGGGGGGATCCTCCGCTCCTCGCTTCCGAAATCGACGACGCCGGAAACCCCGACACCACGCACAACGAAAAAGGGGCCCGGCATCGCTGCCGGGCCCCTTCGTCAATCAGGTGCAACCCGTCGGGATCAGTCGCGGTCGCCGGTCAGGAAGGCAGGCGCGAATTCCGGCGCGGGGCCGTCATCGTTGCCACCGCCGTTGCGCGGGCCACGGCCCCCGTCACGGTCGCCACCGCGCTCGCCGCCTTCACCGCGCGGACCACGGTCGCGGCGCGGGCCACGGCCCCCGTCACGATCACCACCACGATCACCGCCATCGCGGCGCGGGCCACGATCGCCACGATCACCGCGGTCGCTACGCGGGCCACGGCCACGGTCGCCGCCCTCACGCGGTTCGCGCGCCGGACGGGTGTCCTCCAGCTCGGCACCGGTTTCCTGGTCGACGACGCGCATCGACAGGCGCACCTTGCCGCGCGGATCGATCTCGAGGACCTTCACCTTCACCTGCTGGCCTTCGGACAGCACGTCCGACACCTTCTCGACGCGCTCGTTCTTGATCTCGCTGACGTGGACCAGGCCGTCCTTGCCGCCCATGAAGTTCACGAACGCACCGAAATCGACCAGGTTGACGACCTTGCCGTCATAGACCTTGCCGACCTCGGCCTCTTCGACCAGGCCCTTGATCCACTTGATCGCGGCGTCGATCTGCGCGCTGTCGGACGACGACACCTTGATGACGCCTTCGTCGTCGATGTCGACCTTGGCGCCGGTCTGCGCGACGATCTCGCGGATCACCTTGCCGCCCGTACCGATGACTTCGCGGATCTTCGACTTGTCGATCGTGAAGGTCTCGATGCGCGGCGCATGCGCCGACAGCTCCGAGCGGGTTTCGCCCAGCGCCTTGGCCATCTCGCCCAGGATGTGCGCGCGGCCCTCATGCGCCTGTGCCAGCGCGACCTTCATGATCTCCTCGGTGATGCCGGCGATCTTGATGTCCATCTGCAGCGAGGTGATGCCCTCGCTGGTGCCGGCCACCTTGAAGTCCATGTCGCCGAGGTGATCTTCGTCGCCCAGGATGTCGGACAAGACCGCATAGTCCTTGCCTTCCAGGATCAGGCCCATCGCGATGCCCGACACCGGGCGCTTCAGCGGCACGCCCGCGTCCATCATCGACAGCGAACCGCCGCAGACGGTGGCCATCGACGACGAGCCGTTGGACTCGGTGATGTCGCTGGTCACGCGGATCGTATAGGGGAACTCTTCCTTGGTCGGCAGCACCGGGTGCAGCGCGCGCCAGGCGAGCTTGCCGTGGCCGACTTCGCGACGGCCCGGCGCACCGAAGCGACCGACTTCGCCGACCGAATAGGGCGGGAAGTTATAGTGCAGCATGAAGTTCTGGTACGACAGGCCGTTGAGGCCGTCGATCATCTGCTCCGCGTCGCGGGTGCCGAGCGTGGTGGTCGCGATCGTCTGCGTCTCGCCGCGGGTGAACAGCGCCGAACCGTGCGCACGCGGCAGGAAGTGGACCTCGGCCTCGATCGGGCGCACCGTCTTGGTGTCGCGGCCGTCGATGCGGATGCCGGTCTTGAGGATCGCGGTGCGGACGATATCCGCCTCCAGCTTCTTCACCAGCTTCAGGCTGGCGAGATACGCCTGCGGATCGCTGTCCTTCAGGTCGGCCATGCCGTCGCGGGCCTTGGCACGCGCCTCGTTGACCGCGGTCTGGCGGGCCTGCTTGTCGGTCAGCTTGTAGGCGGCTTCCAGATCCTTGCCGATCAGCGCCTTCAGCTTCGCCTTCACCCCGGCCTTGTCGTCCTGGACCTTCAGCTCCCAGGGCTCCTTGGCGGCCTGTTCGGCCAGGCGGATGATCGCCTTGATGATGTCCTGCGACGCCTTGTGCGCGAACATCACGGCGCCCAGCATGACCTCTTCCGACAGCTCCTTGGCTTCGGATTCGACCATCATCACCGCGTCGTGCGTCGCCGCGACCATCAGGTCGAGCTCGCCGGTCAGCACTTCGGCGTCCGACGGGTTCAGCTGATATTCGCCGTCCTTGTAGCCGACGCGCGCCGCGCCGATCGGGCCCATGAAGGGGACGCCCGACAGCGTCATCGCCGCCGACGCCGCGATCATCGCCAAGAGGTCGGGCTCGTTCTCGCCGTCATAGCTGAGCACCTGCGCGATGCAGTTGATCTCGTTGTAGAAGCCTTCGGGGAACAGCGGGCGGATCGGACGGTCGATCAGGCGGCTGACCAGCGTCTCACGCTCGGTCGCGCCACGCTCGCGCTTGAAGAAGCCGCCGGGGATGCGGCCGCTCGCCGAGAACTTTTCCTGGTAGTGGACGGTGAGCGGGAAGAAATCCTGCCCCTCCTTCACCGACTTGGCGGCGGTCACGGCGCAGAGCACCACCGTCTCGCCGAGCGTCGCGATCACCGCGCCGTCGGCCTGGCGGGCGACCTTGCCCGTTTCGAGGGTCAGCGTCTGGCCGCCCCACTCGATCGATACCTTCTTGGCATTGAACATGTATTTTCCTTCACTCCCCGAGCCAGATGCTGCGGGGGGCCTGTCTCGCGGGCTAAACCGGCCCGCGGCGGTGTGGAGCGTCTTGTCGCTCCGGGGAAGCGCAGCCGAATTGCCGGCTTCCGCATGTCCCGGCGTCGTGCCGGTATTCGTGTGGCGCGCCCATAGCACGCCGATATGAAAAGGGCGACCCGAAGGCCGCCCCTTTGTCCCGGATCTGCGTTACTTGCGAAGCCCGAGCTTCGCGATCAGGTCCAGATACCGCTGGCCATCGGTCTTGCGCAGATAGTCGAGCAGCGAACGCCGCTTGTTGACCATCATCAGCAGCCCGCGGCGCGAATGGTTGTCCTTCTTGTGACCCTTGAAATGTTCGGTCAGGTTCTTGATGCGCTCCGAGAGGATCGCGACCTGCACCTCGGGCGAACCCGTGTCGCCTTCCTGGCGGGCATGTTCCTTGACGAGTTCGGTCTTGCGCTCGGCGGTAATGGTCATGTGTTCGTCCTCGACATCACAGGTTGAAGCCACGGACGACGCGGGCTTCCTCGCCCTCCACCGCTACCAGCGCGACCGGCGTGTCGCCGGCGCATGCGAAGTATTGGCCATCGTCCTTGGCGATCCCGGTCAGCACACGCCCCTGGCGGAGCGCCCCTGCCTGATCCGGGGAGAGGGAGAGAGCCGGGATGTCGTCCAGCCCCGCCCTCAACGGCAGGAGTATCTGTTCAAGGGTGCGCCCCATACCGGCCTCAGCCAATTTGTCCAGCGATATCGCCGGCGCCAGCGTGAACGGCCCCGCCTTGGTCCGGCGCAGCATGGTGACATGGCCGACGGTGCCCAGCGCCAGCGCGATGTCGCGGGCAAGGGAGCGGATATACGTGCCCTTCGAAACGTGCGCGGTGAGGGTGATGCCCTCCATTCCTCCCCGTGCCGGGGAGGAATGGAGGGCATGCACCGTCACGTCCCGGCTCGCTAGCACCACCTCCTCGCCAGCCCGCGCCAGATCATACGCCCGCTCGCCATCCACCTTCAGCGCCGAATAGGCCGGCGGCACCTGGCTGATCGGTCCGGTGAAGCGCGGCAGCACCGCCTCCACCTCGCCCAGCGTCGGCCGCACGTCCGATGTCGCTATCACCGCACCTTCCGCATCCAGCGTGTCGGTCTGCTCGCCGAAGCGGATCGTGAAGTCGTATACCTTGTCGCTGTCGAGCATCCGCCCGGCGAGCTTCGTCGCCTCGCCGACCGCTACCGGCAGCACGCCGGTCGCCAGCGGATCGAGCGTGCCGCCATGACCGACCTTGAACTTGCCATAGCCGCCCTGCCGCAACGCGCGCTTGACGGCGGAAACGACCTGCGTGCTGCCCAGACCCAGCGGTTTGTCGACGATCACCCAGCCATGCATCAGGCGATCGCCTGCGCCAGCGCGAGGAACCAGCCGACCAGCGCCTCGGCCGGCGGCGCGACGATCCGCCCGACCACATTGGCGCCCGGCACGACCATCGGCAGCACCACCAGCACCAGGATCAGCAACAGGAAACCGAACCGCCCGATCCTCGCCCATTGCGCCGCGAGCGGCCGCGGCAGCAGCCCTTCCACGACATGGCCACCGTCGAACGGCGGCATCGGCAGCAGGTTGAACAGCGCCAGGAAGACGTTGACCAGCAGGAAGTTGAACAGGTTGGCGAGCACGAAGGCGGCGATGCCGGTCGGCTGCACCCCGTGGGACAGCGCCGCGGCGGCACCGATCAGGATCGCAGCGATCGTCGCCAGGATCAGGTTCATCCCCGGCCCGGCGAGCGCCACCGCCACCATCCCCCAGCGCGGATTGCGCAGCCGCTGCGCGATCACCGGCACCGGCTTCGCCCAGCCGAACACCGGCGCACCCGCGATGGCGAGGCCGAGCGGCAGGATGATCGTGCCGACAGGATCGACGTGGCGTACGGGATTGAAGCTCAGCCGCTTCTGCTCCTCGGCGGTGGGATCGCCCAGCCACTTCGCCATCCAGCCATGCGCGACCTCGTGGAAGACGATGGCGATGACCAGCGGGATGATCCAGATCGCGGTGCGATAGACGATATTGTCGGGGTTCATGGCCGCGATATGGCGTGGGCGAGGGGAGAGCGCCAGCGTTACGAACACCCCATCGTCATCGTCCCCGCGTACGCCGGGGTGACGACAGGGATCAGCTGCCCAGCGCCTCGCTGAAATGCCGCCGGCACAGCGCGACATAGCGGTCGTTGCCGCCGATCTCGGTCTGCGCACCCTCGGCGATGGCGCGGCCTTCGGCATCGACGCGCAGGTTCATCGTCGCCTTGCGCCCGCACACGCACACCGACTTGATCTCGATGAGCGCATCCGCGATCGCCAGCAGCCGCGCCGCGCCTTCGAACAACCGCCCCTGGAAGTCGGTGCGCAGCCCGTATGCCAGCACCGGCACGTTCAGCACGTCGCAGATATGCGCCAGCTGCGCCACCTGCCCGGCGGACAGGAATTGCGCCTCGTCGACCAGCACGCAGGCGAGGGGGCCGGCAGCGATCCGATCGGCGACGCAGGCGGCCAGATCGGTCGTCGTCTCGAACGACGTCGCTGGCGCCTCCAGCCCGATCCGGCTGGTGATCGTGCCGGCGGCGAAGCGATCGTCCACCGCCGCGGTGAACAGCATCGTCTCCATCCCCCGCTCGCGATAGTTGAAGTCCGCCTGCAACAGCGTCGTCGACTTCCCCGCATTCATCGAGGCGTAGTAGAAATAGAGCTTGGCCATTATCCGATGAACTCGACACTGGCCGGCGCGTCCATACCGGCTCGGCGCACCAGCTTCTTCTCGAAAGACGCAAACCGGCCGATCGTGCGGGCCGCCGCGATATGCAGGTAATCTGCCAGTTCGCCGCCGAGCGCATAGCGCGCCAGCGCCCACTCGACGTCGTTCGCCGCTTCGATATGCAAGTTCAACAACAGGGGCAGGGCCGTCAGCGCGGTGTGGATGGCGTCACGGCTGTATCCGTAGCGTGACCGCAACACCCATTCCGTCTCCATCAACACGGTCAGCGAGACATAGACGTCCTCTCGCGATACGAGGTCGAGCGCCGAGGCGAGCTGTTGCTCGTCGTCCGCCGCGATCAGCCGTACGATGACGTTCGTGTCGACAGCGATCAAACGCTTAGTCTTTCCAGTCGCGAAACAGCTCTCCGATGCGATCCGTCATATCTCCGACGGCAACCGGTGGCCCTTCGTAGCGCGGCACGCGCCGGCGGAATTCCGCGTAGCTGATGCGTTCGCGTGGCAAGACTGCAGGCTCAAGGATGATCCTGCGCCCTTCGCGATGCACATTCAGTTTCTCGCCGGACTTAAGATCCAGCGCATCGCGAACGTCCTTCGGGATGACCACCTGGCCTCTGGACGACATGGTGATCTCGTAACCCATCCCGGTAAGATGCGTCTTACCCCCCCGGCGCGTCAATCCTCGGTCGCGTCACCCAGGTCCCGCGCCACCTCCGGCCGGCGGAGCAGCTGGTCGATATGGCTGCCTTCGTCGAAGCTCTCGTCGGCCAGGAACTTCAGCTTGGCGGCATATTTCATCTTGATGCGATGCGCGACCTCGCGCTGCAGATAGGCGGTGTTGGTGCGCAGCGCCTTCAGCACCGCCTCCTCGTCCTTGCCGAGCAACGGCTTCACGAAAACCGTCGCATGGCGCAGGTCGGGCGACATGCGCACCTCGGTGATCGAGACCATGTGCTTCGCCAGCACGTCGTCATGCACGTCGCCGCGCGCGAGGATTTCCGACAGCACATGCCGCACCTGCTCGCCGACGCGCAGCGTGCGGACGGATTTTTCCTGAGGATCTTTGTTCATCTGAACTCCCCTCCCGCTTGCGGGAGGGGTCGGGGGTGGGCCCGACCGAAGCTGTGTCTTGCCGGGCCCACCCCCAGCCCCTCCCGCAAGCGGGAGGGGAGCATGTCCTAGAGGGTCCGTTCGCGCATCTCGACTTCGAACGTCTCAAGATAGTCGCCTGCCTTGATGTCCGTGAAGTTCTGCGTGAACGTCACGCCGCATTCCAGGCCGGCGCGCACCTCGGGAACGTCGTCCTTGAACCGGCGCAGTGAGGCGATCTCGCCCTGGTAGATGATGACGTCGTTGCGCGTGATGCGGGCTTTGAGCGCCTTGCGGATGACGCCTTCGACCACCAGCAGACCGGCCGCCCGACCATGCTTGCCCGCCGAGAAGACCTCGCGGATCTCCGCACGGCCGACCACCGTCTCGAACGCTTCCGGACCGAGCTCGCCCGCCATGCCGGCGCGGATCTCGTCGATCAGGTCGTAGATGACGTCGTAATATTTCAACGCCACCTTCTGCCGCTCGGCGATCTCGCGGGCCTTGGCATTGGCACGGACGTTGAAGCCGACGATCGGCGCGCCCGATGCCCCTGCAAGCGTCACGTCGCTCTCGGTGATGCCGCCGACGCCCGCATGCAGCACGCGCGCCTTGATGAGGTCGGTCGAGATCTTGTTGATCGACGCGACGATCGCCTCGACGGTCCCCTGCGTATCGGCCTTCACGACGAGCGGATATTCGATCGCCGCATTGGCCTTCAGCGCCGAGAACATGCTCTCGAGGCTCGCCGGTGCCGAGGTGGTCCGCTTCTGCGTCAGCACGCTCTGGCGATATTCGGCGACCTCGCGGGCACGCGCCTCGTTCTCGACCACCTGCAGCGGATCGCCTGCCGACGGCACGCCCGAGATGCCGAGCACCTCGACCGGCATCGCCGGATCGGCCTGCTTCACCTGCCGGCCCTTGTCGTCGACCAGTGCGCGGACCTTGCCGCTCTCCGCACCGATGACGAACACGTCGCCGACCTTCAGCGTGCCGCGATTGACCAGCACCGTCGCGACGGGGCCACGGCCCTTGTCGAGCTTCGCCTCGATCACCGTGCCTTCGGCCGGACGATCGGGGTTGGCGCGCAGTTCGAGCAGTTCGGCCTGCAGCTGGATCTTCTCGATCAGCTCGTCGAGGCCGGTCTTCTTGAGCGCGGAGACTTCGACGTCCTGGACGTCGCCGCCCATTTCCTCGACCACCACCTCATGCTCCAGCAGGCGCTCGCGCACGCGCTGGGCATTGGCCTCGTACTTGTCGATCTTGTTGATCGCCACGATCATCGGCACGCCGGCCGCCTTGGTGTGGTTGATCGCCTCGATCGTCTGCGGCATCAGCCCGTCGTCGGCCGCGACCACCAGCACCACGATATCCGTGACGTCGGCGCCGCGTGCACGCATCTGCGTGAACGCCTCGTGACCCGGCGTGTCGAGGAACGTGACCTTGGACTTGTCCTTCAGCGTGACCTGATAGGCGCCGATATGCTGGGTGATGCCACCCGCCTCGCCGCGCACCACGTCGGTGCCGCGCAGCGCGTCGAGCAGGCTGGTCTTGCCGTGGTCGACGTGGCCCATGATCGTCACGACCGGGGGACGCGCCTTCAGCGATTCGGGCGCATCCTCGACCGTGTCGATGGCCAAGTCGATGTCGCTGTCGCTGACGCGGACGATGTTGTGGCCGAATTCGGTCACCAGCAGCTCGGCCGTGTCCTGGTCGATCGTCTGCGTCATCGTGACGGGCATGCCCATCTTGAACAGCGTCTTGACCAGGTCGGCGCCCTTTTCCGCCATACGGTTCGCGAGTTCCTGGACGGTGATCGCCTCGGGCACCTGCACGTCGCGGACCTGCTTGGGCTGCGCCTCGCGCGGGCCGCCGAAGTGGCGCTTTTCCTTCTCGCGCGCCCGCTTCAGCGCGGCGAGGCTGCGGCTGCGCGCACCATCGTCGCCCAGCGCGCGGTTGACGGTCAGCTTGCCGCCACGACGCTCGTCGCCCTTGCGGTCGCGCTGCGTCGGCCGGCTCGGCGGCGCGTTGCGCGGCGTCGCCTGACCCGAAGGCAGGCTGCGGTTGGCACCGCCGGCGGCACCCGTCGATGCTGCGGCCGGGGTCGGCGCCGGCGTCGGGGCAGGAGCGGGCTTGGGCTGCGGCTTCGGGATTTCCGGCCGGGCGACCGGCGAGAAACGGCGCGGCGCCGGCAGCGACGGATCGCGGCCCAGCTCGATCGTCGGCGCCGGGGCGGGCGCGGGTGCAGCGGCACGCGGCGCGGGCGCCGGAGCGGCAGCGACCGGTTCCGGTGCCGGCACAGGAGCAGGCGTCGGAGCCGGGGCAGGTGCCGCGACGGGCTCTGCCGGTGCTTCCACCGGCGCCGGCGGCACCGGCCGCTCGACCGGGCGGAAGCCACGGCCGGCCGGCGTCGGCACGCTCGGTGCCGCGACCTGGGGCTCGGGCTGCACCGGGGCAGGCGCCGGCGTCGGCTCGGGCTCCGGAGCGGGGGGCGGCGCAGCGGCTGCTGCTGCTGCCGCTGCGGCCTTTTCGGCGGCGCGCTGGCGCTCGTCCTCGGCGGCCTGCACGCGGGCGGCCTCGTCGCGGCGACGCGCGTCTTCCAGCGCGTGCATGCGCTGGTCCTCGGCCTCGCGCAGCATGCGCGCCTGGCGCTCCTGCGGCGTCTCGTTCGACGGCGCCGGACGCGGCGTGGGGGCAGGCGCCGGTGCCGGGGCGGGCGCGGCGACGGGCGCCTGCACCTGCGGCTCGGGCGCGGCCTGCGCCTCGCCCGGGCGGCCGAGCACGCGGCGGCGCTTGGTTTCCACGATCACCGTATTGGACCGGCCGTGGCTGAAGCTCTGCTTCACCTGGCCGGTCTCGACCGTGCGCTTCAGCCCAAGGGGCGCGCGCATGCCAAGTTTCGGCTTATCGTTGTCGGTGTCGCTCACTCAAAATCCTCGTTTACGTCTACGACCGGTCGATGCCCGCTGGCGACCGTCCCGGAAAGTCCGGGCGTCGATGCGCCTTGCGAGGCCGTTTCGCAAGGCACGGGAGTAGGTTCAGGTCCGATAAAATGCAGCCAGCGGTCGAGCGCATCGCTCACCCGCGCGGCGGCAGCGCGGTCGGTCAGGCCGATGTGTACCACATTCTCGCGGCCCAGCGCCAACGACAATATGGGGCGGGGCATCGGCAATACCAAGCCCCGCACGTCCGATCCTTCGCGATCCGATCCGACCCGCCACGCCTGGTCCAGCTTGCGGTTGCCGTCGGTGCCGGCATCGGCGGCATGATAGAGCGCGTGCAACTGCCCGGATCGCGCTGCCGTCTCGATCTTCTCGGAACCGGTCAGCAGCATGCCCGACCGCGATTCGAGGCCCAGCCGGTCGAGCGCATTGCGCTCCAGCGCCGCGGCGATGCGAGCGGGCAGATCGTCGGGGATGACGAATTCCGCGCCCTTGAACGCCCGCGCCAGCGCCCCGCGCAGCCGCTTCTTGGCGATCGCCTGCTCCAGCTCGCCCCGCGTCACCCCTATCCACGCGCCGCGCCCCGGCGCCTTGGCGCGCACGTCGGGCAGCACCTGGCCATCCGGCGCCAGCGCGAGTCGCACCAGCCGGTCGCGCCCGTCGCGCTCCTGGCTCAGGATGCATTTGCGGATGGGATCGCTCATGCGGCGACCTCCGCCACGCGCACACCGTCACCCCGGACTCGTTCCGGGGTCCACGGGGCAGGGGCAGGATGCACTTGCGATAGGTGCAAGCGCTCTGCCAAGCTCGCTCGCTGTTTCCGTCGCGGCACTGTGGACCCCGGAACACGTCCGGGGTGACGGGGGAAGTTAGACGAGACGCATGGCGACACCCCCGCGGTCGCCCGCGAGTCGCTATGCCTGTCGCTACGGTGCTGAAACCTCAGCGTCTCATTGCGAGGGAACCGCATCAGCGTCCTCCCTCACTTGGGGCGCATCGCGGTCGGCGAGCAACTGCCCGCCGGCCGCATAATTCTCCGTCGACACTTCCTCGATCACGATCTGCACCGCTGCGGGGTTCTTGCCGAGGCGCGCGACCAGCGAGGCCGTCACGTCCGCGACGACCCCCGCCTTCTGCTCCCGGCTCGCGGAGCCGGCCAATCGGATCGAGACGAACGGCATCAGGCGTCCTCGCCCCCCGCCTCGGACCCCGCCGTATCGGCGTCCGCCGCCGGCTCTTCATCGGCGAACCAATGCTGGCGCGCGGCCATGATGATCTCGTTGCCCTGCTCGTCGGACAGGCCGTACTCGCTCAGGATGCCGCCCTTCGGTTCGGGGCGCTTGGGCGCGTCCTCGTTGCGGCGGCGCGGCTCAGCGCGCTTCTTTTCGACCAGTTCGTCGGTGGCGAGGTCGGCGAGATCGTCGAGCGTCTTGATCCCCGCCTTGCCCAGCGTGACCAGCATCGCCTCGGTCAGGTACGGGATATCGGCCAGCGCATCCTCGACGCCCAGCCCGCGACGCTCGTCGCGTGCCGCGGCCTCGCGACGATCGAGCGCTTCCTGCGCACGGCTCTGCAGCTCCTGCGCCAGGTCCTCGTCGAAGCCCTCGATGCTGGCGAGCTCGTCGATCTCGACATAGGCGACCTCTTCCAGCGCGCCGAAGCCTTCGGCGACCAGCAGCTGCGCCAGCGTCTCGTCGACGTCCAGCTCGTTCTGGAACATCTCGGAATTCTGCACGAACTCCTTCTGGCGCTTTTCGGATGCGTCGGCCTCGGTCAGGATGTCGATCGCCTTGCCGGTCAGCTGGCTGGCGAGCCGCACGTTCTGGCCGCGGCGGCCGATCGCGAGGCTGAGCTGGTCGTCGGGCACCACCACCTCGATCCGGTCCTCTTCCTCGTCGATCACGACGCGGCTGACGCTGGCGGGCTGCAATGCGTTGACGACGAAGGTCGCGGTGTCGGGCGACCAAGGGATGATGTCGATCTTCTCGCCCTGCATCTCCTGCACGACCGCCTGCACGCGGCTGCCCTTCATGCCGACGCAGGCGCCGACCGGGTCGATCGACGAATCGCGGCTGATGACGCCGATCTTCGCGCGGCTGCCCGGATCGCGCGCGGCGGCCTGGATGGTGATGATGCCGTCGTAGATCTCCGGCACTTCCTGCGCGAACAGCTTCTTCATGAAGTCGGGATGCGCGCGGCTGAGGAAGATCTGCGGCCCGCGGTTCTCGCGGCGGACGTTGAGGATCAGCGACCGGATGCGGTCGTTGACGCGCACCACCTCGCGCGGGATCTGCGCGTCGCGGCGGATGACGCCCTCGGCGCGGCCCAGGTCGACGACGATATGGCCGAATTCGACGCGCTTCACGACGCCGGTGATGATCTCGCCCTGGCGGTCCTTGAACTCTTCATACTGCCGCTCGCGCTCGGCATCGCGCACCTTCTGGAAGATGATCTGCTTCGATGCCTGCGCCTGGATGCGGCCGAATTCGATCGGGGGCAGGGGGTCGACGATATAGTCGCCGACCACCGCACCCTTTTGCAGCTTCTGAGCCTGATTGACGTCGACCTGCTTGAAATAATCGTCGACCGCCTCGACCACCTCGACGACGCGCCACAGGCGCAGGTCGCCGGTCTGCGGGTCGAGCTTTGCACGAATGTCGTTCTCGATGCCGTAGCGGGTCTTGGCCGCGCGCTGGATCGCCTCTTCCAGAGCCTCGATGACGATGCTCTTGTCGATCATCTTCTCGGACGCGACCGAATTGGCGATCGCGATCAGTTCCGCGCGGTTGGCGGTGGCGACGGTGGCCATCTTACTTCTGTCCTTCGCTAGGTGCGTCGTTGTCGGTATCGGTATCTGGGTCGTCTTCGAATTCGTCCGCGCCTTCCGAAGACAGCGGCGCGGTGGCGGCGAGCAGCCGGTCGGTGATCGTCAGCTTGGCATCGTGGATCTGCGCCAGCGACACCGTCATGCGGGCGTGGCCGCGCACGTCGATCGTCACGTCCTCGCCTTCGATGCCGACGAGGTCGCCGGTCAGGATCTTGCGGTTGTCGACCTTTTCGGCGAGCGTGATCTTCGCCTCGTGCCCGGCCCAGTTCGCATAATCCTGCGCCCGGGTGAGCGGGCGGTCGATGCCCGGCGACGAGACTTCCAGCCGGTACGCATCCGGAATCGGATCGCGCCCCTCGGCCTCCAGCGCATCGAGCGCGTCCGAAATGCGGCGCGACAGGTCGGCGCAATCGTCGATCGTCAGCTGCCCCGTGTCGGGCCGCTCGGCCATCACCTGGAGCGTGGGGTCGGACTTGCCGCCGAACATCTTCACGCGCACCAGGTCGAAACCCAGCGCGCGGGCTTCGGGTTCGATCAGTGCAGTGAGAAGGGCGATGTCCGCCATCGGGGCTCCAGAACAGATATGCGTGTTCGCCGCCGCGAAGGGGGTCCCCCGCAGCCTCTTTCACCTGACGATGTAAGAGAAGGCAGGCGTCATATACGCGTGCCCATGGCGGGAAACAAGCATCCATCGCGCCGGCTCATGCGTTCGCCGGAAAACCACAGGGAGATATCGATGCGCTTCAGTCTGTTGGCCGCCTTGCCCGTGGCCCTGATCGCCTGTTCGGGCAATGCCCCCGCCACCGGGGAGGGCGCGCCGCAGGCGGGCGAGACGCCGCCGTCGGCCAAGCCGTTCCGCGAGACGGTGGTCGCCGACTTCGTGTCGCCCTGGGCGTTCGCCTTCCTGCCCGACGATCGCATCGTAGTGACGGAAAAGGCGGGGCAGATGATCCTGCTGTCCGCCGACGGCAAGCGGCGCCAGACCATCGCCAACATCACCGTCGATTCGGCGGGGCAGGGCGGGCTGATGGACGTCGTGCCTGCTCCCGACTTCGCGACCAGCAAGCGCATCTACTTCAGCTATTCCACCGCCGGGCAGGGCGGCAAGGGCGTCGTGCTCGCGCGCGGGCGGCTGCGTGGCGAGGGCGCCGGCGAACGGCTCGGCGAGATCGAGACGCTGTTCACCGCACGCCCCTTCGTCTCGGGCGATGGCCATTATTCGGGCCGCATCGCCTTCGCGCCCGATGGCCAGTCGCTGTTCTTCACCAATGGCGAACGGCAGAAGTTCACGCCCGCGCAGGATCCGCAGGCGACGCTCGGCAAGGTGCTGCGCCTGACCCTCGATGGCAAGCCCGCGCCGGGCAATCCGCTGGTCGCCAAGGGCTTCGCACCCGAAATCTGGAGCTACGGCCACCGCAACCTGCTGGGGATCGCCTTCGACGCGCAGGGGCGTTTGTGGGAACAGGAGATGGGGCCGAAGGGCGGCGACGAGCTGAACCTCATCATGCCCGGCCGCAACTACGGCTGGCCCAACGTTTCGAACGGCAGCCACTACGACGGCCGCGACATACCCGATCACGCGCCGGGCGACGGCTACGAACCGCCCAAGGTATGGTGGAACCCGGTGATCTCGCCCGGCGGCCTGATGATCTATTCGGGCAACCTGTTCCCGCAGTGGAAGGGCGATGCCTTCATCGGCGGACTGTCGTCGCAATCTTTGGTCCGCGTCGACCTCGACGGACAGACCGCGCGCAAGGGCGACCAATGGCCGATGGGCGCCCGCATCCGCGACGTCGCGCAGGGACCGGACGGCGCGATCTGGGTGATCGAGGACGGCGGCAAGTCCCAAGGCCGCCTCATCCGCCTGACCCCGCGTTGATCGTCTATTTCGTCATTGCGAGCGGAGCGAAGCAATCCAGAGCCAAGCCAGGACGCCCTGGATTGCTTCGCTGTGCTCGCAATGACGGGGAGTGGTCCGCTCAGTCCCGCGCCACCAGATAGTTCATCCGCGCATGCGCGATTGGCTTGTCCCGGTCGTCCTGCCAGGCGATCGCCTCGACATTGGCGACGCGATTGCCCAGCCGCGTCACGATTCCCTCCGCCCGCGTCGGCTTGTCGCGGCCGCCGCGCATGAAGTCGACCGTCACGTTGACCGGCTTGATCCGCCCGCCGCCGTCCTCGGCCAGCGCATGTTGCAGCGAGACGATCGCCGCCACCTCCAGCAGGCCGGAGATCGCACCGCCGTGCAGGAAGCCGGGACGCCCCAGCACGTCGTCGCGGAACGGCATCACCAGCAGCGGCGCCTCGCCCTCGCGCGGTTCCAGCGTCACGCCCAGCACTTCGGCATAGGGCGGCAGGGTACACATCCGGCTCATGCCATCTGGTCCATCAGCATGAAGGTGCCGGCGACATGCGCCAGCGGATCGTCCGGCGTCGCATCATAGGCGATGCCGCGGACGAAGGCGATCGAGCGGGTCAGCTTCAGGCATTCGCCGCGCCCGATCACGGTGCGCCCCGGCACGGCGGGCCGCAGATAGTCGACGCGCAGGTCCAGCGTCGCCTGTGGCGCGAACCTGTCGCGCTTCATCCACACCGCGACGCTGGTCGCCATGTCCATCAGCGCGATGATCGGGCCGGAGGCGATGACGCCGCTGGCGGGGTCGCCGACCAGCGCGTCGGAATAAGGCAGGCCGAGTTCCACCCAGCCGTCTCCCTTGTCGTGGTAGACGATGCCCAGCGTGCCGCCATGGCCGCCGAACCGATGCGCCATGAATGCGTCGATGTTGAAACCGCTCATGTCGCGCGTCTCTACACGCCATCGCCGATGGCGCAACGCGGGCGGTGCGGTTAGCGTGGGCGCACCAAAGGAGAGAGCCATGGATCGCGTCACCCTCACCGTCACGAACGGCGTCGCCGACGTCCGCCTCGCCCGCGCGGACAAGATGAACGCGATCGACCCGGCGATGTTCGCAGCGATCGGCGCCGCCATCGACGCGCTGGCCGGCCGCACCGACGTGCGCTGCGTGGTGCTGTCGGGCGAGGGCAGGGGCTTTTGCGCCGGGCTCGACATGGCGAGCATGGCGCGCGGCGGATCGGGCATGTCGACCGAGCGCAACGACCAAGGCAGCATCCTGCCCCAGCATGTCACCTGGGGCTGGCGGCAGCTGCCGATGCCGGTGATCGCCGCGGTGCACGGCGTCGCCTTCGGCGGCGGCCTCCAGATCATGTCGGGGGCGGACATCCGCATCGCCGCGCCCGACACCCGCTTCGCCATCCGCGAAATGCATTGGGGGATCGTTCCCGACATGGCGGGCTTTCCGATCTGGCGCGGGCTGGTGCGCGACGACGTGCTGCGCGAGCTCGTCTACACCGCGCGCGAATTCGAGGCGGCGGAGGCACTGCACCACGGCTTCGTCACGCGCCTTTCCGACGATCCGCTCGGCGAGGCGCTGGCGCTCGCCGCCACGATCGCGGCCCGCAACCCGCATGCGATCCGCGGCGCCAAGCGGCTGCTCAACATGGCGCACGACGCCGACCCGCGCACCATGCTGGCCGCCGAGACGGAGGAGCAGCTGAAGGTGATCGGCAGCCCCAACATGATGGAGGCGGTGGCGGCCAACATGGCTAGGCGAGCGCCGGTATTCGCGGATTGAGCCAGGCGCCGCCGCGCGCCTGCGATCAGCGCGGCGCCATCCGGATGCCGCCGTCCAGCCGGATGTCCTCGCCGTTGAAATAGCCGTTCTCGATCAGCGTCAGCGCCAGCTGCGCATATTCCGCCGGGTCGCCCAGCCGCTTGGGGAACGGCACGCTCGCCGCCAGCGCATCCTTCACCGGCTGCGGCGCGCCCTGGAGCAGCGGCGTGTCGAAGATACCGGGCAGGATCGTGTTGACCCTGATGCCCTCGCCCATCAGGTCGCGCGCGATTGGCAGCGTCATGCCGACGACGCCGCCCTTGGACGCGGAATAGGCCGCCTGGCCGATCTGCCCGTCCTCCGCGGCGACGCTCGCGGTCATCACGATCGCACCGCGCTCGCCGTCGGCACCGGGGTCCAGCGTCAGCATGCCCGCGGCGGACTTGGCGACGCAGCGAAAGGTGCCGACGAGGTTGATCTGCACCAGCCGGTCGAACGCGGGCAGCGGGAAATGCTTGATGCCGCCGTCTTCCTTCGAGCGGCTCGCCGTCTTCACCGCATTGCCGGTGCCCGCGCAGCAGACCAGCACCGCCTCCTGCCCGTGCGCGGCGCGGGCGCGCGCGAAGCCCGCATCGACGCTCGCATCGCCCGTCACGTCCACCTCGCAGAACAGCCCGCCGATCTCTGCGGCGAGCGCTTCGCCCTTGTCGCGCTGCAAGTCGAAGATCGCGACCCGCGCGCCCTTGGCGGCCAGCGCCCGCGCCGTCGCCGCGCCGAGCCCGGAGGCGCCACCGGTGACGACGGCAGCCATGGTGTCGGTGATGTGCATGATCCCTCCTTAATCGTCTGATCTATCGTTCCTCCCTCGCTTCGGCGGGGGAGGACTTTACAGGCGTTCGACGATCGTCACGTTGGCGATGCCGCCGCCCTCGCACATCGTCTGCAACCCGTAGCGCCCGCCGCGCGCATGCAGCGCATGGACCAGCGTCGCCATCAGCTTCGTCCCGCTCGCGCCCAGCGGATGGCCCAGCGCGATCGCGCCGCCGTTGACGTTCAGCCGCGCCGGGTCGCCGCCGGTATGCCGCAGCCAGGCGAGCGGCACCGGCGCGAACGCCTCGTTCACCTCGTACACGTCGATATCCGCGATCCGCATCCCCGCGCGCGCCAGCGCCCGGTCGGTGGCGAACAAGGGCTCCTCCAGCATGATGACCGGGTCGCCCGCGGTCACCGCCAGCGCATGCACCCGCGCCAGCGGCGTCAGTCCGTGCGCCTTCAACGCCGCCTCGCTCACCACCAGCACCGCGCTCGCCCCGTCGCAGATCTGGCTGGCGTTGGCGGCGGTGATCGTGCCGCCCTCCTGCAACAGCTTCACCGCGCCGATCGTTGCCGCGCTCGCGTCGTGGCGGATGCCCTCGTCGACCACGTGCAGCACGGGACCGTCGGGCGTCTCCACCTCGAGCGGCACGATCTCGTCGGCGAACGCCCCCGCCTGCGTCGCCGCCGCCGCGCGCCGGTGACTCTCCAGCGCATAGGCATCGAGGTCGCCGCGATCGAACCCGTACTTGCGCGACAGCATCTCGGCGCCGGTGAACTGGCTGAACTGGATATCGGGAAAGCGCGCCTCCTGCCGCGGGCTCTTCGCCGTGCCGAGCCCGGCCTTGGCGAACAGCGCACCGGTCGATCCCATCGGCACCCGCGTCATGCTCTCGACGCCGGCGGCGATCACCACGTCCTGCGTGCCGCTCATCACCGCCTGCGCGGCGAACTGGATCGCCTGCTGCGACGATCCGCACTGGCGATCGATCGTGACGGCGGGGACGCTCGTCGGCAGGCGCGAGGCGAGCACCGCGCCACGCCCGACCTGGAAGCTCTGCTCGCCGCCCTGGCTGACGCAGCCCATGATGACGTCCTCGACCGCGGCGGGATCGATGCCGCTGCGCTCCACGATCGCGTCGAGCACCGCCGCCGCCATGTCGGCAGGGTGCCACCCCGCCAGCCGCCCGCCGCGCCGGCCCCCGGCGGTCCGCACCGCCGCGACGATATAGGCTTCCGCCATTCCGCGCCTCTCCATAACTCTTGTTATGCGAGCGGTGTCGCGCAAAGTCCGGCGGAGCGCAAGCGCCTAAAGCACGACGCGCTCGGGCTTGGATTCCTCGATCGCGGCCAGCACCATCCGCTCCCACACCGCCGGATCGCCGGCGGCGGCCATGGCGCGGTCCGGCTCGCGCAACGTGCGCAGCACCGCCAGCGCATCGGGCAGATAGTCGCGCCAGGCGCTATCGACCCGGTCGCCCGCGCTTTCGGCATCGCCGCCCGCATTGGCGCTGATCCGCTGCCCGGCCAGCACGCGGGCGATCCGTTCGGCGACGGGGGTGGTCGATACGTCCATGGCTGCTCTCCTTCGCCAACGGAAATGCGCGAAGGGAGGGCGGGGTTGCGACCCAAAAGAAACGGCCCCGCAGGATGATCCTGCGGGGCCGTTCAGAACCCGATTGGAAAGGGCTCAGCGCGCGGCGCCGGCGCCCTGGCCACGGCCACCACCGCCGGAACGGCCGTGGCCACCACCGCCGCCGCGACGGCTGGCGTTGGCGTAGTTGCGCGTCGCGGTCGGCGCATGCGTCGCGCGCGGGCGCGGCTGCTGGCGCTGGCGGGGCAGGTCGGCGCGCGGAGCGGGATCGGCGCCGATCGCCTTGACGCGGGCCGCCTTGATCTCGTTCGACTGCGCGGTGAAGTTGTCGGGCAGCGGGCGGACCGTCACCTTCTGGCGGGTCAGCTTCTCGATATCCTTCAGGTACGGCCGCTCGTCATCGGCGCAGAAGGCGATGGCGATGCCGCTATTGCCCGCGCGCGCCGTCCGGCCGATGCGGTGGACATATTGCTCGGCGACGTTGGGCAGCTCGAAGTTGACGACATGGCTGACGCCCGACACGTCGATGCCGCGCGCGGCGATGTCGGTCGCGACCAGCACCTTGGTGCGGCCGTCCTTGAACTCGCCCAAGGCGCGCTCGCGCTGGCCCTGGCTCTTGTTGCCGTGGATCGCGTTCGCCGCGATGCCGTTGCCGGCGAGCAGCTTCACGACGCGGTCGGCACCATGCTTGGTGCGGGTGAAGACCAGCGCACGGTCGATCGTCGGATCGCGCAGCACCAGCGTCAGCAGCGCCTGCTTCTCCGTCTGGTTGACGAAGGTGACATACTGGTCGACGCGCTCCGCGGTGGTCGAGGCCGGCACGACCGACACCGTCTTGGGCTCGTGCAGGAACTGGTTGGCCAGCTCACGGATCGCGGTCGGCATCGTCGCCGAGAAGAACAAAGTCTGGCGCTTGCGCGGGATCATCCGCACGATCTTCTTGAGCGCGTGGATGAAGCCCAGGTCCATCATCTGGTCGGCTTCGTCGAGCACCAGGATCTCAATCATCGACAGGTTGCACATGCCCTGCTCGACCAGGTCGATCAGGCGGCCCGGCGTTGCCACCAGGATGTCGACGCCACGGCTCAGGTCCTGCCGGTTCTTGTTGATGCTGGTGCCGCCGAACACGGTCGCGACCGACAGCTTGCTGAACTGGCCATAGCCGCGGGCGTTGTCGGCGATCTGGCTGGCGAGCTCGCGCGTCGGGGCGAGCACCAGCATGCGCACGTGCGTCGGCAGGACGCGCTTCTGCGCCGCGGCCAGGCGCTGGATCGACGGCAGCACGAATGCCGCGGTCTTGCCGGTGCCGGTCTGCGCGATGCCGAGCAGGTCGCCGCCTTCCAGCAGGATGGGGATCGACTGCGCCTGGATCGGCGTCGGGGTGGCATAGCCCTTGGCCTCGAGCGCACGGACCAGCGGATCGGCGAGGCCGAGATGAGCGAATGACATGGGAATAGAACCTTCGAACAGGCCTGACCCGCACGTCGGCGAACGGCCGACATGCGAGGGGCGGGGGAAAACCGACACCCCGCGTGAATAGGGAAGCCTTGCGCTAACGACCGGGGCGGAGCCGGGGTTCGCTGCAAGCAAACCCGTTCACGCTGCATGACGCCTCGATGCCCCGCCATGTGCGCTGCACTGCGGCAAAAGTCAAGATGGCGTGGGCGACGCCGGCTACAGCCGCCGCCCGATCACCTCCTTCATGATCTCGTTCGTCCCGCCGTAGATCCGCGTCACCCGTGCCGATCGCCACGCCCGGGCGATCGGATATTCGTTCATATAGCCCGCCCCGCCATGCAGTTGCAGGCAGGCGTCCAGCACCTCCCATTGCACCTCGGTGTGCCACAGCTTCGCCGCCGCGCCTTCCTCGTTGGTCAACGCGCCCGCCAGATGCCGCCGGATCGCCCAGTCGAGATGCGCCCAGCCGACCTGCAACTTGGTCTTCAGCCCCGCCAGCACGAAGCGGGTGTTCTGGAAATCGAACACCACGCCGGCGAACGCCTTGCGATCCTTGGTGAAGGCGACCGTCTCGTCGAACGCCTTCTGCGCCGAGGCCTGCGCGCCGATCGCGATCGACAGGCGCTCCTGCGGCAGCTGGCTCATCAGATAGCCGAAGCCCTTGCCCTCCTCGCCCAGGCAGTTGGTGATCGGCACGCGCACGTCGTCGAAGAACAGCTCGGACGTATCCGCCGCCTCCTGCCCGATCTTGTCGAGCTTGCGACCGCGGCGGAAGCCTTCGCGGTCGGCCTCGACCAGGATGATCGACATGCCGCGCCACGCCGGCTGCGCGGCGGGATCGGTCTTGGCGACCACCAGCACCAGATCGGCGTTCTGGCCGTTGGTGATATAGGTCTTGGACCCGTTCAGCACATAATGGTTGCCGTCGCGGCGCGCCGTCGTGCGGATCGACTGCAAGTCGCTGCCCGTGCCCGGCTCGGTCATCGCGATCGCGCTGATCGTCTCGCCCGACACCATGCGCGGCAGCCAGTGGCGCTTCTGCTCCTCGGATCCGTAATGCTCCAGATAGCCGGCGACGATATCCGATTGCAGCGTGAAGCCCGCCGGCACGCCGTTATAGGTCAATTCCTCGTTGACGATCGCATTATAGCCGAAGTCGAGGCCCAGCCCGCCATAGGCCTCGGGCACCGTCGGGCAGAGCAGGCCCACCGCACCCGCCGCCTGCCAGAACGCCGGCGGCACCAGCCGGTCCGCTTCCCATGCGGCGACGTGCGGCACGCCCTCCTTGCGCAGGAACTGGCGCACCGTCTGCCGGAACGCCTCGTGGTCCGCGTCATAGGCGCTTCGCCCCGCCACATCGTCCAGCGTCATCATCCTCTCCTTTTCCCCGCAGGCTGCGGCCGCCGCCCGCACGCGTCAAGCGTAGAATAACAAAAGTTACGGCGTGCAATGGTATCGGTGGATACTTTGAGGGGTGCATGGCCGCGCGCCAGCCGATACACAGTGCCTCCAACGACAGGAGGATGCGCGCGATGAAACTGGCCAGTCTGAAGCACGGGCGCGACGGCAAGCTCGTCGTCGTCTCCACCGACCTCGCCTGGTATGCCGATGCCGGCCATATCGTGCCGACCCTCCAGGCGGCGCTCGACGATTGGGACCGGCTGCTGCCCGACCTCGCCAATCTCGCCACCGACCTCGATCATGCGGTGATCCCGCGCGAGCGTTTCCACGAACACGACGCCGCCTCGCCACTGCCGCGCGCCTATCAATGGGCGGATGGTTCGGCCTATGTGAACCACGTCGCACTGGTCCGCCAGGCGCGCGGCGCGGAGATGCCGGACAGCTTCTGGCACGATCCGTTGATGTACCAGGGCGGCTCCGACGGCTTTCTCGCCCCCCGCGATCCGATCCCGCTCGCCGACGAAAGCTGGGGTTGCGACCTGGAGGCGGAGGTGGTGGTCGTCACCGGCGACGTGGCCTTGGGCGCCAGCCGCGACGAGGCGCTGGCCGCCATCCGCCTCGTCGGCCTCACCAACGACGTCAGCCTGCGCAACCTCATCCCCGGCGAACTCGGCAAGGGCTTCGGCTTCTTCCAATCGAAGCCGGCGAGCGCCTTCTCGCCGGTGTTCGTCACCCCCGACGCGCTCGGCGACTGGTGGCGGGACGGCAAGCTCCACCGCAAGCTCCACGTCGACCTCAACGGCCAGCCCTTCGGCCGCGCCGATGCGGGCGAGGACATGACCTTCGACTTCGGCACGCTCGTCGCGCACGCCGCCAGGACGCGCAAGCTGGGGGCGGGGACGATCGTCGGCTCCGGCACCGTCTCCAACCGCGGCGCCGACGGCGGGCCGGGCCGGACGATCGCGGCCGGCGGCGTCGGCTATTCCTGCCTCGCCGAACTGCGCACGGTGGAAACCATCGCCGACGGCAAGCCGACCACGCCGTTCCTCAAGAGCGGCGACACCGTCCGCATCTGGGCGGAAGACGACCGCCACCACCCGATCTTCGGCGTCATCGAACAGACGGTCGAATAATAATCCTCCCCGGCACGGGGAGGTGGCGCCGCGGAGCGGTGACGGAGGGGCAGCCAAGCAATGCTCTCGCCTGCGGCTGCCCCTCCACCACCCGGCTAAGCCGGGCGGTCCCCCTCCCCGTGCCGGGGAGGAATAAAACCCGCTTGAAATTTAATTACAACAGCGCAACAGGATCGATCAACGCCCGCCGCGACTCGACGCGGCCCGCCTAAGGAGAGACATGTGGCCAGCGAGCACCCGCACGCCAACCTGCCACCGCTGCAACTGCACGTGCCGGAACCCAAGTTCCGGCCCGGCGATGCGGTCGATTTCGTCGGTGTCGACGTGCCGCCGGCCGGCTCCGCGCGGCGTCCGGACACCGCGCAGTCTGCGCATGATTTCACCGACCTCGCCTATACCATGGTCCGCGTCCTCGACGAGGAGGGGCGCGCCGTCGGCCCGTGGGACCCGAAGCTGTCGCCCGACATGCTGCGCCGCATGCTGCGCAACATGGCGCTGCTGCGGGCCTTCGACGAACGCATGTTCCGCGCCCAGCGGCAGGGCAAGACCAGCTTCTACATGAAGGCGACGGGCGAGGAGGCGGTGTCGGTCGCCGCCGCGCAGGCGCTCGATTTCGAGGACATGTGCTTCCCCTCCTATCGCCAGCAGGGGCTGCTCATCGCGCGCGGCTATCCGCTGGTCGAGATGATGAACCAGATCTACTCGAACAGCGGCGACAAGCTTCAGGGCAAGCAGCTGCCGATCATGTATTCGGCGCGCGATCACGGCTTCTTCTCGATCTCGGGCAATCTCACCACGCAATATCCGCAGGCGGTCGGCTGGGCGATGGCCTCGGCGGCGAAGGGCGACACGCGCATCGCCGCGGTGTGGTGCGGCGAGGGATCGACCGCGGAGGGCGACTTCCACTCCGCCTGCACCTTCGCCAGCGTCTATCGCGCGCCGGTGATCTTCAACGTCGTCAACAACCAATGGGCGATCAGCAGCTTCTCGGGGTTCGCCGGTGCGGAGGCGACCACCTTCGCCGCGCGCGCGATCGGCTATGGCATCGCCGGCCTGCGCGTCGACGGCAATGACGCGCTCGCCGTCTATGCCGCGACGCTCTGGGCCGCCGAACGCGCCCGAACCAACGCCGGCCCGACGCTGATCGAACATTTCACCTACCGCGCCGAAGGCCACTCCACCTCGGACGATCCCTCGCAATACCGCAGCGCAGGCGAACCGACCGCTTGGCCGCTGGGCGATCCCGTCGCCCGGCTCAAGCAGCACCTCATCGGCTTGAACGAATGGGACGAGGAGCGCCACGCCGCGCAGGACAAGGAACTCGCCGAATATGTGCGCGGCCAGCAGAAGGAGGCCGAAAAGAACGGCATCCTCGGCCACGGCCTGCACCAGCCGCTCGATTCGCTGTTCGACGGCGTGTTCGAGGAAATGCCCTGGCACCTGCGCGAGCAACAGGCGCAGATGATCGCCGAGGAAGAAGCGAGCGGACGGCCGTGGGCGAGGAAGTGATGCAGATCCTCCCCGGCACGGGGAGGGGGACCGCCGGCGCAGCCGGTGGTGGAGGGGGCTCTCCACGCGTGTCTCGACTGGTGGAGAGCCCCCTCCACCAGCCTGCGGCCGGTCCCCCTCCCCGCGAGCGGGGAGGATTTGGAAGACATACCGATGACTGAACCCACCACCCGCATGAACATGATCCAGGCGATCAATTCGGCGCTCGACATCTGCATGGCCCGCGATCCGGACGTGCTGGTGATGGGCGAGGACGTCGGCTATTTCGGCGGCGTCTTCCGCGCCACCGCGGGCCTGCAGAGCAAATACGGCAAGACCCGCGTCTTCGACACGCCGATCACCGAAACCGGCATCATCGGCGTCGCGATCGGCATGGGCGCCTATGGCCTCCGGCCCGTCCCCGAGATCCAGTTCGCCGACTATATCTACCCCGCGCTCGACCAGCTGGTCAGCGAGGCGGCGCGGCTGCGCTACCGGTCGGCGGGCGAGTTCATCTCGCCGATCACCGTGCGCTCGCCGTTCGGCGGCGGCATCTTCGGCGGGCAGACGCACAGCCAGTCGCCCGAAGGCATCTTCACCCACGTCTCCGGCATCAAGACGGTGATCCCGGCGACGCCCTATGACGCCAAGGGCCTGCTGATCGCCGCGATCGAGGACAATGATCCCGTCCTCTTCTTCGAACCCAAGCGCATCTACAACGGCCCCTTCAACGGCCATTGGGACAAGCCGGCCGAGAACTGGTCCAAGCATCCCGGCGGCGAGGTGCCGACCGGCTATTACAAGGTCCCCCTCGGCAAGGCGGCGGTGGTGCGCGAGGGCGAGGCGCTGACGATCCTCGCCTACGGCACGATGGTCCACGTCTGCACCCGCGTCGCCCAGGACGAGGGCGTCGATGCGGAGATCATCGACCTGCGCACGCTCGTCCCCCTCGATATCGAGACGATCGAGGCATCGGTGAAGAAGACCGGCCGCTGCGTGATCGTGCACGAGGCGACGCGCACCGGCGGCTTCGGCGCCGAACTCTCGGCGCTGGTGCAGGAACGCTGCTTCTACCACCTCGAAGCGCCGATCGAGCGCGTCACCGGCTTCGACACGCCCTATCCGCACAGCCTCGAATGGGCATATTTCCCGGGTCCGGTCCGCATCGGCCAGGCCCTCAAGAAGATCATGAAGGACGCGTAAGATGAGCCGCTTCACCTTCCGCCTGCCCGACATCGGCGAAGGCATCGCCGAGGCCGAGATCGTCGCCTGGCACGTCAAGCTCGGCGACCGCGTCGAGGAAGACCAGAACATCGCCGACATGATGACCGACAAGGCGACCGTCGAGATGGAATCGCCCGTCTCCGGCACCGTGGTCGAACTGGCCGGCGAAGTCGGCGATCAGGTCGCGATCGGATCGGCCCTGGTGGTGATCGAGACGGAGGACGCCGGTGCCGGCGACATGGGTGGCGAGGTGGTGGCAGCCCCGCCGTCCCCCGAGCAGGACGAAGTCGCCGCGCAATACGAAGCGGAAAACCCCGGCGTGGAGGAAGCGGCTTCTTCTCCCCTCCCGCTTGCGGGAGGGGCCGGGGGAGGGCCTGAAAACGGCAGCACCCCCGCACGGCCGAACGACACCCCAACCCCCGCTCGTGCTGAGCCTGTCGAAGCACGGGCCACAAGCGTCACGCCGGCGGCGAGCGGCCCTTCGACAAGCTCAGGGCCAACGGGGGATAAGGCGCCCAACCCGCACGTCCTCGCATCCCCGGCAGTCCGCGCCCGCGCCCGCGACCTCGGCATCGACCTTGCACAGGTGAAGACCGACGCCGACCGCGTCCGCCACGCCGACCTCGACGCTTTCCTCCGCTACAATGCGGGGCAGGGGTATCGATCCCCCGGCGCCTCGCGCGCGCGCCCCGACGAGCAGGTGCGCGTCATCGGCATGCGCCGGCGCATCGCCGAGAACATGGCCGCGGCCAAGCGCCACATCCCGCACTTCACCTATGTCGACGAGATCGACGTCACCGCGCTCGAAGCCATGCGCGCCGATCTCAACACGCACCGCGGCAACCGGCCGAAGCTGACCATGCTGCCGCTGCTGATCGTCGCGATCTGCCGCACCCTGCCGCAATTCCCGATGCTCAACGCGCGCTACGATGACGAGGCCGGCGTGGTCACCCGCTCGGGCCGCGTCCATCTCGGCATGGCGGCGCAGACCGACGCCGGCCTCACCGTGCCGGTGATCCGCGACGCGCAGGACCGCAACGTGTGGCAACTCGCCGCCGAGATCGCGCGCCTCGCCGAGGCGGCGCGCGCCAACAAGCTGAAGCCGGACGAGCTCGGCAACGGCACGATCACCGTCACCTCGTTGGGGCCGCTCGGCGGCATCGCCACCACGCCGGTCATCAACCGGCCGGAGGTCGCGATCATCGGCCCCAACAAGATCGTCGAACGCCCGGTCTTCACCGGCAGGGGAGACGAGATCCGCCGCGCCAAGCTGATGAACCTGTCGATCAGCTGCGACCACCGCGTCGTCGACGGCTGGGACGCGGCAAGCTACGTCCAGGCGCTGAAGGCGCAGCTCGAAACGCCGGTACTGCTGTTCGCGGACTGACGGGCCGAAACCCAGGGCTGATCGACATTCGGGAGGAGGGATCCTCTTCATCCTCCCCCTGCCGGGGCAGGGCTATCGCATATGGCCTGTCCGATCCGGGGGAGGGTGTTCTTTAATCCTCCGTCATCAACTCAGAAGATGGCTGCGTCTCTGAGCCTGGCGTTGGCGATGACGATGAGTTTTCGCATGACGGCGAGGGTGGCGACGATGGGTTTTTTGCCGTTGGCGAGGAGGCGGCGAT
>NZ_JBQRTT010000006.1:0-190331 GCF_052321755.1 Sphingomonas cellulosilytica
TGTGTTCTGCGATCGCGGCGGCGCTGCGCAGCGCCACCGGTGCGGCCGCGGCTGCGGGCGAGAGTTCGGCAGGCTCGGCGGGCTTGCGCTCGTCGCTGCCGCGCGCGGCATGGATCGCCGCGCCGAACACCTGCGCCGCCGGTGCGGTGACGCCCGCCGCCGGCTGGAACGGCGCTGCGGCCTGCGGAGCCAGCGCCACCGTCTGCCGCGCCGCGGCCGGCACCTCGCGAACGAAGGCGCGGGGCTGCGCCGCCACGGCCGGCGTCGCGGCGTCGCCATCCTGCGGGGTATCCGCCGCCACCGGCGCGACCGGGACGGGCGCAGAGACGGCGATCACCGGTGCGGTGACAATGGCAGGCGCTGGCGTGGCGATACGAGGCGCGGCAGCGGCGCCGACCGGCGATGCAGTGGCAGCAGACGGCGCCAGGTCGACAGCGGCCGCCGCCTTCGCGCTGCCCCGCACCGGCCGGGCCGTGCGCGTGTCGGCGACCGGCCGCGCAGGGGCCGGCGCGCTGCCGTCCGTCGGAACGAACGGCAGGGGCGCGGCGACGCGATCGGGCGAGGCTGCCGCCGGCGCAATCTCAGCCGGCATCGGGGCCGTCGTGGCCGCCACGCCATCGACCGGCATCGCCGGAGCCGCTGCGACCGTGGCGGGAATCGGCGACGGAACAGGCGCGGCGGTATCCGCCGGCACGGTCATAGCCCCGTTACGCTGGACCGCAGCGGTCTGACGCACGGGCGCAGCAGCGTCGGCCATCGGCTGCACGGAATCCGCCGCCAGCACGGTCGGGGCTGGCATAACCGGCGCGGCGCTCCGTGCCCGCGGGGCAGCGGGCGACACCATCGCTCTGGTCGTGTCACCGGTGCGTACCGGCGGCGCCGCCGCATCCCGCGGCGCGATCGTCGCCGGAGCGACCGCCGTGTCGATCATCGGCGCCGACAACGGCACCGGCAGCGGAGCCTCGTCGCTCGCGTCGAGGTCGGCAGGTTCCGTTTCGGCGGGCGCTTCGTCCTGCGGCGCAGAGGCTTGCGAGACGGCGACCTGCGCCGGCTGCACATCCTTCGCCGCGTGCATCGGCGCGTGTCGCGCTTCGCCGCTCCTCGTCCGGATCGGCGCCTCTGCCGGCGGAGCGATCTCGATGGCGGCCGCTGTGCTCGCCGGTGCGAGAAGCGTCGGCGTAACAGGCAGGGCAGGCGGCACGTCCGCGGTCGGCGGCGTTACGGTGGTGTCGGCTGGCCGCGCGGCCGCCTGCACGTCCGGAGGCGAAACCGGTGCGGTGCTGCGCTCGGCATCGACAGGCGAGGCCGCTTCCGATCGTGGCGCCTGGCGCGGCTGGGTCGGCTTGGCAGCGGCATCCATCGTGGGCGCGGCGTGTGACGGCGGCGTGCTCGCCTCGCTCGGCGCGGGATCGTTGGTCGCGATCGTCCCGGCCGGCGGGGGCAGGGCCTCGTCGGGCCGCCGCTGCGGCGCGGGCGTTGGTGCCGAAGCCCCCCTGTTCGGCAGTGCAGGCGCAGCGCCCGCAGCAACCGGTTCCGGCGTAATGGACGCAACCGCTGCGGAGCCGACAGCCGCCGTCGCCGGCCGGGCCAGCGGCGCCGCGGCGATCGGCGTCGGCAGGCCGACCGTTGTCCGTTCGGTGGCAGGCGCATCGGGCAGCTCCGCCGCGACCGCCATCGCCGGCACCGGCGCATCGAGCGGGGCAGGAACCGCGATATTCACCGCCGGCAACCAGGCCAGCGCGGGATCGACCGCGGCGGCAGCGTCGGTCGGCAGGGCCATGCCGGGTGCGGCAAGCGTTTGCCGGATCGCCTCACCCGGTACGGGGTCTGGGGCGGGGATGGCGTCGGCCGGCGCCACCGCCGCCAGCAGCGACGAGGCGAACAGCTCGCCACCGCCCGCGGACGCGCCCTTGGCCGGTTGGCCGGGCACGGTAGGCAGTAAGGCGAAGCTGATATCGATCATCGGGGCGTCTCGTCGGAACATCTCTGTTCCCGACGATCAGCAAGGATCGTGCCGTTTTGCCTTCAGCGGGGAGACGGGCGGCGTTTCCTCCAGCGCGCGCATCTCCTTGGCGAGCGCGGCGATCCTGGCGCGGTCCAGCAGCTTCTCGATCGCGGACTGGTCGCGCTTGGCGGCGCGCGTCGCTTCGGCGGCGCGGTTGACGAACATTTCGGCGGACTGGACGCGCGCCTGCGCGGCGGCGGAGGATTGGTGCAGCCGCTCGCGGAAATGCGCCTGCGCGCCGAGCGAGGCGGCGCTCGCCACCGTGTCGGGCGCCGGCGACACCGCATCGGCCAGCGCCTGGATGCGGCGGTGAAGGTTGGATTCGCTGGCGAACTTCTCGTGCGCCCGCACCTCCTCGGCGCGGGTCAGCCCCAGTTGCAGCGTCCGCACGCGGTGGATGCGCGCGAGCTTCTTCGCGTCAGGCACCGAAGACGCCGGTCAGTTCGGCGACGGCATCGGCCAGGCCTACCGTCTCGCCCGCACCCTGCTTGATATATTCCATCACCGCCGGATGCGCCGCGATGGCGGCATCGATCGCGGGATCGGCACCGGGGCGATAGGCGCCCATCAGCACGAGGTCGCGGTTCTCCTCGTAGGTGGCAAGGTGCCGGCGCAGCACGCGCGCGGCGTGCAGGTGATCGGCATGCGCGATATCGGTCATCACGCGGCTGACCGAAGGGCCGATGTCGATCGCCGGATAGACGCCGCGCTCGGCGAGGTGGCGGTTGAGCACGATATGCCCGTCGAGGATCGACCGCGCCGAATCGACCACCGGATCGTTGCCGTCGTCGCCGTCGGCCAGCACCGTGTAGATCGCGGTGATCGATCCGCCGGTGTTGACGTCGGTGCCGGCGCGCTCGATCAGATTGGGCAGCATCGCGATGGCGGATGGCGGATAGCCGCGGGCGGAGGCGGGCTCGCCCAGCGCCAGCCCGATCTCGCGCCCGGCATGCGCGACGCGGGTCAGGCTGTCCATGATGAGCAGCACCTTCTTACCCTCGTCGCGAAAGGCTTCGGCGATCGCAGTCGCGCGCAGCGCGCCGCGGATGCGCAGCACGGGCGAATGGTTGGCCGGCACCGCGACCACCACCGATCGCGCGCGGGCGGCGCCCGCCACCTTGGTCTCCAGGAAGTCGGCGACTTCTCTGGAGCGCTCGCCGATCAGGCCGATGACGATGACGTCGGCCTTGGCCGCCTTCACCATCATGCCGAGCAGCACCGATTTGCCGACGCCCGATCCGGCCATGATGCCGACGCGCTGGCCCTGGCCGATCGTCAGCAATCCGTTGATCGCGCGTACGCCGACGTCGAGCGGTTCGAGCACGCGGCCACGATCCAGCGGCGATTGCAGCTTGCCGGCGAGGGGCCATTTGGCCGCGCCGCGGATCGGCCCCAGACCGTCGATCGGCCGCCCCGCGCCATCGACCACCCGGCCGAGCAGCGCCGCGCCGACCTCCGCTTCGCCCGGCGGTCCGACGGGGCGCACCGGTGCGCGCGGCAGCAGCGCCGCGGGGCCGCCGAGGTTCATCAACAACGTGCGGCCGTTGCGAAAGCCGATCACCTCCGCCTCGACCTTCGCGTCGCCATGGCCGCCGATCTCGCACACCGTGCCGACCGGCAGCGACAGGCCGACCGCCTCCATCAGCAATCCGTCGTAGGAGGCGAGCCGGCCGGACACCTTGGGCGTCGGCCGGAAATCGGCGACGCCCAGCGTCTCCAGGTAATCCGCCGTGAACCGGTTCAGCATGCCGGCGCATCCAGCGGCGGCACCGGCACCCGGTCGATCGCCTCGGCCAGCTGGCCGAGCCACAGGTCCGGCCCGTCCTCGACCAGGGTCGAGGCGCTTTCGAGCACGAAGCTGCCACGCGCCAGGCTGGCGTCGCCCGCCGCGAAGATCGTCTTGGGCAGCGAACCGTCGACCAGCGGCAGGTCGTCGGGGTTGAGCCGCAGCAGCGCCGATTCGCTCGCATCGGCAAGGCATTCCGCCGCCGCCTCGATTCGGCCGTTCAGCACCGCGGGCGCCACGCCGCATTCGCCGACCAGCTTGTTCACCAGCAACAGCACCGTGCTGCGCAACTGGTGCGCGATCCGGTCGCGGTCGAGCTGGTGCCCGTTGGCGAGCGCCGCCGTCAGTTCGGCGATCAGCGCCCGGTCGCGGTCGCCGCTCTCGCGCGCCGCCGCCGCCGCAGCCGCCAGTCCCTCGGCATAGCCGGCGGCATGCGCCGTCTCGACCGGATCGATAAAACCGCTCGGCTCGGCATCGGCGTCGAGCGGGTCCCAGCCCTGCGTCGGCTTGTCGCCGCCGCGATCGGCGGGGCTGAAATGCTTGGGTCCCGAAGCGCGCGCCTCGCCCGCCATCTCGCGCTCCAGCGTCGCCCACATGTCGCGCGGGGTGAAGCCGACCGGCGGCGGCGCGAAGGCGGCCTGGAGCAGGTGCGCGGCGGTGTCGTGCCGCGCGGCGAAGCCCGCCACGAAGCCCGATGCCGGCAGCGGCGCGGTGCCGTGCGCAAACGCCTCAGACATAATCGTCGTCGCTCGCGCCCATCACGATCGTGCCGTCCTTGGCGAGGCCCCGCGCGATGGCGATCATCGCCTTCTGCGCCTCCAGCACCTCGGCGAGCTTCATCGGCCCGCGCGCCTCCATCTCGTCGCGGATGCCGTCGGCGGCACGCGCCGACATGCAGCCCAGGAAGCGCCCACGTGCATTCTCGTCCACGCCCTTGAGGGCGCGCGACAGGATGTCGCCGTCGACGTTGCGGATGAGCGTGCCGAGGTTCTTGTCGTCCATGTCGAGCAGGTTGTCGAAGACGAACATCGCCTCCTCGATCGCCTTCGCCACGTCCTTGTCGATCTTGAACAGCTTGGGCATCACCCGCTGTTCGGTCGCCTTGCGCGCACCCTGCAGGATCTTCGCCGCCTCGCGCGTGCCGCCCAGCGTCATGCCGTTGCCGCCCGATCGCGTCGCCCCGCCGCGACGGTTGGCGAGCACCGCCTTCAGCGTCTCGACCGCGTCGGGGTTGATCGGCCCCAGCCGCGCGATCCGGTGGAGGATATCGGGCTGCACCGCATCGGGCAGCAGCTCCAGCACCTGGCCGCCGACGGTGGGGTCGAGGTTGGCGATCATCACCGCGGCGATCTGCGGATGCTCCTTCTCGATCATCTGCGCGATCTCGCTGGCGTCCAGCCAGTCGAGCAGTTCCAGCTCGCAATTCGCCTCCGGAGGAGTGATCCGTGCCAGCACGCTTTCCGCCTTTTCCGGTCCCAGCGCGCGGTTCATCACCGCCTCGATCTTGGGACGCGGATCGAAGGTCACGCCGGTGCGCTCGCGCGCCTTGCCGACGAAATCGTCGAGCACGTCCTCCATCTCCTGCTCGGAAACGTCGGCGACCGCGAACATCGCCGAACCCAGCTGGCGGACCTCCTCGGGGTCCAGCTTCTGGAGGATGGCGGCGGCCTCGTCCTCGCCGACCAGCATCATCAGCACCGCGGCGCGCTCGACGCCGGTATAGCTGCGGGTGGGGGGAAGCGCGTTCACTTGGCGTCGGCCTTGATCATGTCGCGGATGGCGAGCGCGGCGCGCGCCGGATTGTCGCGGGTGAAGCCACGCACCGCGCCGATGCGGTCGTCGACGGTCTGCGACGCTTCCAGCCGGTCGAGGCTGACCGGTTCGTGCACGGTGATCCCCTCGGCATTGGCGCCGCCGATCGCGGCGTCGGGTGCGGCGAGCGCCGGCGTCGCCGCCTCGTCGCGCTTCTTCATCAGGCCCTTGGCGAGCGGTCGCACGCCGAGCAGCAGGACGAGCAGCGCGATGACGATCGCGGTGGCGTTGCGGGCGAGCACCGGCAGCCAGGCATTGTCATACCACGCCGGGCCGGCGGCGTCGGCCGACGTATCGGCGAACTTGCGGCTGATGACGGTCACCTGATCCTGCCGCGCCTGGTCGAAGCCGACTGCACTCTTCACCAGGTCGGTGATCTGGTTGATCTCCATCGCGGTACGGCGCGTCTTGTCGGGATCGCGCAGCAGCACGGCGACCGACAGGCGCTTGACCGAACCCGGCGTCTGGCGCGTCACCGACACCTCCTTGCCCAGGTCGTAGGCGCGCTGGAAGCTGTCGCTCTGCTTGTTGGGGTTGGGGGCGGGGCCGCCGGCGACGGGCGCTGGGTCGGCAGCGGGCGCGCCGCTCGCACCATTGGCGGGCTGCGGCGTCTGCAATTGGCTGGCGGGCGGTGGCGTGTTGCTGAGCGCACCCGGAATGCCGCCGGGCGTCGCCGGCGTCGTCGCCTGATTGCCGGTCCAATTGCCCGTCTCGGCGCGCAGCGCGCCGGCGCGGTCGTAGCTTTCCTTGGTCGCCTGCGTCTCGTCGAGGTTGATGTCGGCCTGCACCTCCGCGGTGAAGTTGCCGGCGCCGACCAGCGGGGTGAGCAGCTGGACGAGCTGCTGGCGCACCTTGTCCTCGGTCTTGCGCTGCATCTCCAGTCGCGCATCGCTGCCGTTGTCCGCACCGACGCCGCCGGGCTTGGAGAGCAGCGCGCCCATCTGGTCGACGATCGTCACGCTTTCGGGCTTCATCCCCGGCACCGAACTGGCGACGAGGTTGACGATCGACTGCACCTGCGCCTGGCTGAGCGCGCGGCCCCCCTGCAACTTGACGACCACCGACGCCGACGGCGCGGCATTGTCGCGCACGAACACCGATGCCTCGGGCGTCGCCAGGTGGACGCGCGCCTCGGCAACCGCGTCGATATCCTCGATCGACCGGGCAAGCTCCGTCTCGCGCGCCTGGCGCAGCCGCTCGCCCTCGACGGCGCGGCTGACGCCCATCGGCAGCTGGTCGAGGATGGCATAGCCGCCCGGTGCCTGCTTGGGCAGGCCCTGGCCCGCCAGCAGCATCCGCGCCTTGCTGAACTGGTCCTCGTCGACGGTCAGCGCGCCGGTGCCTTCGTCGATGCGGCTCTTGATGCTCGCCTGCGTCAGCGCGGCGGTGACCGCCTGCTTATCGGCGTCGGTCAGCCCGGTGAACAGCGTCTTCTGCGTCGGCGTCGACAGCGTCATCCAGGCGAGCGCGGCGGCGCCGATCAGCGCGACCAGCATCGCCATCGGCAGGCTGCGGCGCACCGCCGGCTGGGCGAGCACACCCTTGATCTGGAGCAGCGGGTTGGCGAACTTCTCCGGCAGGGCGGAGGGCGTGGTGGTGGCGAGGGCAGTGCTCATCGATTACACCGGCATGCTCATGATGTCCTTGTAGGCGGACAGCAATTTGTTGCGGACTTGCAGCGTCGCCTCGAACCCGACCGAGGCCTGCTGGCGCGCCAGCATGACCTTGGCGATGTCGACCGTCTCGCCGCGTTCGTAGCTTTCCGACAGCGCCGATGCCTGGTTCTGGCTGGCGTTGACGTCCTTCAGCGCGTCTTGCAGCGTGTCGGCGAAGCTCGTGGGCTTGGTGCCCTGCGTCGGCGCGGCGCTGTCGGTGGCGCTGGCCCGGGCGAGCGCCTGGTTGCGTTCGAGGATCTGCGCGCGCAGCTGCATCACCCGGTCGACGCTCATCGCGCCGCCGACACCCGACACGCCGCTCATGCGGAGGCTGCCATGCTGGGCCGGGCGAGGTCGTCACCCTGCTCGCGCGCCTTGGCGAGGCGGTAGCGCAGCGTGCGCTCGGAGATGCCGAGCCGGCGCGCCGTCTCCACCCGGCTGCCGCCGCACGCCGCCAGCGTCTCGCGGATCGCCTGGAATTCGCTCATCTGCACGACGTTGCCCAAGGTGGCGGGCTCGGCCGGCGCAGCGGGGGCGGGGGCGAACAGCGGCGTCACCGATGCCGACTGATGCTGGAAGGTGAAGCTGATCGGCCGGTCGAACACGATGTGGCTCGCCTCGATCGTGTCGCCGCCGGCGAACAGCAGCGCACGCTGGATGACGTTTTCCAGCTCGCGGACGTTGCCCGGCCAGTCGTGGCGGATCAGCGTCTCGATCGCCTCGGCGGTCGGCCACGGCACCACCGCGCGGCTGCCGGCATGGCGCAGGATCATCGTCGCGGCGAGCGCCGGGATATCCTGCGGCCGCTCGGCGAGCGGCTTGGTGCTGAGCGGGAAGACCGACAGGCGGTAGTAGAGGTCGGCGCGGAAGCGGCCCGCGGCCACCTCGGCCTGGAGGTCGCGGTTGGCGCAGGCGATGACGCGCACGTCGATCGGCTGCGGCACGGATGCGCCGATCGGCACCACCTCGCGCTCCTGCAACACGCGCAGCAGCTTGGCCTGCAATTGCAGCGGCATCTCGGCGATCTCGTCGAGCAGGATGGTGCCGCCGTCCGCGGCGCGGAAGAAGCCTTCGCCGCCGCTCGATGCGCCGGTGAACGCGCCCTTCTGGTGGCCGAACAGCAGCGCCTCCAGCATCGTCTCCGGCAGCGCGGCGCAGTTGATCGCGACGAACGGGCCGGCCTTGCGGGGCGAATTGTTGTGGATCGCGCGCGCCAGCACCTCCTTGCCGGTGCCGGTCGGCCCGTTGATGAGCACGGTGATGTCCGCCTGCGCGACGCGCTCGGCGAGCGCCATCAGCGCCAGGCTCTCGGGGTCGGCCGCGGTCGGCATGTCGGGACCGGCGACGAGCGCGCGGGCGAAGCCGTTGCCGACCGCCGCGTCCGCCGCCCCGAAGGCGATTCGCGCCGGATGGCCGTCGCGCGAGGGGACGACGTGGCGGGCATCGCCATCACCGATGATGACGGTGCGCGCCGGCGCCGGCGGCACCTCGCCCTCGGCGACCAGGAAGAGGTCGGCGGGGCCGGGCTGGCCCGACTCGAACGAGCCGACGCCGAAGCCCTGGGCACGAAGCCCGGAGACGAGCGCATATTTGCGCTGCACGACCGCAGCGGAAGGAAAAATCGAACGCATGGTTATCCCCCAAGGACAGCTTCCCAATGCGGCAATGAGAGTAAACGCGTCGTTAAAGCGGTTGCCGCCCGGCAAAATATTTCCGGGCGCGCGTCGCCCGCACCACGCGCGCGCCTGCACCACGCCCGCGATACGCGCGCGCGGATAGGGGAGTGGGGGCGCCACCTTGCCGCGCCCTACGCATTTTTCCGCTAAAGCCGGCCGTGCCGCGGCCGTTATCCCCTGTGACGGCTCGGCCTTCCTTGGGGGATGGTGTCAGCCGGTCACTCATCGGAGGACACCCATGACTGTCATCGGCACCAACGTCTCGGCGCTCCGCGCCGCCAACGCGTCCAATGCCTCGAACGCCTCGCTCTCCACCGCAATGGAGCGCCTGTCGACCGGCAGCCGCATCAACTCGGCCAAGGACGACGCCGCCGGCCTCGCCATTTCGAACACCATGACCGCACAGATCCGCGGCATGAACCAGGGTATCCGCAACGCCAACGACGGCATCGCCATGGCGCAGACCGCCGAAGGGGCGCTGGGCGAAGTGTCGAACATGCTCCAGCGCGTCCGCGAGCTGACGGTGCAGGCGACCAGCGGCACCTACAGCGCCAGCGACAAGACCAATCTCCAGGCCGAAGTCGCCGCGCTCAAGACGCAGATCACCTCGACGCTGGCCAACACCCAGTTCAACGGCAACAAGCTGTTCGACGGCACCGCCGGCACGGCGGGCGCGGTGAAGATCCAGGCCGGCGCCAACGCCGCCGACACGATCACGCTGACGCTGACCAAGCTCACCGACAATGCGACGATCACCGCCGTCGCCGGCGCCGCCGGCCCGCCCGCGATCGCCGGCGTCGACCTCACCTCGGCCGACAACACCGCGCTCGCCACGATCGACGCGGCGCTGACCACCGTCAGCAACACCCGGGCGAGCCTGGGCGCGGCGCAGAACCAGATGCAGTCGGCGGTGAACAACCTCACCACCAACGCCACCAACCTCACCTCGGCCAAGAGCCAGATCATGGACGCCGACTTCTCGGCCGAAACGACCGCGCTCGCCAAGGCACAGATCCTCAGCCAGGCGTCCACCGCCATGCTCGCCCAGGCCAACCAGAGCCAGCAGGGCGTGCTGAAGCTGCTCCAGTAATCCCGTGTGATCGGGTGCCGTCCGCCTGGGCGGCACCCGCGAACGACCGGATTTTCCGCTAAAGCGGACGCCCGATCGGTCGTTTCATCAGGTGGCGGCTCTGCCTTTCGCTCCGGGGGCGGCGGTGAGGTGCCATGACATTCTGCAAGGACATGACGACATGACTGTTATCGGCACCAACGTTTCCGCCCTGCGCGCCGCCAATGCTTCGAATTCGGCGAACAACGCGCTGTCGACCTCGATGGAGCGCCTGTCGACCGGCAGCCGCATCAACTCGGCCAAGGACGACGCGGCAGGCCTCGCCATCTCGAACACCATGACCGCGCAGATCCGCGGCATGAACCAGGGCATCCGCAACGCCAACGACGGCATCGCCATGGCGCAGACCGCCGAAGGCGCGCTGAGCGAAGTGTCCAACATGCTCCAGCGCGTCCGCGAGCTGACCGTGCAGGCGACCAGCGGCACCTACAGCGCCAGCGACAAGACCAACCTGCAGGCCGAAGTCTCGGCGCTCCAGACGCAGATCACCTCGACGCTGGCCAACACCCAGTTCAACGGCAACAAGCTGTTCGACGCTTCGGCCGGCACCGTCACCGCCGCCGTCACCGGTCCGCCCGCGGTCGCCGCCTACAGCACGATCAAGATCCAGGCCGGTGCCAATGCATCGGACACGATCAACCTCAAGCTCAGCAAGCTGACCACCGACACCACGATCACCGATGCCACCGGCATCGACCTGACGACCGCGACCAACACCTCGCTCGCCACCGTCGACACGGCGCTCGCCACGATCAGCAACTATCGTGCGAACCTCGGTGCGGCGCAGAACCAGATGCAGTCGGCGGTGAACAACCTCACCACCAACTCGACCAACCTCACCTCGGCCAAGAGCCAGATCCTGGACGCCGATTTCTCGGCCGAAACGACCGCGCTCGCCAAGGCGCAGATCCTCAGCCAGGCGTCCACCGCCATGCTCGCCCAGGCCAACCAGAGCCAGCAGGGCGTGCTGAAGCTGCTCCAGTAATCCTGTCCGTCGCGCCCCCGTCGCGCACGCGTGACGGGGGGTGCCGCCTCCAGCTGCCAAGGATCCCATCATGACCGTCATCGGTACCAACGTCTCGGCGCTCCGCGCCGCCAATGCGTCCAATGCTTCGAACGCCTCGCTGTCCACCGCGATGGAGCGCCTGTCGACCGGCAGCCGCATCAATTCGGCCAAGGACGACGCCGCCGGCCTCGCCATTTCGAACACCATGACCGCGCAGATCCGCGGCATGAACCAGGGTATCCGCAACGCCAATGACGGTATCGCCATGGCGCAGACCGCGGAAGGCGCGCTGAGCGAAGTCACCAACATGTTGCAGCGCGTCCGCGAGCTGACCGTGCAGGCGACCAGCGGCACCTACAGCGCCAGCGACAAGACCAATCTCCAGGCCGAAGTCGCCGCGCTGAAGACGCAGATCACCTCGACCCTCACCAACACCAAGTTCAACGGCAACGCGCTGTTCGACGCATCGTCGGGCACGGTGACCGGCACCGGTGCCAGCGCCGTCAGCACGATCAAGATCCAGGCGGGCGCCAATGCCTCCGACACGATCAACCTGACGCTCGGCACGCTGACCGCCGACACCACGATCACCGCGGTCACCGATGCCTCGACCGGCATCGACCTGTCCGCGGCGAGCACCACCAACGCCGCGCTGACCACGATCGACACGGCGATCAAGACGGTCAGCACCTACCGGGCAAAGCTCGGCGCGGCGCAGAACCAGATGCAGTCGGCGGTGAACAACCTCACCACCAACGCCACCAACCTCACCTCGGCCAAGAGCCAGATCATGGACGCCGACTTCTCGGCCGAAACGACCGCGCTCGCCAAGGCGCAGATCCTCAGCCAGGCGTCCACCGCCATGCTCGCCCAGGCCAACCAGAGCCAGCAGGGCGTGCTGAAGCTGCTCCAGTAATCCACCGCTCTCGGTCCGGCGTCGCCCCCCAAGGGCGCCGGCACCGACCGCGCTCTTCCCCCCCAAGGACGAGCCAAGCCAGACCCCCGACGGCCTTTCGCGCCGCCGGGGGTTTCGGCGTATGCGCGACGTGATCGACAGGCTATTCCAGCCCTCTGCTTCCGTCATTGCGAGCGCAGCGAAGCAATCCAGGGCGTCCTGGTCCGGCTTTGGATTGCTTCGCTGCGCTCGCAATGACAGGGCAGCAACAATATGGCGTCTACCGATGCGCCGCCCGCGCCAGCCGGTCGTTGATCGCCTCGCCTAGCCCTTCCATCGGCACCGGCGCCACCGCGATCCTCGCCCGGGCACTCGCATCGGCGCGGTGCAGCGCGTCGAACAACCGCGCCGCCGCCTCCACCGGGTCGCCGGCGGCCGACAGCGTATCGTCCCCTATTATAGAGTCATAGCCGATCAGCCATTCGTCCGGGCGCGCCTCTCGCGCGTTGAGCCTCAGCGGTTTTGCCGGCGCATAATGCGTCGCCAGCTGCCCCGGCGCGGTGATCGCCGCATCCCCATGCCGCCGCGCCGCCGCGAACGGCAGGTCCGCCGCCGCGATCGGCCCGGGCCGCAGAATCGTCCGTCCGGCGACGATCGTCGATTCCAGCCCGCTTTTGCAGGGGCCATCGTCGATGATGAGCGGCACGCGGGTGCCGAGGCTGGCCGCGACATGCGCCGCCCGCGTCGGGCTGATGCCGTTGCTCGCATTGGCGGACGGCGCGGCGAGCGGCCGCCCGCTCGCCGCCAGCAGCGCCTGCATCGCGCGATGCCGCGGCACGCGCAGCGCGATCGTCGGCAGCCCCGCGGTCACCAGCGATGCGATCCCCGCATCGTCGCGCAGCGGCAGCACCAAGGTGAGCGGCCCCGGCCAGAACCGCGCCGCCAGCTCCCGCGCATCCGCATCGAACATCGCGATCCGCTCGGCGGCGGCGAGGTCGGGCACATGCACGATCAGCGGGTTGAAGGCGGGCCGCCCCTTGGCCGCATAGATCCCCGCCACCGCCGCCGCATCGCCGGCATCGGCGGCGAGGCCATAGACCGTCTCGGTCGGCACCGCGACGCATTCCCCGCGGGTGATTCGCCGCGCCGCCTCGTCGATCGCGGCCATGCCGTAGGGTAAGACGCGCGGGTTTGGATCGGCCATCGCGGCGGCCTATATCGGGGTAAGCTTCAGGAGAGAATGATGTCCTTCACCGCCGCCGTGGCCGACCAGCGTTTCGTGCTCGACCATGTCGTCCGCCTCGACGAACTCGCCGCCACGAACCGCTTCGCCGCCGCCACCCCCGACGTGGTCGATGCCGTGCTGGAGGGCGTCGGCCAATTCGCGAGCGGCGAATGGGCGCCCTTGAACCGCGAGGGCGACACCGTCGGCGCGAAATGGTCGCCCGACGGCGTCCACATGCCGGCAAGCTTCATCAAGGCATATCATGATTACGTCGAGGGCGGCTGGGGCACGATCGGCGTGCCGGAAGAGGTCGGCGGTCAGGGCCTGCCCTTCGCCATCCAGACCGCGGTGCTCGATACGCTGGGCAGCGCCAACATGGGCTTCGCGCTCTGCCCGACGCTGACCGTCGGCGCGATCGAGGCGCTGCTTCACCACGGCACCCCCGAACAGCAGTCTCTTTACCTGCCGCATCTCGCCACCGGCGCCTGGACCGGCACGATGAACCTCACCGAGCCGCAGGCGGGCAGCGACGTCGGCGCGCTCCGCGCCACCGCCAGGCCGCTCGGCGACGGCAAGTGGGCGATCAAGGGCACCAAGATCTACATCTCGTTCGGCGACCACGACATGGCGGACAATATCGTCCACCTCGTCCTCGCCCGCACCCCCGATGCGCCGGCTGGCACGCGCGGCATCAGCCTGTTCCTCGTCCCCAAGTTCCGCCTGACCGCGGAGGGCACGCCCGGCGAGTTCAACGACGTGCGCGTCGTCTCGATCGAGCACAAGATGGGCCTCCACGCCTCGCCGACCTGCGTCCTCTCCTTCGGTGACCACGACGATTGCATCGGCGAGCTGATCGGTCCGGAGCATGGCGGCATGCGCGCGATGTTCACGATGATGAACAACGCGAGGCTGAACGTCGGCCTGCAGGGCGTGCAGATCGCCGAGGGCGCGACGCAGAAGGCGGTCGGCTACGCCCTCGAACGCGTCCAGTCGGCGCGTGCCGGCTCGCCGGACAAGGCGCCGATCCGCATCGTCGACCACCCCGACGTGCGCCGCATGCTGCTGCGCATGAAGGCGCAGACCCAGGCCGCCCGCGCGCTCGTCTATTACGCCGCCGGCCAGGTCGATCGTGCCGGCCTGGGCGATGCGGCGGCGAAGAACCGGCTGGAGGTCGTCACCCCGCTCGCCAAGGCGCACGGCACCGACATCGGCAACGAGGTGGCGAGCCTCGGCGTGCAGGTCCACGGCGGCATGGGCTATGTCGAGGAAACCGGCGCCGCCCAATATTTCCGCGATGCGCGCATCACCCCGATCTACGAAGGCACCAACGGCATCCAGGCCGCCGACCTCGTCGGCCGCAAGCTGTCGCTGGACAACGGCGGCGCCTTCGCCGCGCTCGTCGCCGACATGCGCGCGGAGGCGCAGCACCCCGAACTCGTCGCGCTGATCGACACGGTGGAGGGCATCGCCCGCCGCCTCGCCACCGCCGATGCCGACGACAAGCTGGCGGCGAGCTACCCCTTCCTGACGATGACCGCGGTCGCCACCTGCGGCTGGCTGATGGAACGGCAGGGGCGCGCCGCGAGCGGCGACGACGCGGCCACCCAGGTCAAGCGCGCCGCGGTGCGCTTCTACCTCGACCAGATCGTCCCCGAAGCCGCAGGCCTCAAGGCCGCCGCCACCGCCAGCGCGGAGGTGCTGTACGCAGTCCCGGCCGAAGCCTTCGCCTGAGAATCCTCCCTGGCTTCAGCGGGGGAGGGGGACCGTTCGCCGCAGGCGAATGGTGGAGGGGGCGTCTCCGCAAGCACGACGTGTGCCGCTTACCTCCCCCTCCGACCGCCTGCGGCGGCCACCTCCCCCTGGCGGGGGAGGCATGAATTCCAATCCTCCCCGGCACGGGGAGGGGGACCGCCCGGCAACGCCGGGTGGTGGAGGGGCAGCCGCAAGCGATGACGCCGCTTGGCTGCCCCTCCAACATCGCTACGCCGCGCCACCTCCCCGTGCCGGGAAGGCGTGATCGCAAACCCCTACCTCAGCGCCGAAACCCGTGTAGAGACCCGCTCATGTTCGACCTCGACGCCTATCTCGCCCGCATCGGCCTCCCCGCCCGCGTCACCCCCGATGCGGAGGGCCTCGGCCGGCTCCAGCGCGAACACCGCCTGTCGATCCCGTTCGAGAACCTCGACGTCCGCCTCGGCCGCGGCATCGCCATCGATTCGGCCGGCGTCTTCGCCAAGCTCGTCACCGCCCGCCGCGGCGGCTATTGCTTCGAACACAACCGATTGTTCATGGACGCGCTCGCCGCGCTGGGTTTCCAGGTTCGCCCGCTGCTCGCCCGCGTCTGGCTCGGCGTGGCCGACACCCCGCCGCTCACCCACACGCTCAGCCTCGTGACGATCGACGGGCGGGACTGGATCGCCGACGCCGGCTTCGGCGGCAGCTATGCACCGGTGATGGCGCTCGCCGACGGTTGGGAGGCGGAGGCGCCCGACGGCGCGTGGTTCCGCCTCGAACGCCACGCCGACCACGGCTGGATGTTGAGCCGCAAGGGCGAGGCCGGGTCCACCGACGGCCGCGGCACCGGCGAGGGCTGGCAACCGCAATACAGCTTCACCGAGGCGCCGGTGTTCGACGCCGACCTCGCGCTCGCCAACCACTGGACGTCGACCGCCCCGCAGAGCCGCTTCACGCAACTGACGCTCGCCAGCATCGTCCTGCCCCACGGCCTCGCCGGCCTCACCGACCGCCGCTACCATCGCCGCGCCGGCGACAACGACACCGTCGCCGAGATCACCGATCCCCGCGTCTACCGCATGCGCATGTCGCTGATGTTCGGCATCGACCTCACCACCGACGAGGTCGCATCGCTCGGGCTGTTCTGACAAGCATGTTCACGCGAAGCTGCAAAGACGCGAAGAGGTTGCGCCGCAGGCTTCCACCGTATGTCCCAACGGTGCGATGACCCGCCGCCGGCGCGGCAAGCATACCCTCTTTGCGTCTTCGCGCGAACCTTTAAACCCGCTCGCGCTCCAGCAGGTCGGCCGCGTCCAGCCCCAGCAGGTCGATATACCCCCGGATCCGCGGCCACTGGTTCTCGACGAAGTTCGCCCGCTCCGCGGTGCGCAGCTTTTCCGCCGCGCCGGGCAGCACGAACATGCCGACCCCGCGCCGCACCTCGACATAGCCGTCGTCCTGAAAACTCTGGTACGCCTTGGCGACGGTCAGCGGATTGGCGCCATGTTCCGCGGCGAAGGCGCGGACCGAGGGAAGCTGGTCGCCCGCGCGATAATCGCCGCGCAGGATGCCCGCCGCGATGGTTCCCCGCAGCCGGATATAGACCGGGCTGTCCTCGTTGCTGAGCGCTGTCATGCTGACTTAATACAGCAACCGGCGAAAAGGTCCACCATCAACTGTTTATGGCCGTCCCGTATCGGGCCAGCGCGCGACGATCCGTGCCATGTCCGGGCGGGGCCGTTCGTCCAGTGGCCGACCGGGCGTGCCGAGGAAGACGAAGCCCGCGATCCGCTCGTGCGGGCTGCCGAACGCATCGCGCACCGCGGTGGAAAAGGCCGGCCAGCCGGTCAGCCAGCCGCCGGCAAAGCCCATCGCATGTGCGGCGTGCAGCAGGTTCATCGTCGCCGCGCCCGCCGACAATTCCTGCTCCCACAGCGGGATATGGCTGGACAGCACCGGCGACGACAGCACCACCACCAGCGCCGGCGCCTGCCGGGCGAACTGGTCGAGCGAGTCGATCTCGCTGCGCGCCGCCTGCGGCCGCTCGGCGCGATAGGCATCGGTGATGAGCCGCGACAGCGCGTCGCGATCCTCCACCACCACGAAGCGCCACGGCGCGAGCTTGCCGTGATCGGGGGTGCGCGCGGCGACCTCTAGCATCCGGGCGATCTGCTCCGCATCGGGGCCGGGCGCGGCGAGGTCGCGCGGTTTGCCCGAGCGGCGGGTGGCGAGGAGCGATAGCGGCGTGGCGGTGTCGTTGAACATGGCTGCCACATAGCCATGCCGCCCGGGATTTACAGCCGCGGCTTTGTCGTTACTCTTGATACCATATCATCGGGGAGCCCGTTCGAGCTCCGGCGTATCAGGGAGCGTAACGAATGGTCGACACTCCGACGGCGGACAACCGCCTCGAGCCCGACATCAGCCACGTCAATCCAGCGGCCGAAAAGACGTGGTTCGGCCATCCGCGCCAGCTCGCCCGGCTGTTCACCACCGAGATGTGGGAACGCTTCGGCTATTACGGCATGCGCGCGCTGCTGACGCTCTACCTGACGCAGCATTTCCTGTTCGGCGATCGCGCCGCCACCGGTCTCTATGGCGGCTATACCGCGCTGGTGTACCTCACCCCGCTGGTCGGCGGCTACCTTGCCGACCAGTATCTCGGCTCGAAGCGGGCGGTGAAGTTCGGCGCGATCCTGATGGCGCTGGGCTATTTCACGCTCGCCTTCGGCGGCCAGCCCGCCAAACCCTATGCGACGATCGACGGCCAGCGCTACGAGGTGGCGGTCGAACGGGTGAACGGCGTCGAGACGCGCTATGTCGTCGACGGCGCGCAGAAGCTCGCGATCAAGGGCAACGACGACGGCACCGTCGCGCTGCTCGGGGCCGACGGCCAGCCGCAGCGGACGGTGGCCAAGGGGGGCTTCGCCTCGGACGGCGAACGCAGCGCCTTCTACACCACCTTGATGCTCATCGCGCTCTGCATGATTTCGGTCGGCAACGGCTTCTTCAAGCCCAACATCTCGACCATGGTCGGTGAATTGTACGCGCAGGGCGACCGGCGGCGCGACAGCGGCTTCACCATCTTCTACATGGGCATCAACCTCGGCTCGCTCCTGTCGCAATTCCTCTGCCCCCTGCTCGCGGTCGGCATCCCCGGCGTGTGGGACGGGTTCGGCTGGTGGGCGGGCTTCGGCCTCGCCGCGCTCGGCATGCTGCTGTCGTGGATGCTGGTGCAGTTCGACGGCGGCCGCCTCAACGGCTATGGCGAACAGCCTGCGGGCCAGCCGGCCAACCGGACGATCGGCATCTATGCCGCCGCGCTGATCGGCGTGCCGCTCTTCTACCTCCTCTTCGTCAACCTGATGAACAGCGCGGAATCGACCGCGGGTGCAGGTTCGATCTTCGCCTATGTGCTGGCGCTTCCCCTGATGGGCAAATTGCTGTTCGGCACCTTCATCATCGCCGTGCCCGGCATCCTCATCTGGAGCTTCGTCGCGGGCAACCGCACCGAATTCCAGATGATGCTGGCGGCGATGGTGCTCATCACCTTCAACGTCGTGTTCTGGACCCTGTTCGAACAGGCGGGCTCCAGCCTCACCCTGTTCGCCGACCGCAACACCGATCTCCACATCTTCGGCTATCCGATCTCGGCCGGGCAGACGCAGACGTTCAACGCGCTGTTCATCGTGCTGTTCGCCCCGCTGATGGCGGCGATGTGGACGAAGCTCGCCGCGGCGGGTCGCGAGCCGTCGATCCCGGTCAAGTTCGGCATCGCCCTGATGGGCGTCGGCGCGGGCTTCCTGTTCCTCGTCTGGGGCAGCAGCTTCGTCGGCCCGGATTTCAAGGTCGGCATCTGGTGGCTCGCCGGCCTCTACCTGATCCACAGCCTCGCCGAACTGTGCATCTCGCCGGTCGGCCTTTCCATGATTACCAAGCTGTCGATCGCCCGCATCGTCGGCCTGATGATGGGCGTGTGGTTCCTGTCGATCTCCGTCGCGCAATATTTCGCCGGCATGATCGCGCAGGTCGCCAGCGTCGAGACGGTCGGCGGACAGGTGACCAACCTCAAGGTCAGCCTCGACACCTACAACGGCGTCTTCACCCTGATCGCCGAATGGGCGATCGGGCTCGGCATCGTCCTGCTGATCCTCTCCTGGCCGCTCAAGAAGTGGATGCACGGCGTGAAGTAAGCAAATCCTCCCCGGCACGGGGAGGGGGACCGTTCGCGGCACGCGAATGGTGGAGGGGCAGCCCCAGGCGATATCGCCTGCGGCTGCCCCTCCGTCAGCCTGCGGCTGCCACCTCCCCGTGCCGGGGAGGATTGGCGTCGGTCCGCCCCACCACGCTCGTCACCGCCACATCCATCGTCACGTTGCCCACCGTCCGGAACAGGTCCGGCACCGTCTCCACCGCCACCAGCAGGCCCAGCGCCTCGATCGGCACCCCCATCGCGAAGGCGACCGGCGCCACGCTGGCGAAGAAGCTGATCGTGCCGGGCAGCGACACCGACCCCATCGTCGTGATCGCCGCCGTCGCCACCCCCGCGGCAAGCTGTCCCGGCCCGATCGCCACCCCCAGCCAGTGCGCCACGTACAGCGCCACCGCCAGGTTCATCGCCGGGCTCGTCGCGCGAAAGATCGCCACCGCCACCGGCAGCACGATCCCCGCCGTCGCCGGCGCGACGCCGATCGCCTCCGACCCCTTCAGCATCGCCGGCAGCGAGGCGAGCGAGGATTGCGTGCTCACCGCGATCCCCTGCGCCGGCGCGACCGCGCGTGCGAACCGCCCCAGCGGCACCGCGCCGGCGAACCGCGCGACGCCATAGCCCGCCAGCATCACGATGAACCCGATCGTCGAGACGAGCACGATGTAATGCACCAGCGCCCCGAACGCCGCCGCGCCGGTCCGCGCGCCGACGCCATAGGCGAGCGCGAAGATGCCGATCGGCGCCAGTTTCAGCACCCAGCCGATGATGACCAGCATCGCATCGGTGATGCTGCGGAACAGCCCGACCAGCCGCTCGCGCGATTCGGCCTCCAGCCGGGTGATCGCGAACGCGAAGGCGAGCGTGAACACGGTCAGCGGCAGGAACGCATCCCCCGCCGCCGCCGCGACGATGTTGGTCGGCACGATCGTGTTGAAGAAATCGACCAATGTCGGCACCTTGCCCGTCGCCGGCACCTCGGTCAGCGCCGCGCGCAACGCCGCCGACCACGCCTGCGGCAGCGGCCACAGGTCGAGCAGCAGCGGCATCACCGCCGCCGACATCAGCGTCGTCGACCACAATACCACCACGAACAGCGCCACCGCCCGCCCTGCGATCCGCCCGGCGCGCGCCGCTTCCGCGGTCGCGGCGATGCCGGTGACGAGCAGCCCGACGATCAGCGGCACGATCACCATCTGGAGTGCGTGCAGCCACGCCTCGCCGATCGGCTGGGTGACGGTGACGGCCGCCAGCGCCACCCGCCGGTCGGCGGCGACCGCGGCGATGCCGAGCGCGATGCCGGCGACCAGCGCCAGCAGGATACGGGTGGCTTGCGACATCGGGTTCCTTGGCGCATCGGGGATCGGACGGAAGCGGCATAGCGGAACGGATCGCACGCAATGGCAAGGAAATATTTCGGCACCGACGGCATTCGCGGCGCCACCAATGCGGGCGCGATGACCGCCGCGATGGCGATGAAGGTCGGCATGGCGGCCGGCGCCTATTTCCAGCGCGGCGACCACAAGCACCGGGTGCTGATCGGCAAGGATACGCGCCTGTCGGGCTATATGCTCGAATCGGCGCTGGTTGCGGGCTTCACCAGCGTCGGCATGGACGTCGTCATGGTCGGCCCGCTGCCGACGCCGGCGGTGGCGATGCTCACCCAGTCGATGCGCGCCGACATCGGCGTGATGATTTCGGCCAGCCACAATCCCTTCGCCGACAACGGCATCAAGCTGTTCGGGCCGGACGGCTACAAATTGTCGGACGATGCCGAACTCACCATCGAACAGCTGATCGACGGCGCCGATTCGGGCGACGTGCCGCTCGCGCCATCGGCGCAGATCGGCCGCGCCCGCCGCATCGACGACGCGCAGGGCCGCTACATCCACTTCGCCAAGGCTACCTTTCCCGAAAACCTGCGGCTCGACGGCCTGCGCATCGTCATCGATTGCGCCAACGGTGCCGCCTACAAGGTCGCGCCCGCGGCGCTGTGGGAACTCGGCGCCGACGTGGTCGCGATCGGCGTCACCCCCAACGGCACCAACATCAACGCCGGCGTCGGCTCCACCGCGCCGCAGACGCTGTCGGAAACGGTGGTCGCGTCGGGCGCCGACATCGGCATCGCGCTGGATGGCGATGCCGACCGGCTGATCGTCGTCGACGAAAAGGGCCGGGTGGTCGACGGCGACCAGCTGATGGCGACGATCGCGGCGGGCTGGGCACGCGCCGGGCGGCTGGCGGGCGGCGGCCTCGTCGCCACCGTCATGTCCAACCTCGGCCTCGAACGGCACCTGCGCTCGCAGGGCCTCGGCCTCGTCCGCACCGCGGTCGGCGACCGCTACGTGCTCGAAAAGATGCGCGGATCGGGCTACAATGTCGGCGGCGAACAATCGGGCCACATCATCCTGTCGGACTATGGCACCACCGGCGACGGCCTCGTCGCCGCGCTACAGGTGCTCGCCGAACTGAAGCGCGCGGGCGCGCCGGCCAGCGAGGTGCTGCACCGCTTCGAGCCGCTGCCGCAATTGCTCAAGAACGTCCGCTTCTCGGGCGGCAAGCCGCTCGAAGCGGAGTCGGTCAAGCAGGTGATCGCCGCTGCCGAGGCGGAACTCGCCGGCACCGGCCGCCTCGTCATCCGCCCCTCCGGCACCGAACCGGTGATCCGGGTGATGGCGGAAGGCGACGACGCCCGCCAGGTCGAGACGCTGGTCGACCGCATCTGCGACGCGGTGCGCGAGGCGGCCGCCTGATGCTGGCGATGCGCCCCGACTGCGAACGCTGCGGCGCCGACCTGCCCGCCGACAGCCCCGGCGCGTTCATCTGCTCGCTCGAATGCACCTTCTGCACAACCTGCGCCGACGACCTCGACGAACGCTGCCCCCATTGCGGCGGCGAACTCCTCGACCGCCCGACCCGCACGGCCAAGACGCTGAAGGCGCACCCGGCGGACACCCGGCGCCGCTTCCAAAGCTGAAGCTCACTCCCCCGTCATCCCGGCCTCCGCCGGGATGACGAAGACGGGTTCACGCAAAGACGCGAAGACGCAAAGAGCGCTCGCCCGTTGCCGCGGCAGCTCTCTCCAACGCCCCAACGTTAAGACGCGGGGATGAAGGCGCGCACCTGCCGCGGGCGCAACCTCTTCGCGCCTTCGCGTCTTCGCGCGAACAATCAGCCCTCTGTCCTACGCCCCCCGCTTTGTGCCATGGAGGAAACCATGGCTCACCCCACCAGCCAAACCCCCGCCACCGCAGACGCCCGAACCCCCTGCAAAGGGCGATTCCGACGCGCACGTAGTGTAAACTTCGCCAACTTCCGGACCCGCCCATGATCCCCCGCGTCCTCATCATCGCCGGGTCCGATTCGGGCGGCGGCGCCGGGATCCAGGCGGATATCAAGACCGTCACCATGCTCGGCGGCCACGCCATGACCGCGATCACCGCGATCACCGCGCAGAATACGCTGGGCGTGCAGGCGGTGCATGCGATCCCCGCAGACATGGTCGTCGCGCAGATGACGAGCGTGATCGACGATCTCGGCGTCGATGCGGTGAAGATCGGCATGATCGGCTCCGCCGCCACCGCGCAGGCGGTCGCCGACCTGCTCGAGGCGCTCGACGTGCCGATCGTCTTCGATCCCGTCATGGTCGCGACCAGCGGCTCGGTGCTGGCCGACGCAGCGACGATCTCCGCCTTCGACCGGTTGATGGCATGCGCCGCGGTCGTCACGCCCAACCTGCCCGAACTCTCCGCGCTCGGCGGGGAGGCGGCGGTGCGCGCGAAGGGCGCGGCGTTGCTGGTCAAGGGCGGCCATGCCGACGGCGACCGGATCGAGGATCGGTTGATCGCCGCCGACGGGACGGAGACGGTCTGGACCCATCCGCGCATCGTCACCCGCCACAGCCATGGTACCGGCTGCACGCTCGCCAGCGGCATCGCGACCGGCCTTGCCGAAGGGCTGGACCTCACCGACGCCGTGGGGCGGGCCATCGCATACGTGCAGGCGGCGCTTGCCGCGGCCCCCGGCCTTGGCGCAGGGCATGGCCCCATGGGACACACGCTGGGCGTTACGCCCTTTGCCGCACTGACCGCCCGATGCCCGGCCTGAAGCACGAAAAGACCTGCCTGCCCCCCGTCGCCGGGGTGGACGAGGCGGGGCGGGGGCCGCTCGCCGGGCCGGTGGTCGCCGCCGCGGTCGTGCTGCCCGCCAGGGGCATTCCGCGCGGCATCGACGATTCTAAGAAGCTTTCCGCCGCCGAGCGGGCGCGCCTGTGCGGTCTCATCCAGACCCGCGCCGTCTGGGGCCTCGGCGTGGTCGAGCCGGCCGAGATCGACAAGCTCAACATCTATTGGGCGACGATGAAGGCGATGACGCTCGCCGTCGATGCGCTGGTCGCGAAGCTGGGCTGCGATCCCGGCCATGTGCTGGTCGACGGCAATCGCCTGCCGCGCTGGTCCTGGCCCGCCACCGCCATCGTGTCGGGCGATGCGCACAGCCTGTCGATCGCCGCCGCCTCGGTCGTCGCCAAGCATACGCGCGATGCGCTGATGCTCGATCATGCCGCCACCTGGCCGCAATACCATTGGCATTCGAACAAGGGCTATGGCTGCAAGCACCATCTCGCCGCCCTCGCCGAACACGGCCCGACCCCGATCCACCGCCGCAGCTTCGCCCCCGTCGCCGCCGCCTTTGCCCGAATCACGCCAGATGCGGCCGCCGGTCCGCTGTTCCACCCGGTCGGCCCGCACCAATCGCCGGCATGAGTCTTTTGAGTCACACCCCCAAGGCTGGGGGCAGCCCGCGAATCGGCCTCCCAATATCTTGCGCGCAAGAGGGCATGGCAGGCCGCGTTAACCCGATCGCAATTCCCCTCGTTAACCATTGCCGACTTGACGCGAGTCCGGTGTTTGGCGCGAATAGGCGGGCAAGGGGGACATGATGTCGGTTATCGAGAAGGTCAGGCAGCCGCGGGTCGCGGCGGGCAAGGATGGACTGACGCCGGCATCGGCGCCGGTGCTGCCGCTCGACACGATCCTGCGCGGCGACTGTATCGCGATGATGCGGGCGCTGCCCGACAAGTCGGTCGACATGGTCTTCGCCGATCCGCCCTATAACCTCCAGCTCGGCGGCGAGCTGTTCCGGCCCGACGGCAGCCATGTCGACGCGGTCACCGACGATTGGGACAAGTTCGACACCTTCGCCGCCTACGACGCCTTCACCCGCGCCTGGCTCGCGGAAGCGCACCGCATCCTCAAGGATGACGGCACGATTTGGGTGATCGGCAGCTATCACAACATCTTCCGCGTCGGCGCGGCGGTGCAGGACCTCGGCTATTGGATCCTCAACGACATCGTCTGGCGCAAGGCCAATCCGATGCCCAATTTCCGCGGCACCCGCTTCACCAATGCGCATGAAACGCTGATCTGGGCGGCGAAGGGCGAAGGCGCCAAATACACCTTCAACTACCGCAGCATGAAGACGCTCAACGACGAGTTGCAGATGCGCTCGGACTGGGAATTCCCGATCTGCGGCGGGCAGGAACGGCTCAAGAAGGGCGGGGTGAAGGTCCACCCGACCCAGAAGCCCGAGGCGCTGCTGTATCGCATCCTGCTTGCCTGCACCAAGCCGGGCGACGTGGTGGTCGATCCCTTCTTCGGCACCGGCACGACGGGTGCCGTCGCCAAGCGCCTGGGGCGCCGCTGGATCGGTATCGAGCGCGAGGGCGACTATATCGAGGCCGCGCAGGAACGGATCGCCGCGGCGCTCCCCCTCGACGAATCGGCCCTGTCGACGATGCAGAGCCCCCGCCAGCAGCCCAAGGTCGCCTTCGGTGTGCTGGTCGAGAACGGGTATCTGACGCCCGGCGCGGTGCTCACCGACGCCAAGCGCCGCTTCCGCGTCACCGTCCGCGCCGACGGCAGCCTGCTGTCCGACTGCGGCGCCGCCGGCTCGATCCACAAACTGGGCGCCACGCTGCAAGGCGCCCCCGCGTGCAACGGCTGGACCTTCTGGCACCACGACGGGGAAGGCAAGCTCCAGCCCATCGACACGCTGCGCCAGACCTACCTGCTGGCGACCCAACCCTAAAATCCTCCCCGGCACGGGGAGGGGGACCGCGCCGAAGGCGTGGTGGAGGGGGCTCTCCACAAGCGAGATCGCCTGTGGAGAGCCCCCCTCCGTCAGCTTCGCTGCCACCCCCCCGTTCCGGAGAGGATTGAAGCCTTGCCATGTTGGACCCAACCGGGGACACACCGGCGATGAGCCTCCACCTGCGCCCCGTCCAGTTCGTCGACACGCCCGTCACCCACGCCGACGAAACGGTCGCGCGCCTCGCCGGCGGCCTGCAATGGTTCGCCGCCTATGAGGTGATCGCGGACGGCCGCCGCCGCACCGTGCCCGTCACGGACGTCGCCACGCTCGGCGACCGCGCCCAGGCCCTCCACGCCGCGATCACCGCACCGCGCGCGCCGCTGCACCTGGGCGAGCGCATCCTCCGCCTCGACCAGCCGCTGGTCGCCGGCATCCTCAACGTCACGCCCGACAGCTTCTCCGACGGCGGCCGGCACCACGCCGATCCGCACGCCGCCGCCGCCGCAGGGGTCGACATGGCGGCGGCCGGCGCGGCGCTGGTCGATCTCGGCGGCGAATCGACACGGCCGGGCGCGGCGCAGGTGTGGGAGGGCGACGAGATCGCCCGCATCGTCCCCGTCACCGAACGGCTCGCCCGCAGCGGCACCCCCGTCTCGATCGACACGCGCAAGGCAGCGGTGATGGAGGCGGCGCTCGCCGCCGGCGCCAGCCTCGTCAACGACGTCTCCGCCCTGCTGTGGGACGATCGCGCGCTGGAGGTGGTGGCGCGCGCCGGCTGCCCCGTCGTCCTGATGCACTCGCCCGATCCCAGGGAGGGCGGCCACGCCCGCACCGGCTATCGCGACGTGCTGACCGAGGTGTTCGACTGGCTGGAGGCGCGCATCGCCGCCGTCACCGCGGCGGGGATCGAGCACGGGCGGATCATCGTCGATCCCGGCATCGGCTTCGGCAAGACGCTCGCCGAAAATCTCGCGCTCATCAACGGGCTGGCGATCTTCCACGGCCTCGGCTGCCCGATCATGCTCGGCGCGAGCCGCAAGCGGATGATCGGCGCCCTCGACAACGAGGCGCCGGTGACGGCCCGCCTCGGCGGCAGCCTCGCCCTTGCCCTCAAGGGAGCGGAGGCGGGCGTGCAGCTGCTCCGCGTCCACGATGTCGCGGCCACCGTCCAGGCGCTGAAGATATGGCGCGGCCTGCGCGACCGCGCGCTGGTCGGCGGATAAGTACGCCGTCCCGGGGATAAAGTCCGGAACGGCAACGTTTTGCAACGCAGCAATCGCGCGACGGATAAGTTGAGCGGCTACATCGCGGTCCGACAAAGAGGCAACATGATCGTCAGTTCCACCCCCCGCCTGCGCCAGATCATCTCAGAGGTCTGGAAGCCACTCACCATCCTGTTCGTCTGGGACGTCGCGGTCACCGTCACCTATTACGTGCTGCCGTTCAAGGCGCCGTCGCTGCCGCTCACCCTATTCGGCTCGGTGCTGGCGCTGTTCCTCGGCTTCCGCAGCAATTCCGCCTACGAACGCTGGTGGGAAGGGCGCTCGCTATGGGGCCTGATGATCAACGCCTCGCGCAACCTCAGCCGCGAAGCGCGCAATTTCCTGCCCGCCGAGGCGCTCGATCTGAAGCGCACGATCGTCCTGCGCCAGATCGCCTATGTGAACGCGCTGCGCTGCCAGTTGCGGCGCCAGCCGGTCGATGACGAGGTGCTGCGCTACCTTTCGCATGGCGAGGCGACGCCGTCGCTCGCGCGCACCAACATCGCCAACGGCCTGCTCGACGGCACCGGCCGCCGCATCGACGATGCGCGCCGCCAGGGCTGGATCGACACCATCCAGCAGACGCAGATGGAATCGGTGCTGGTCGATATCGCCAATTCGCAAGGCGGCATGGAGCGGCTGAAGAACACGCCGCTGCCCAACCAGTACCGCTTCCTCCCCTCGCTGTTCGTGCACATCTTCTGCGTGCTGCTGCCGATCGGCCTGGTCGAGACGCTGGGCTTCGCGACGCCGCTCGGCTCGACGCTCGCCGGCCTGATGTTCCTCGCCGTGCTGGCGATCGGCGACGATCTGGTCGATCCGTTCGCCAACACCGTCCACGACCTGCCGCTGTCGGCGATGTGCCGGACGATCGAGATCGATCTGCTCCAGTCGATCGGCGACGAAGCGCCGCCGCCGCTGAAGCCGGTGAAGGGGATCCTCTGGTAGCGGCGTCAGGCGGCCGCGTTGTCGATGCCGAGTTCGCCCAGCTTGCGGTACAGCGTCGAGCGGCCGATCCCCAGCCGCCGTGCGACCTCGGTCATCCGCCCGCGATAGTGACCGATGGCGAGGCGGATAACATCCGCCTCGATGTCCTCGAGCGGGCGCAGGTTGCCGTCCGGCCGGAACAGGGTGACGCCGGCGCCCGACGCGGGCGTCGATCCGACCAGCCCGGGCCGGCGGTCGCCCAGCGCGGCGATCTGCGGGAAATCGGCGCGGGTCAGCGCCGCGCCCTCGCACAGCACCGCCGCGCGGAACAGCGCGTTCTGCAACTGGCGGACGTTGCCCGGCCAGTCATATTGCACCAGCAGCGCCAGCGCATCGTCGGTGATGCCGAGCGACCGCAGCCCCGGCTGCTGCGCGATCCGGGCGAGCAGGTGCCGGGCCAGCGCCGGCACGTCGCCCAGCCGCTCGCGCAAGGGCGGGATCGTCACCTGCACCACGTTCAGCCGGTAGAACAGGTCCTCGCGGAACCGGCCCGCCTCCACCTCTTCGAGCAGCTTCTTGTTGGTCGCGGCGATCACGCGCACGTCCACCTCGCGGGCATGGCGCGCGCCGATCGGCTGGATTTCGCCCGATTGCAGCACGCGCAGCAACTTGACCTGCGTCTCGAGCGGCATCTCGCCGATCTCGTCGAGCAGGATGGTGCCGCCGTCGGCATCGGCGAACTTGCCGATCTTGCGTTCGAAGGCGCCGGTGAACGCGCCCTTCTCGTGCCCGAACAATTCCGATTCGACGAGGTTGGCGGGGATGGCGCCGCAATTCACCGTCACCATCGCCTTCTTGGCGCGCGGGCTGGCGGCGTGGATCGCATCGGCGACCACTTCCTTGCCGACGCCGCTCTCGCCCTCGACCAGCACCGGCACCCGCGCCCGCGCCGCCTTGGCCGCGATCGCCAGCGCCGCGCGGAAATCGGGCGACGACCCGACGATCTCGTCGAAGGCGAGCAGCGCCGGGATCTTCTCGGTCAGCGGTCGCAATTCCCCCGCCGCGGTGCCGGCGACCGCCGCCTCCAGCGCGGCGAGCAGCCGTTCCGGCGCCAGCGGCTTGACCAGGAAATCGGTCGCGCCCGCCCGCATCGCCGCCACCGCATGCGCCACCGAGCCGTTGGCGGTCAGCATCAGGATGGGGAGGGCAGGGCGCCGCTCGCGCAATTCGGCGATCAGCGGCGCCGCATCGGCATCGGGCGTCCAATGGTCGAGCAGGATGGCATCCAGCTGCATCCCGTCCTGCGTGCCGAGCTGCGCCAGCGCCATCTCGCCGTCGGCGGCGAAGATCGATCGCCAGCCGGCGCGGGCCGCCAGCGCGGACACCAGCCGGCGCTGCGCGGGTTCGTCGTCGATCAGCAGAAGCAGCCGCTGGCCATTGCGCGTCATAATTATTCCCGTCCCGGTTCGGGGCAGGTGATACAGCGCGCCGGTAAAGGCGGACTTAAGCGGCGACACGGATCGCTTGCCTTGACGGCGGCGCGGCTTTGCGGGCAGGTATCCGCCAACGATGGCGCATGCCTGACGCAAGCAGGGGTTGGATGATGGCCGGCAACGGTGACATGAAGGCGCATGTGGCGACCTATTCGAGCGTGACCGCCATGATGAAATGGGGCACGGTCGCCTGCGCGATCATCGCCCTGTTCGTGATCTGGCTGATCGCGTAAGCGCGGACATGAAGATCGCCGTCCTCAAGGAACATGCCGACGGCGAGAGGCGCGTGGCCGCCACGCCCGAAACCGTAAAGAAATTCGCCGCGCTGGGCGCCAGCGTCGCGGTCGAGGCGGGGGCGGGAAGCGCCGCCACCTACGCCGATCAGGCCTATGCCGATGCCGGCGCCGCCGTCGGCGATCGCACGGCGACGCTGGCCGGCGCGGATATCGTGCTCGGCGTGCAGGGGCCCGATCCGGCCAGCCTCGCCGGTGCGGCGCAGGGCGCCTGGATCGTCGCCGGGCTCAATCCCTTCGGCGAGCGTGCCCGCGTCGATGCCTATGCCGCGGCGGGCTATGAGGCGCTGGCGATGGAGTTCATGCCGCGCATCACCCGCGCGCAGTCGATGGACATCCTGTCCTCGCAATCCAACCTCGCCGGCTACAAGGCGGTGCTGGACGCCGCGGCGGAATATGGCCGCGCCTTTCCGATGATGATGACCGCGGCCGGCACCGTCTCCGCCGCCAAGGCGTTCGTGATGGGCGTCGGCGTCGCCGGATTGCAGGCGATCGCCACCGCGCGGCGGCTGGGCGCGCAGGTGTCCGCCACCGATGTGCGCTCGGCGACGCGCGAACAGATCCAGAGCCTCGGTGCCAAGCCGATCTTCGTCGAGAATGTCGCGGGCATCGAGGGCGAGGGGGCAGGCGGCTATGCCGGCGAGATGAGCGACGCCTACAAGGCGGCGCAGGCCGAGCTGGTGTCCGCCCATATCGCCAAGCAGGACATCGTCATCACCACCGCGCTGATCCCCGGCCGCCCCGCGCCGCGCCTCATCAGCGACGCGCAGGTCGCCAGCATGAAACCGGGCAGCGTCATCGTCGACCTGGCGGTCGAACAGGGCGGCAATGTCGAGGGCGCAGTCGCAGGCGAGATCGTCGAACGGCACGGCGTCAGGATCGTCGGCCATCGCAACGTCGCCGGCCGCCTGCCCGCCGATGCTTCGGCGCTGTTCAGCCGCAACCTCTACAATTTCCTCTCGACCTTCTGGGACAAGGAACAGGGCCGCCCGGTGCTGGACGCCGAGATCGGCGATGCCGTGCGGCTGACCAGCCAGGGCCAGGTCGTCAACGCGCGGCTGCTCGCCTGACGGTGGATGCGGATGCGCTTCTCGAACGCATGCGGCACGTGCCGCGCGACTGGCGCATCGCAGACATCGAAAGGGTGTGTGACGCCTTCGGCATCGCTTGCACGCCGCCGCGGAAGGGGTCACATTACAAGGTGAAACATCCGTCGATGCCGCTGATCCTGACCATACCGGCGCATCGACCGATCAAGCCCGTCTATATCCGCGAACTGGTCAGGTTTGTGGACGCGGTCCGGGAGCAGCACGCATGAACCCTCAGGATTACGAAGTCGATATCGTGCCGCTGACTCACAGCGACGGCGGCGGATTCGCAGCGATCGTACCGGAACTGCCGGGCTGTCGATCCGACGGCGAGACGCCGCAGGAGGCATTGGACAATGCGTATGACGCGGTGCGTTGCTGGCTCGAAGCGGCTGAGGAGATGGGCCGCACGGTGCCGCAGCCGCGGCGGCTTGCAGCATAAAGGAGACGGTGATGGACTTCGTTGCGATCCTGTCGATCTTCGTGATGGCCTGCTTCGTCGGCTATTACGTCGTCTGGTCCGTCACCCCGGCGCTGCATACGCCGTTGATGGCGGTGACCAACGCGATTTCCTCGGTCATCATCGTCGGCGCGCTGATCGCCGGCGCGGCGGCGGGCAGTGCCTCGTCGAAATGGCTGGGGCTGCTCGGCGTGGTGCTCGCCAGCATCAACATCTTCGGCGGCTTCGCGGTCACCAGCCGCATGCTCGCCATGTACAAGAAGAAGGACCGGCCGGCACCGGCCAAGCACTGAACGACGAAACACTAATGCGTCACCCCAGCGCAGGCTGGGGTCTCATGCCACGGGAATATGCCCGCGGAGAAAGATCCCAGCGTTCGCTGGGATGACGGACAGGGGGACAGGATGGAACACGCAACCGCCGGCAGCTCGTTCGCGGCGCTCGCCTATCTGATCGCCGGGGTGTGCTTCATCCTCGCGCTGCGCGGCCTGTCGTCGCCGACCTCCAGCCAGCGCGGCAACCGCTTCGGCATGATCGGCATGACCATCGCCGTGGTGACGACGCTGGTGACGCACGTGCCGTTGCAGGCGGTGGGACTGGTGCTGACCGACGCCTCGGGCGTAGTCGCCTCGACGGGGCCGTTGTTCGCGCGGATCGACCTCGTCACCGTTCTCGAAATCCTCGCCGCAATCGGCATCGGCGCAGTCATCGGCATCACCACCGCCCGCCGCATCGCGATGACCGCGATGCCGCAGCTCGTCGCCGCTTTCCACAGCCTCGTCGGCCTGGCGGCGGTGCTGGTCGCGTGCGCCGCCTATCTGAACCCGGTCGCCTTCGGCATCGCCGACATGGTCATTCCGATGATCGGCCAGCCGTTCGCCGCGATCCATCAGGTCAGCCGGATCGAGATGGGCCTCGGCGTCGCGATCGGCGCGATCACTTTCTCGGGCAGCGTCATCGCCTTCCTGAAGCTGAACGGCAACATGGGCGGCAAGCCGATCATGCTGCCCGGCCGCCACGTCATCAACCTGGGCGTCCTCGCCGCGATCCTGCTGCTGGTGGCGTATTTCACGCAGGATCAGAGCCCCTGGGTGTTCTGGACGATCACGATCCTCTCCTTCGCGATCGGCTTCCTGCTCATCATCCCGATCGGCGGCGCCGACATGCCGGTCGTAGTCAGCATGCTGAACTCCTATTCGGGCTGGGCGGCGGCGGCGATGGGCTTCACGCTGCATAACAGCGCGATGATCATCACCGGCGCGCTGGTCGGATCGTCGGGCGCGATCCTCAGCTACATCATGTGCCGTGCGATGAATCGCAGCTTCATCAGCGTCATCGCCGGGGGCTTCGGCGCGGAGAGCGGCGGCGGGGGCGGCGACGGCGCCAAGGTCGACCGTCCGTGGAAGCGCGGCTCCGCCGAGGACGCCGCCTTCCTGATGAGCCAGGCCGAACAGGTCGTCATCGTCCCCGGCTACGGCATGGCGGTGGCGCAGGCGCAGCACGTGCTGCGCGAGATGGCGGACAAGCTGAAAGAGCATGGCGTCCGCGTCAAATATGCGATCCACCCCGTCGCAGGCCGCATGCCCGGGCATATGAACGTGCTGCTCGCCGAAGCGAACGTCCCCTATGACGAGGTGTTCGAGCTGGAGGATATCAACTCCGAATTCGCGCAGACCGACGTCGCCTTCGTCATCGGCGCCAACGACGTCACCAATCCCGCGGCCAAGACCGACAAGACCTCGCCGATCTACGGCATGCCGGTGCTCGACGTCGAAAAGGCGAAGACGGTGCTGTTCGTGAAGCGCTCGATGGGCGGTGTCGGCTATGCCGGCGTCGACAACGACGTCTTCTACATGGACAATACGATGATGCTGCTCGCCGACGCCAAAAAGATGGTGGAAGAGATCGTCAAGTCGCTCGATTGAACGGGGCGCGCGCCATAGCGATGGTAGGTCCGTTTCGGAGATGATATGCTGCGGGGTTCATGGCGCAAACCTGCATCAGTCCCGAAATGGAGGTAACAGGGGGCGCACCTTCCCCGCCACGCCTTATCCTGCGGCCATGGGACATACGATGCTGCGCGGGCGCCGAAGCGGCGACCCGGCGGGGGACGAGCCGATCGGTTCGGCAGGGGCATATACGATGGCGGGCCGGCCGATGCTGCTGATCGCGGCGGACATATCGGCCGCCGAGGCGGAGGCGGCGATCCGGCTGGCGGGCGGTCGCCTGCTGCAACGGATCGATTGGGGCGAGGTGGCCGCGACGCTGCTGCGACTGGCGACCTGGCCGGTGATCGTATGCGACACCGCGGGCGTGCCGGCCGACGTGCTGGATGCCGAGCTACCGCGGATCGCACGCTATGTCGAACAGGCGGCGGTGTCGGCGGTGATCGCGCTCTCTGCCGACCAGATCGATCTCGTCGCCGCCCACGTCCTCGGCAGCCACGCGGTCCTGCTGTGCGATCCGACACCGGCCGACCGCGTGATCGCGCTCGCCGCCGCTGCCAGTGTGCACCCACCGATGCTCCACGACACGTTGCACGAGGAGAACGACCGGGAGCGGCTCCAGCGCCTCAACGACGAGGTCGCGCACATCGCCCGGCTGCTCGCCGGCCTCGCCGGCCCCGCACCGGCATCGGCCATGCCGCGCGAGATCGCCGACCGCCGCCGCGGTTTCGAAAGCGAACCCGCCGTCCGCACACACGCGGTCAGCGCGCAGGAGGTTCGCCACATGATCCAGCTGCGCCGCCTGCGCGCCAAATTCTTCGGCCAGTTCATCGGCGACGGATTGTTCGAGGATCCGGCCTGGGACATGCTGCTCGACCTGTTCGCCGCCGAGCTGGAGGGAACGCGGGTCAGTGTCTCCAGCCTGTGCATCGCCGCCGGCGTCGCGCCGACCACCGCGCTGCGCTGGATCGCCAAGATGTCGGACATGGGGTTGTTCGTCCGCCACCCAGACCCGGTCGACCGCCGCCGCGCCTTCATGGCGCTGGCACCGCGCGCCAGCGAGGCGATGCGCAATTACATGGTCGCCGCACGCAAGGCCGATCCCGCCTGATCGGATCCCCATGCCCCCTTGCGGATCGCCGCCTGCTTTGGCAGGGGAGGCGAACCCCGCGAGGGGGCGCTTAGCTCAGTTGGTAGAGCATCTCGTTTACACCGAGAGGGTCGGCGGTTCGAGCCCGTCAGCGCCCACCACCCCGTCTCCGGAAACCCGACAAAGCCGGTGGCGCCGCGCGTCAGGCTTCGGCAGCGCCGAAATCCGATCGTTGCCGCCGCGGGCCGCCGCTGCCGCGCCGGTTGAGCGCCTGGCGCACCCGGTCGAGCAATTCGGTGCGGCGATACGGTTTGCTCAGCACGTCGGTCGCCCGCTTGCGCGGCCCGTTCACCACCAGTTCCTCGTTATAGCCGGTGGTGAGCAGCACCGACACGCTCGGATCGCGCTCGATCACCGCATCGGCCAGCATCAGGCCGTTCATCCCGCCCGGCATCACGAGGTCGGTGAACAGCAGGTCGACATGGTCGTCGGCATGCACCTTTTCGAACGTCTTGAGGCCCTGTTCGCCGCTGATCGCGGTGGTGACGCGATAACCGGCGCTGGTCAGGATCTCGCTCGCGATCGCCAGCACTTCCTCATTGTCCTCGACGATCAGGACGTGCTCGGCATAATCATTGGGGAGCTCGGGGGCGGCGACCACCGGCCCGCTTTCCTGCTCCTCCGCCGTCGCGGCCAACGTCGCGCGGGCGGTCGGAAAGATCATCCGCACCGTGGTGCCGCGGCCCGCCTCGCTTTCGATATCCAGCCGGCCGCCCGATTGCCGCACGAACCCGGTCGCCATCGCAAGCCCCAGGCCCGTGCCCTGGCCCACGCCCTTGGTGGTGAAGAACGGCTCGGTCGCGCGCTCCAGCACCTCGGCCGGCATGCCGACGCCCTCGTCGCGCACCTCCAGCATGACGTAACTGCCCGGCGCCAGTTCGCCGGCATTGTCCTCGCCCAGCTGCATCGGCAGCGTCGCGATGGTCACCACGCCGCCGTCCGGCATCGCGTCGCGCGCATTGTTGACGATGTTGAGCAGCGCCATTTCCAGCTGGTCGGGATCGACCACGACATGGGACAGGCCACGGCGCAGGCTGAGGTGCAGCTCGACGCGCTTGCTCACCGAGCTTTCCATCACGTCGCCGAATTCGGTGATGAGGTGGCTGAGGTCGATCGGCCGCGGCTCCAGCCGGGTCTTGCGCGCAAAGGCGAGCAGCTGGCGGGTCAGCTTGGCGCCCCGCTCCGCCGCCGATTGCGCGGCGGCGACGTAGCGCTTGGCGCGCTCGCTCTCGGTCACCGCCGACAGCAGGTCAAGGTTGCCGTTCACCACCTGCAACAGGTTGTTGAAATCATGTGCCAGGCCGGCGGTCAGCTGGCCGATCGATTCCATCTTCTGCGCCTGGCGGAAGCTTTGCTCGGTGTTGCGGCGCCGCGTCACGTCGAGCTGGCTCGCGAAGAAATAGAGCAGCTTGCCGTTCACGTCATAGACCGGCCCGATGAACACCGCATTCCAGAACGGCGACCCGTCGCGGCGGTAATTGAGCAGCTCCAGTGCGATCGACTGGCGCTGTTCCACCGCCTCGCGTAGTTCGGCGACGGCATTGCGATCGGTCTGCGCGCCTTGCAGGAACCGGCAGTTGCGCCCCAGCACCTCATGCTCTTCATAGCCGGTCAGGTCGAAAAAGGCCTTGTTGGCGAAGGCGATGGGATTGTCGTCCTGATTGGGATCGGTCAGGATCATCGGCATCCGCGTCATCTCGATCGCGGCGAAGAACACGCTGCCGCGATCATCCAGGCCGGGGCGGGTGATCGTGCTTTCGCGCCAGTGATGCAGGCCGGGGCGGCCGATCGGATCGTCGTGGCCGCTATCGATCGTGCCGGCTGCGGGCACACCTGCGGCCTGGCCCGTGGGGTCGACGTCCTGCGCCTGCCCGTGGTCGTCGTTCGTCATCGCCCCGCTGCATGCCGCAGGGAATAACATAAGGCAACGGTCATGCGCGGGTTCACCCCGCCATCATCTCCGCAATCTTGGCGGAAAGTGCTTCGATTGCAAAGGGTTTGGCGATCATGTCCATTCCCGTACCAAGGAATCCGGCGCGAATCGCCGCATTCTCGGCATAGCCGGTGACGAACAGGATCGGCAGATCGGGGCGCTGCGCACGAGCGAGTTCGGCAAGCTGCCGTCCGTTCATCCCCGGCAGGCCGACGTCGGAGACGAGCAGGTCGATGCGCTGCCCGGAGCGGATGATCGGCAGCGCCGCATCGGCATCGCCCGCCTCCAGCGCGGCATAGCCCAGTTCCTCCAGCACCTCGCGCACCAGCAATCGGACGGACACGTCGTCCTCGACCAGCAGCACCACTTCGCCGCGGCCCTGCTGCGCCGCCACCGGCGTGCTCTCGTCCGCTGCGCCGTCGGCCTCGTCCGCGATCGGCAGGTACAGCGTCACCGACGTGCCGAGTCCGACGGTGCTGTGCACGCGCACCTCGCCCCCCGATTGCCGCGCGAAGCCATAGACCATCGACAGGCCCAGGCCGGTGCCCTGGCCGATCGGCTTGGTCGAGAAAAACGGTTCGAACACCTTGTCCAGCACGTCGGCGGGCATGCCCACGCCGGTGTCGGATACCGCGATGGTGATGTAGCGGCCCGCCTTGAGGTCCGATCGCGGTGTCGCGTCGCGGCTGGCGAGCGCCGTCTCCACCGTCAGCCGACCGCCCTCGGGCATCGCGTCACGCGCGTTGATGACGAGGTTCAGGATCGCATTTTCCAGCTGGTTCGCATCCGCCACCGCGGCGGGCAGATCGTCGGCGGCGACGATCTCCAGCACGATATTCTCGCGGATCGATCGCTCCAGCAGGTCGCGCAGCCCCGCGGTCAGCGCGTTGACGTCGATCGCCCGCGCATCGAGCGACTGGCGCCGGGAAAAGGCGAGCAGCCGCGCGGTCAGCGCCGCCGCGCGCTGTGCCGATGTCGCGGCGGCATCCATGAACCGTTCGAGATCGTCGGTTCGCCCCGCCGCCAGCCGACGCTTCATGATATCCATCGCGCCGATGACGCCGGTCAGCATGTTGTTGAAATCGTGCGCGATGCCGCCGGTCAGCTGGCCGACCGCCTCCATCTTCTGGCTTTGGCGGAGGGCAGCTTCGGCGCGGCTGCGGCTCGCCATCTCCGCCTCCAGTTCGGCGGTTCGCGCCGCCACCTTCTGTTCCAGCGTGCGGGCGAGATGGTCGAGCTCGCGGCTTTCGTGCTTCAGTGCGCGTTCCGACTGGGCCAGCGCCAGCTCGGCACGCTTGCGCGCGGTGATGTCGATCACCGTGCCGATGAAGCGCACCGCCGTGCCATCGACGAAGATGCTGCCGCCCTTGGCGGCGATCCAGCGTTCGATGCCGTCCTCGATCCCGATCGTGCGATATTCGATGTCATATTCGCCGGTGCCGTCGGGATCGAGCGCCTGGCCGACCGCCGCCGCCGCCGCCTCGCGATCCTCCGGGTGCAGCCCGACGAGGAAGGTGCCATCATAGCTGACCGGAACGCCGGGCGAGACACCGAACAGCGCCCGACAGCGTGCATCCCAGCGCAGGGCGCCGGAGCCGGGGGCGAAATCCCATGTGCCGATGTCGGCCGCGCCCGTCGCCAGCCGCAGCCGCCCTTCGCTGTCCGCCAGTTCGGCGAGACGGTCGCGCATCTCGAACTGCTTCTGCCGCGCCCGCATCGCGGAAGCGATGGCGGTGAGCAGCGATGCCGATCCCAGCGGGCGTTCCAGCACAACGACATTGGTGATGCCCACCGGCAGGCCGTGGCGGATATCCAGCGTGCCCACAGCCCGTCCCTGCGACGCGCGCGCCAGCAGGATGAAGGGGATGTCGGACCAGGCGGGCTGCCGCTCCAGCGCAGCGACCAGTGCGGCGCGGCCGCTCGCCAATGCCTCCTCCGTCACCAGTACCACGCCGGTGTCGTCGCCGATCGTTTCCGCCAGCGTCGTCAGGTCGGGCTGCGCATCCGGCAGGTAGTCATGCGCGCGCAGCAGCGCGGCGGCGCTGTCCGCGTCGCGACCATAAGGGGCGACGATGGCGACGCGATACCCTTCGCCGGCGGACCTGTGCACGCGGTTAAGCCCGTTCTTCCATCAACGGCGCTGCCGATCCGACATATTCCGGCGTCCCCGTCAAAACCCCCTTGAATCCGGTCAGGGGCGCGCCGACCCGCACGCCGTCGCGATCGATGCGCAATTCGCGAATGCTGTCCTCATGCAGGCCCCCGCGGTTCTTGAGCACGGAGATCGCCTTCCTGATCCGGCCATCCGCCTCGAAGAACCGCAGCAGCAGCACGGCATCGGCGATGTAGGAGACGTTCAGTTCGTTCGCCATCGTCCCCACCAGCCCCTGCTGCGGGTTGATGAGGAAGGTCGCGACGTCGCGCTGGCCGAGATAGGACAACAGCTCGTGCATCTGCAGGATCAGCTGCTTTTCCTGCGGCATCGCGGCGAGATAGCCGTTCAGGCTGTCGATCACGATCATCCGGGTGCCGCGGTCCTCCACCTCGTCGCATACCGCCGCGGCGAACTCGCCGGGCGACAGCTCGGCGGGATCGACCTGCCGGATGGTGAGGCAGCCGCTGTCGATATGGCTTTGCAGGTCGATGCCGAAGGCTTTGGCGCGCAGCAGCAACGTGCCGATCCGCTCGTCGAATTGGAACACGGCGCAGCGTTCGCCGCGGGCGCAGGCGGCATCGAGGAACTGGAGCGCGATGGTCGTCTTGCCGGTGCCTGCCGGACCGGTGATGAGCGTGCTGGTACCGCGCAACGGGCCGCCGCCCATCAGGGCATCGAGCTCGGCGATACCGCTGCCGACCGCTTCGCCGCCGAACGTGGTCACGCGGTCGGCAGCGATCAGGCGCGGATAGACATGGATGCCGCCGCGGCGGATCGCCATGTCGTGATAGCCCGCCACGAAGTCGACGCCGCGCAGCTTCTGGACCTCCAGCCGCCGCCGTGCCGCGCCGAAATCCAGCGTCAGCCGCTCCAGCGTGATGACGCCGTGGCACAGGCTGTGCAGGTGCGCGTCGCGCCCCTCGGCATGGCCGGACAGGTCGTCGATCAACAGAACCGTGATGTCGCGGCCGGCGAAGAACTGCTTCAGCGCCAGCACCTGCCGGCGGTAGCGCAGCGGGTCCTGCGCGAGCAGGCGCATTTCGGACAGGCTGTCGAACACGACACGCGTCGGGCAGATGCGCTCCACCTCCGTCTCGATCAGCTGCACCGTCTGGCCGAGCTCCATTTCCCAGCTGTGCAGGATCGACTGGTCGCGTCCGTCACCCAGCACGTCGGCGGCGGAGCTGAATTCGAAGATGTCGACTCCGTCCAGCGTCCAGCCGTGCGACTGGGCGACCGCCAGGATCTCCTCCTTGGTCTCCGACAGCGTGATGTAGAGTACCCGTTCGCCCTGCCGCACGCCGGCGAGCAGGAATTCGATCGCCAGCGTGGTCTTGCCCGATCCCGGCGCACCCTCCAGCAGATACAGGCGGTTGCGTGGCAGCCCGCCCTTCAACACTACGTCCAGCCCCGTGTTGCCGGTCGAGATCGTCGTTCCAGTCATGTGCCCCACGCGCAATCGCTCCCCGTGGCGAACGACTTAACCCGAAACCCGGGCCTCGCCAATCGCATCGGACGGGATCGGTGCGGTTGCGGCGGCATCGCCACGGTAGCGCAACGCGGCGGCGATCGCGGCGAAGGCGGGCGTCGGCTGCCGGCGGGAGGGATAATAGAGGTGGAGGCCCGCGAACGGCGGCGACCAGTCGCCCAGCATCGTCACCAGCTGCCCGCTGTCGACATAGGGGCGCACGTGATTCTCCATCAGATAGGCGATGCCGAACCCGTCGAGCGCGGCCTGCAGGATCGGAAAGATGCTGTTGAACGTCAGCTGCCCGTCCACCCGCACGCGAAATTCGCGCCCATCCTGTTCGAACTCCCAGGGATAGATGCCGCCATAGGTCGGCAGGCGCAGGTTGATGCAGCGGTGTTGGACGAGGTCGTACGGCGTTGCCGGCATCGCCGCCGTGGCGAGGTAAGCGGGCGCCGCGACCGCGATCATCCGCATCTCCGGCCCGATCGGCACCGCGATCATGTCCTTGTCGACGATGCCGCCCAGCCGCACCCCGGCATCGAAGCGGCCCGCGACGATATCGGTCAGCGCGTAATCGGTCGTCACCTCCAGCTTGATGTCGGGATAGTCGCGCAGCACGTCGCGCAGCATCGGCCACAGGTCGAGTTGCAGGGCGAGTTCGTCGGCGGTGATCCGTACCGTACCGGCCGGCCGATCGCGCAGTTCGCCCAGCGCCGCCACCTCGTCCTCGATCCCGTCGAAATGCACCGCCACCGTCCGCAGCAGCCGTTCGCCCGCCTCGGTCGGCGTGACGCTGCGCGTGGTGCGGTTGAGCAGGCGCAGGCCCAGCCGCTCCTCCAGGCCGCGCATCGCATGGCTGAGCGCGGACGGCGTGACGCCGAGCAGCGCCGCCGCGCGGGTGAAGCTGCGTTCGCGCGCGACGGTGATGAAGGTCGAAAGGTCGGCCAGGTCCTGCCGGGTCATTGTTGAATCCGGGTCATGAGTGTTTGCAGCGCATAGCGGCTAATCGGATGCAGGCGACACGCATATCTCGGGATCATGCTGCGCCGCAACGCGTCGCGCCTCACCGATCGATACAGGAACCCCCCGCGATGACCACCAAAGCCTATGGCGCCTATGCCGCCGACACGCCTCTGGAGCCGATCGAGATCGAGCGCCGCGCGCCCGGCGCGGACGACGTCGCGATCGCCATCCTCTATTGTGGCGTCTGCCACTCGGACCTTCATCAGGTCCGCTCGGAATGGGGCGGCACCATCTATCCATGCGTGCCGGGGCATGAGATCGTCGGCCGCGTGACCGCCGTCGGCGCGTCCGTGTCCAAGGTCGCGGTCGGCGACATCGTCGGCGTCGGCTGCATGGTCGACAGCTGCCGGCATTGCGCCGCCTGCGACGAGGGGCTGGAGCAATATTGCGAAAACGGCTTCGTCGGCACCTACAATGGCCCGACGCCGGATGCGCCCGGCCATACCCTGGGCGGCTATTCGCAGGCGATCGTCGTCAAGGACGCGTTCGTGCTGAAGGTCGGTCACGATGCCCGGCAACTCGCCGCCGTCGCACCGCTGCTGTGCGCCGGGATCACCACCTGGTCGCCGCTCCGCCACTGGAACGTCGGGCCGGGCAAGAAAGTCGGCATCGTCGGGATCGGCGGCCTCGGCCATATGGGCGTCAAGCTCGCCCACGCGATGGGCGCGCATGTCGTCGCCTTCACCACCTCCGAAGGCAAGCGCCAGGACGCCCTCGCACTCGGCGCCGACGAGGTCGTGGTGTCGAAAAACCCCGATGAGATGGCGCAGCATGCGAACACGTTCGACTTCATCCTCGACACCGTCGCCGCCAGCCATGACCTCGATGCGTTCACCGCCCTGCTGAAGCGTGACGGGACGCTGACGCTGGTCGGCGTGCCGGAGCACGCGCATCCCTCGCCGGACGTGTCGGCGCTCATCTTCAAGCGGCGCAGCATCGCCGGATCGCTGATCGGCGGCATCGCCGAAACGCAGGAGATGCTCGATTTCTGTGCCAAGCACGGCATCGTCGCCGAGATCGAGATGATCCGGATGGCGGAGATCGACACGGCCTATGAGCGCATGCAGCGCAGCGACGTGAAGTATCGCTTCGTCATCGATATCGCGACCATCGCAGACTGATGGTCCCCGTCCGCGCGCCGCATGAGGCGCGCGGACGGCTTCCACCGGCCCTGGCGCATCCTGCACCGCCTGGGCGAGGCGAAACGGGCTAAACGCGGGGTTTACCCTTCTTGTCGCGCATCCCGCTGCAATCCCAGGCGTTTACCGGACGATCGCAGCGGGAGTGACGGCATGACGAGGCGCAATATCATCCCGGTGCTGCTGGTGATGGCGGCAAGCGGTTGCGGTGGAGAGGGCGGTGGCGAGGCACCTCCGGTCGCAGCGCCGGCGCCGACCCCCACGCCTGCGCCGGCTCCCGCGCCGAGCCCGTCACCCACCGCCACTGCGACGCCCCCGACCACGGCGGTCGACCAGCGCGTCGTCGCGACCTTCGACAATCCCTGGGCGATGACGTTCCTGCCCGATGGGCGGATGCTGGTGACCGAGAAATCCGGCCAGTTACAGCTGGTGACGCAGACCGGCGGCAAGACGGCGGTCACCGGCGTGCCGCGTGTCGTCTTCTCGGGGCAATTGGGATTGCAGGACGTCGTGCTCGACCCCGGTTTCGCCACCAACAACCGTATCTGGCTGAGCTATGCCGAGCCGGCGAGTGGCGGCCAGCAGCTCGCCGTCGCCCGCGCGACGCTAGTCGTCGGCGCCACGCCGCGGCTGGACGATCTGGCGGTGATCTGGCGGGCGACCCCGGCGACGACCGGCGGTCAGCTGGGCGCGCGGCTTGCCTTCGCGCCCGATGGACGGACGCTGTTCGTCAGCAGCGGCGAACGGCAGCAGGGCACGCCGGCGCAGGACCTGTCGGGCACGCTGGGCAAGATCGTGCGGATCACGCTCGACGGAGCCGCGGCCGCCGGCAATCCGTTCGCGTCCACCGCGGGCGCGCGCGCGGAAATCTGGTCGCTCGGCCATCGCAATCCCTATGGCCTCGTATTCGCCAGCGACGGGCGCCTATTCGAATCGGAGATGGGGCCGGCGGGCGGCGACGAATTCAACCTCATCGATCCGGGCAAGAACTACGGGTGGCCACGCGTATCGGAAGGCGACAATTACGATGGTTCGCCGATCCCCCGCCACGCCACCAATCCCGCCTACACGCCGCCGCTGGTCAGCTGGACGCCGGTGATCGCACCGGGCGGCATGATCCAGTATCGCGGCAGTACCTTCGCTGGCTGGACGGGCGATTTCCTGCTCGCCGGCCTGGTGCAGCAGGGCATCGTGCGCGTCCGCGTGACGGGCAACAGCGCCAGCGAGGTCGCCCGCATCGGCCTGGGCGCCCGCATCCGCGAGGTGGAGGAAGGCCCCAACGGGTCGATCTGGGTATTGCGTGACGGCAGCGGCGGCGCGCTGGTGCAACTTACCCCGCGCTGATCGGTCCGGCGGCTAACCGCGGGGTGCGGTTTCGTCCTGGCGCAACGTCAGCACCTCGACCCCGGTGGCGGTCACCGCGACGGTGTGTTCGAACTGCGCCGACAGCTTGCCGTCCGCGGTCAGCACCGTCCAGCCATCGGGCGCGGTGTCCACCTTGCGCGTGCCCTGGTTCAGCATCGGTTCGATCGTGAAGACCATGCCTTCGCGCAATGTCGCGCCGGTGCCGCGCCGGCCGAAATGCAGCACCTGCGGGTCCTCGTGCATCTCCCGGCCGATGCCGTGGCCGCAATAATCGCGCACGATCGTATAGCCGTTGCTGGTCGCATGCCGTTCGATCGCGAAGCCGATATCGCCCAGCCGCGCGCCGGGGCGGACGGCGCCGATCCCCTTCCACATCGCCTCGCGCGCCACGCGGACCAGCCGGCGGGCCGCAGGCGAGGCATCGCCGACGACATAGGTCTTGCTGGAATCGGCGATGTAGCCGTTCTTTTCGAGCGTGATGTCGAAATTGACGATGTCACCGTCCGCGATGATCGCGCCGTCGTCGGGCACACCGTGGCAGACGACCTGGTTGATCGAGCTGTTGAGCACATAGGCAAAGCCATATTGCCCCTTGCTCGCCGGGCGGGCGGCGCAGTCGACGGTGATGAAGCGTTCGACCATGTCGTTGACCTGCATCGTCGACAGGCCGGCAAGGTCCTGCCGATCCAGCATCTCGAACACCGAGGCGAGCAGCCGGCCCGACTGGCGCATCAGCGCCAGTTCGTCGGGCGTCTTCACCACGTCAGGCAGCCTTTATGCATGCCGCTCCCTTACCGCCGACCGGCAGGCGGTACAATCGTCGCGCTTGCCGCAGGCGGATCATCGGCTTAGTCGATAGTACCATTTTAATACCGGAGGCGGGGAAATGATCCGACGTATCGCAACAGGCGGCAGGCTCGCACTGACGGTGGCCGCCGTGGCGCTGGCGCAGCCGGTGGCAGCGCAGGCGGTCCAGCCGGCGACGCTGCCTGCGATCATCCCGACACCCGTCTCGATGACCTTGGGCACGGGCAGCGTCACGCTCGGCCGATCGGTGGTCCTGGTTGCCGCGCCCGGCACCGATCCGGCGACGGTGGCACTGGTACGTGCGATCCTGACCGAGGCGGGCGTGCAGGCGGTCACCTCCGCCCAACGCGTGGCCAAGGGCGGTGCGCAGACGCGCGTCGTCATCGGGGCCGCCGATGCCGCTATCGTGCGCGACGCGCTGGCGCAGAGCGGCGCGACGCCCGATGACCGGCCCGAGGGCTATACCATCGCCGTGACCGCAGGCGGTGAGGGCGGGGGGCTTATCACGCTGGCCGGCCGCGACGCCGACGGCCTGTTCCATGCTGCGCAGACGCTCCGCCAGGTGGTGCGCCGCCCGATGGTGCCCGCGCTGGTGATCCGCGATCACCCCGCCATGCCGATCCGCGGGACGATCGAGGGGTTCTACGGTGCACCCTGGTCGATGGCGGACCGAACCAGCCATCTCGACTTCCTCGCCAGCGTAAAGGCCAACACCTACGTCTACAGCCCCAAGGACGATCCCTATGCCCGCGATCGCTGGCGTGAGGCTTATCCGGCGGCGACGTTGACGGCGCTCGGCACGCTGGCGCAGCGGGCGCGGGCCGATCACGTCGATTTCGTCTACGCCATCTCCCCCGGCCCCTCGATCTGCTTCTCCGATCCCGCCGATGCGGCGGCGCTTGAGCGCAAGTTCGATGCGTTGCGCGGCATCGGCATCCGCAGCTTCTATGTCGCACTCGACGACATCGAATACACCAAGTGGAATTGCGAAGCGGACAAGGCGGCGTTCGGTGCCTCGGGCGCGGAGGCGGCGGGGATCGCCCAGTCCCGCCTGCTGAACGCGGTGCAGGCCGACCTGACCGCCAAGGATCCCCGGGCGCGGCCGCTCATCATGGTGCCGACCGAATATTACGATGCCAAGGACAGCCCCTACAAGGCGGCGCTGCGCAAGGCGCTGGACCCGCGGATCGTGGTGCAATGGACCGGTACCGACGTGGTGCCGCCTGCGATCTCGATCCCCGATGCCAAGGCCGCGACCAAGGCCTTCGGGCGCAAGACGCTGCTGTGGGACAATTATCCGGTCAACGATTACGCCCAATCGGCCGGTCGCCTGCTGCTCGCGCCCTATGCCAAGCGCGAGGCGGGGCTGTCCGACGAGTTGACCGGCATCCTGTCCAACCCGATGAACCAGGAGGCGCCGAGCCGGGTCGCGGTGGCGGGCGTGCTCGCCTTCGCGTGGAACGATGCCGGCTATGATGCGGACCTCACCTGGCATGCCGCGGCGCGCGACCTTGCCGGCGGGGACACGCGGGCGACGGCGGCGCTGCTCACCTTCTTCGACACGCAGCATCTGGCCCCGACCTTCGGCAGTCAGCCGTGGCAGGAGCAGGCGCCGCGATTGAAGGCGGTGCTGGACGGCGTGCGCGAACGGCTTGCCGATGGCGACGCCGATGCGCGGCGCCGGGCGATCGCGGATCTCGCCGCCCAGGCCGATGCCCTCGCCGACGCGTCCGACATCATCCGGTCGGGCGTGGTCGATCCGGGCTTCGCGACGCAGGCACGGCCGTGGCTCGATGCGCTGCAGCTGTGGGGCCGGGCGTTGCAGCTGACCGCAGCAGGCCTGGGCGCTGCCGACCAGGGCAATGCCGCCGCGGCCCGCTATTTCGCCGATGCCAAGCGACTGGCGGCACAGGCGGCGGCGGTTCAGACCATCCCCGGCGCCACGCGGTTCGGCGGGGCGGTCAAGATCGCGGATGGCGTGCTCGACCGGTTCATCGCCGATGCGCCGGGGCTGATCGCGTCTTGAGGTCGGGCGCCGTCGTGCTAGCGTGAGCGGATCACGGGCGCGGCGGCGTTCGAAAACAGGGGGCTTTTCATGCGTTTCGTCGTTGCTTTGCTGCTGTTGCCGGCCTTGCCGATCCTCCAGGCAAGCGCGCCGGTGCCGCTGGCGGCGGCCGATACCACGGCGCGCGATGCGGCACTGCTGCGTTTCCTCGACGCGGTGTTCGAGGAGCAGCTGAGCCTCAGCCCGGAGTCGCAGACGCAGCTTGGCCTCAAGACGCAATACGACCGGCTGGATGATTATACCGATGCAGGTGCTGCCCGCTCGCTCGCCCTGACGGAGCGGCAGCTACAGGCGATGCACGCTCAATTCCGCCCCGACCAGCTCGGCGAAGGCGCACGCGTCAGCTACCGGTTGTTCGAATATGAGGCGGAACGGGCGCGCCGCTCGGCCCGCTTCCGCAGGCTGAATTTCCCCGTTTCTACCAACGGCAGCCCGGCGGGCGACATTCCCGCCCTGCTCATCAACAACCACAAGGTCGACACGGTCGCCGACGCCCGCGCCTATATCGCACGGCTGCGCGACACCGATCGCGTGATGCGCGAAGTCGCGGCGCGGATGCGCGAACAGGCCGTTGCGGGCATCGTCCCCAACCGGGTGAACTTCGCCCCCGTCCGCGCCGATGCCAAGGCGATCATCACCGGCGCACCGTTCGACGGCGGGGCGGACTCCACCCTGCTCGCCGATTTCCGCAAGAAGGTCGCCGCTCTCGAAGCACCCGCCGCCACCAAGGCGCAATTGATCGCCGATGCCACCGCCGCGCTGAAGGGGCCGTTCCGCCACGGTTACGACACGCTGCTCGCCGCGCTCGAAGCCATCGAGCCGTTGTCCACCGGCAATTACGGCGCCTGGCACCTGCCGGATGGCGCCGCCTTCTACGCGAACCAGCTCCAGAACGCGACCACCACCGATCTCACCGCCGACCAGATCCATGCGCTCGGCCTCGCCCAGGTCGCCGCGATCCGGCAGGAGATGGAGGCGATCAAGCGCGAGGTCGGTTCCACCGGCACGCTGGAGCAGTTCTTCGAGCGGGTGCGCACCGATCCGCAGTTCAAATATCCCAACACCGACGCAGGGCGGCAGCAATATCTCGCCGATGCCCGCGGTGTGATCGCGACGGTGATGACGGCGGCCCCGCGCTACTTCCGCGTCCTGCCCAAGGCACCGCTGGAGGTGCGGGCGGTGGAGAAATGGCGCGAGCGCACCGCGTCTACCGCCTTCTACAACCCGCCCTCGGCGGACGGCAGCCGGCCCGGCATCTATTACGTCAACCTCGTCGACATGAACCAGACGCAGAAGGTGCAGGTCGCCGGCATCGCTGCGCATGAAGGCGCGCCGGGGCATCATTTCCAGATCGCCCGTCAGCAGGAATTGGTCGGCCTGCCCAAGTTCCGCAAATACGGCGGCTATGGCGCCTATGTGGAAGGTTGGGGCCTCTATTCGGAGCGGCTGGCGAACGAGATGGGCGTCTACAAGGACCCCTATGCCCGGTTCGGCATGCTGTCGTTGCAGATGTGGCGCGCGATCCGGCTGGTGCTCGACACCGGTATCCACGCCAAGCGCTGGAACCGCGAGCGGGCGATCGCCTATTTCCGCGCCAACAGCTCGGTATCCGATACCGATATCGCGCGCGAGGTCGACCGCTATTTCAACTGGCCGGGACAGGCGACGAGCTACATGGTCGGCCAATTGCGCATCGCCGCCCTGCGCGACCGCGCCAAGCGCGAACTCGGCGACCGCTTCGACATCCGCGACTTCCACGAAGCGGTGCTGAACCAGGGCGCGCTGCCGCTCGACGTGCTCGACGAACAGGTGGCGCGCTATATCGCGGCGGCGAAGCGATAGCCGCTACCGAGGGGCGCGCTCCGTCGACATGGAGTACGGCCGCGCGCGCGCGCTTCTTCCCCAGCGTGTGTTCGGCCGTGCCGCCATCGTGAAGCGCAACTCGCCGCCGGCGCGCAGTTCCTCGTCGCGAAGATAGCTGCGGGTCAGCGCCACGCCGTTCAGCGTGACGCGCCCGACATAGCGATTGGCGGGCGACAATCCGTCGGCGACGACGGTGAAGCGCTTGCCGCCCGGCAGGTTCAGCACCGCGCGATCCACGAAGGGCCGTCCGATCACATATTGGTTCGATCCCGGTGCGACGGGGTAGAAACCGAGCGTGGTGAAGACCAGCCAGGCCGACATCTGCCCGAGGTCGTCGTTGCCGGCGAGGCCATCGGGCGTCGGCTTGTATTGCGAACCGACGATTTCGGCCAATCGCTCCTGCGTCCGCCACGGCGCGCCGGCATAGGCGTAGAGATAGGCGACATGGTGGCTGGGTTCGTTGCCATGGATATATTGGCCGATCAGCCCGGCGATATCCTCAGCGTGGCTGTAATCGAGCTTCGACGTGTCGAAGTCGAACATCCGGTCGAGCTTGGCGATCGTCGGCCTGTCGCCGCCGAGCAGGCGGATGAGACCGGCCTGATCCTGCGGCATGAACCAGCTGTATTGCCAGGCATTGCCCTCGGTATAATCCGATCCGTAGTTGATCGCGGTCGGATCGAACGGCGTGCGGAACGCGCCGGTGGACAGGCGCGCGCGCAGCCAGCCGGTCTTCGCATCGAAGCTGTTGCGCCAGTTGCCGGCGCGCTTTTCGAAGCGATCGGCGATTTCCGTCCGCCCCATCGCCCGCGCCATCCGCGCGATGGTCCAGTCGTCATAGGCATATTCGACCGTCTTGGACGCCGCCTCCGGCTCCTTGTCGATCGGTACGTAGCCGCGCGCCATATAGTCGCCGAGCCCGCCGTAAGGCGCATAGCTGGCGCTTGCGACCATGGCATCGAGCGCGGCATCGGCGTCGAAGCCACGGATGCCCTTCAGATAGGCATCGGCGATCACCGGCGCGGCATGATAGCCGATCATCGTCCACGTCTCGCGCCCGGCGAACTGCCACACCGGCAGGATGCCATAGGGGCTGTAGCGGCGGCTCTCGATCAGGGAGCGTACCACGTCACGCGTCGTCTCGGCCGGCTGCACCAGCGTCAGCAACGGATGCTCGGCGCGAAACGTATCCCACAGCGAAAAGGTAGAGCGGAAGGTGAAGCCGTCGGCGGCGTGCACCTGATCGTCCGGCCCGCGATAACGGCCGTCGGCGTCGCTCCATATGCTCGGGGCGAGCAGGGCATGATAGAGCGCGGTGTAGACGGTGCGGCGCATCGGGGCAGGGGCGGTGATCTCCAGCGCGCCCAGCGCCTGCGTCCACGCCGCCGCCGTCTTCGCACGCACCGCATCGAAGCCGCCCGGCTCGGCATCGAGGTTGGCCACCGCCGCCGTCTCATCGACGCCCGACAGCGCGACCCGCACCTCCAGCGGCGTCGCGAGCGTACCGAAGTCGAGCTGCGCCTCGAGTGCGCGACCAAGCTTCTCCGCGACGGCATTGCTGCTGCGCCCGGGTCCCTGGAAGCCCTTGTAGGCGACGGCGGCGTCGCGATCGACGAAGCGATGGCCGACCAGCGGAGCCGAAAAGCGCATCGCGAAGAACAGCTTGCGCCCCGGCGCCCAACCACGCGTCTCGCGGAAACCGGTCAGCGTGCCGTCGGACCGCAGGTGCAGCCCCGACCACAGCACTTTGCCGGGGTAGTTGTACAGCGACGATCGCAGGTCGATCAGCAGATGTGCCGCGCGCCCTGCGGGGAAGGCGTAGCGATGGACGCCGATGCGTTTGCCCGCCGTCAGTTCGGCGCGGATGCCGTGATCGGCCAGCGTCACTGCATAATAGCCGGGATGCGCCATCTCGCTCGCATGATCGAATCGCGAGCGATAGCCGGAGCCCGGCTTGGCCGGATCGCCGGGATCGAGCGGGACGGTATCACCCGCCTGCGGCATCACCAGCACGTCGCCGAGATCGGAATGGCCCGCGCCCGAGAAATGCGTGTGACTGAAACCTTGGATCGTCGGGTCTTCGTACCGATAGCCGGCGGCATGACCGTAACAGGCGCGGATCTCGCAGCCGGTATCGGTATCCGGCGACAGCTGAACCATGCCGAACGGGGCGGTGGCGCCGGGAAACGTATGCCCCTCGCCGCCGGTGCCGATCATCGGATCGACCGCCTCGATCGGCGGGACCACGCTCTGCGCAAGCGCGGCGGTGGCGAGCGGCAGGACGATAACGGCGGAGAGAAGGCGGAGGGATCGGCGCATGCCGCAGCCTAAGCCGCTGATCCGCTTTGCGAAAGCCCGTCGGCGGTTTGGATTTTTGCAGAACCCCTCCGGATCGATCCGGAGGGAAGAAAATGGTGCCCAGAAGAGGACTCGAACCTCCACGACCTTGCGATCGCCAGCACCTGAAGCTGGTGCGTCTACCAATTCCGCCATCTGGGCACGGGGTAGGCGGCGGCCTTTAGGGGGCGTTCCACACGCTTGTCAACACGGGTTTCGCGGGGCAATGGGCGGATTGTCAGCAAAGCGACGAAAAAAGGCCCGTGCGATGAAGGACAAGCTGGTTACGATCTTCGGCGGCGGCGGTTTCGTCGGCCGCTACGTGGTGCAGGCGCTGCTGCGCGGTGGCGCGCGAGTGCGCATCGCCGAGCGCGATCCCCGCCACGCCTGGTTCCTCAAGCCGCTCGGTGGCCTCGGCCAGACGCAGTTCGTCGCCGCCGACGTGACGCTGCCCGACACCGTACGCCGCGCGGTCAACGGTGCCGATGCGGTCATCAACATGGTCGGCGTGCTCGCCGGCGACTTCGAGCGGCTGCACGTCACCGGCGCACGCAATGTCGCCGAGGCGGCGGCGGCATTGGGCGTCGAGACGCTGGTGCAGGTGTCCGCGATCGGTGCCGATCCTGCCGCGCCGTCGGGATATGGCAGCAGCAAGGGGCGGGGCGAAGAGGCGGTGCGCGCGGCCTTCCCCGGTGCCGCCATCGTCCGTCCCTCGATCGTGTTCGGCCGCGAGGACCAGTTCATCAATCGTTTCGCCGCGATGATCGCGCGCGCGCCGGTCGTGCCGGTGCTGCGCGCAGGCGTGAAGTTCCAGCCGGTGTTCGCCGGAGACGTCGGCGATGCGGTGGCGGCGGCGACCGACGCGCGCTTCGCCGGACAGACCTTAGAGCTGGGCGGTCCCGATGTCATGTCCATGGGGGAGATCATCCGCTTCATCGCAGCGACGCTGGGCCGCTCGCCGTCCATCGTCGAACTGCCGGACGGCGCTGGCGCACTGCTCGCCAGGCTGCCGTTCGCGCCGATCACGCAGGACCAGTGGCTGATGCTCCAGCGCGACAACGTCGTCGCGGCGGGTACGCCGGGGCTGGCCGAACTGGGCATCGTGCCCGAACCGCTGTCGTCGATCGCGCCGGACTATCTGGTGCGTTTCCGCAAGTCCGGTCGCTTCGGCCGGCGCAGCGAGACGCTGGCGGCCTGATCCGCGGCGCGGCGGGTTAGGCGTTTCCCTATCGGGTCCGCCGCCTTATGGCGGCGGACCTGTTTGTTAGGGGACCATTGTGAACGACCTGATCGCCGCCATCATCCTCGGCATCGTCGAGGGGGTCACCGAATTCCTGCCCGTCTCCTCGACCGGGCACCTGATCCTCGCCGGTGCGCTGCTCGGTTATGACGATGCGCGCTGGCAGCTGTTCAATATCGTGATCCAACTGGGGGCCATCCTGGCGGTGGTGGTACTCTACTGGCGGACGTTCTGGACCGTCATCACCGGCCTGATCCGTCGCGACGAGGGATCCGTGCGGTTCGTGCGCAACCTGCTGATCGCCTTCATCCCCGCGGCGGTGATCGGCGTCCTTGCCAAGAAGCATATCGAGGCGCTGCTGCTGCAGCCCAAGGTGGTCGCGGTGGCGCTGATCGTCGGCGGCGTCGCCATCCTGGTGATCGAACGGCTGGTGAAGCCGGGGACGGTGCGCGGCATCGCCGCCGTCTCGGCCAAGACGTCGCTGGGGGTCGGCTTCATCCAGTGCCTGGCGATGATCCCAGGCGTCAGCCGCTCGGGCGCGACGATCCTCGGCGCGCTGTCGCTGGGCGTCGAGCGGCGCACCGCGGCGGAATTCAGCTTCTTTCTTGCCATTCCGACGATGCTCGGCGCGAGCGTCGTCGAGACGGCAGGGCATATGGATGCGATCCGCAGCGGCAGCAGCGTCGGCCCGATCGAGATTGCCGCAGGCTTCCTCGTGTCGTTCGTCGTCGCGCTGCTCGTGGTCCGCTGGTTCGTCGGGATCGTCGGCAGGCACGGGTTCGGCCCCTTCGCATGGTATCGGATCGTCGTCGGCGGGGTCGCACTGGCTCTGCTCACTGCGAACTGATACCGATACGGCCATACTTTTCGGTCGAATGGTGCGCCTGGGTCCTCCATTGACTGGGCAATGATAATATTTAGACAGTAATGCTTACATAAATGGCACTTTTAGGATGACAAGGCGCCAGCAACGCAATATCCCGCACCCCGGAGGCGGGTATGGCGAACGATTCTATGCTGAAATTCGTGGGACGCGAGCAGGCCTATCCGGCCAAGCGCTCCGCAGACGATCGTGCGGAGGATTTCCGCGAGATCGCCGCGCGCTATGCTCCACCCGCGGCCGAGGATCAGGCGGGCCGCTGCTCGCAATGCGGCGTCCCCTATTGCTCGGTGCACTGCCCCCTGCACAACCATATCCCCGACTGGCTCAGGCTGACTGCGGAAGGGCGGCTGCGGGAGGCTTACGAACTCAGTAACGCCACCTCGACCATGCCGGAAATCTGCGGTCGCATCTGTCCGCAGGACCGTTTGTGCGAAGGCAATTGCGTGATCGAGTTCACCGGCCACGGCGCGGTGACGATCGGATCGGTGGAGAAGTTCATCACCGACACCGCCTGGGAAGAGGGCTGGGTGGAGCCGCTGGTGCCGGGTCCTGCACGCGGCCAGTCGGTGGCGGTGATCGGGGCCGGACCGGCCGGGCTCTCCGCGGCGGAATATCTGCGCGGCAACGGCTATGAGGTGCACGTCTACGATCGGCACGATCGTGCGGGCGGACTGCTGACCTATGGCATCCCCGGTTTCAAGCTGGAGAAGCCGGTGGTGATGCGCCGCGTCGAACGGCTGAAGGCAGGCGGCATCGTCTTCCACGAAGGGTTCGGCGTCGGCGAGCAGGCGAGCCTCGACGATCTGCGCCGCCAGCATGATGCGGTGCTGATCGCGACCGGCGTCTATCGCGCCCGCGCGCTGGACGTGGCGGGCGGCGACGACAATCGCGTGGTCGCGGCGCTCGATTATCTGATCGCCTCCAATCGCAAGGGCTTCGGCGACGCGGTGCCTGCGTTCGACCAGGGGCAGCTCGACGCCGCGGGCAAGCATGTCGTGGTGATCGGCGGCGGCGACACCGCGATGGATTGCGTGCGCACCGCGATCCGCCAGGGCGCCGCCAGCGTGAAGTGCCTCTACCGGCGCGATCGCACCAACATGCCGGGCAGCCAGCGCGAGGTGACCAACGCCGAGGAGGAAGGCGCGGAGTTCGTCTGGCTCTCCGCGCCCGCCGCGTTCGACGCGGACGGCACGGTGCGCGCACGCAAGATGCGTCTCGGCGCGCCCGATGCGAGCGGCCGGCGCGCCCCGGAAGCCGATCCGAGCGGTGACTTCACCCTCCATGCCGACCTCGTCGTCAAGGCGCTGGGCTTCGATGCCGAGGACCTGCCGACGCTGTTCGGCGCGCCGGAGCTGGGCGTCAGCCGCTGGGGCACGGTGCTGGTCGACGGCAAGACGCTGATGACCAGCCTCGACGGCGTGTTCGCTGCCGGCGACATCGTCCGCGGCGCCAGCCTGGTGGTCTGGGCGATCCGCGACGGCCGCGATGTCGCCGCGACGATGCACAAGTGGCTGAAGGCGCGAGCCAAGGCCGGCAAAGTCGCCGCCTGACACGCCGCTTCCAATGATGACGCCAGATGAAAAGGCGACCGGACCGATGATCGACGCGATGAAGACCGACCAGCGCCAGTATCTTGCCGAACATGGCATGTACCGTCCCGATACCGAGGGCGATGCCTGTGGCGTCGGGCTCGTCGCCGCGACCGATGGGCGGGCGTCGCGGCGCGTCGTGCAGTCGGCGGTCGATGCCCTAAAGGCGGTGTGGCACCGCGGCGCGGTCGATGCCGACGGCAAGACCGGCGACGGCGCGGGGATCCACATCGATCTGCCGCATCGCTTCTTCGACGATGCGGTGGTCGCGTCGGGGCACAAGGTGCTGCCCAACCGCCTGGCGGTCGGCATGATCTTCCTGCCGCGTACCGATCTCGGCGCGCAGGAAAGCTGCCGCACGATCGTGGAGAGCGCGATCATCGAGGCGGGCTACACCATCTACGGTTGGCGGCAGGTGCCGGTCGACGTCTCCGTCATCGGCCTGAAGGCGCAGGCGACCCGGCCGGAGATCGAGCAGATCATGATCGCCGGTCCTCTCCCCGATGAGGTGAGTGCGGGGGAATTTGAGAAGAATCTCTATCTCGTCCGGCGGCGGATCGAAAAGCGGGTGATTGCGGCCCAGATTCAGGGTTTCTACGTCTGCTCGCTGAGCTGCCGCTCGATCGTCTACAAGGGGCTGTTCCTCGCCGAGTCGCTGTCGGTCTTCTATCCCGATCTGCAGGACCAGCGGTTCGAGAGCCGCGTCGCGATCTTTCACCAGCGCTATTCCACCAACACCTTCCCGCAATGGTGGCTCGCCCAGCCGTTCCGCTGCCTCGCCCACAACGGCGAGATCAACACGGTGCGCGGCAACAAGAACTGGATGCTCAGCCACGAGATCCGCATGGCGAGCCTCGCGTTCGGCGAACATTCGGAGGACATCAAGCCGGTGATCCCTGCCGGCGCATCCGATACGGCGGCGCTGGATGCGGTGTTCGAAACGATCTGCCGCTCGGGGCGCGATGCGCCGACCGCCAAGATCATGCTGGTGCCCGAGGCCTGGCAGAAGGACACCGATGTCCCCGCCGATCATGCCGCGATGTACCAGTATCTCGCCTCCGTCATGGAGCCATGGGACGGCCCGGCGGCGCTCGCCATGACCGACGGGCGCTGGGCAGTGGCTGGCGTCGACCGCAACGCGCTGCGCCCGCTGCGCTATACCCGCACCTCCGACGGGCTGCTGATCGTCGGGTCGGAAACCGGCATGGTCGTCGTCCCCGAATCCACCGTGGTCGCCAAGGGGCGGCTGGGGCCGGGGCAGATGATCGCCGTGGACCTGGACGAAGGCCGCGTCTTCTCCGACCGCGAGGTGAAGGACCGGATCGCGTCGGAGCATGACTATGCGGCGATGATCGGCGAATTCCACACGCTGGACGACTTGCCCGACGTGCCCGACGCCGTGGTCCGCTACGACCGCGCGGGGCTCGCCCGGCGCCAGGTCGCGGCGGGGCAGACGCTGGAGGACATGGAGCTGATCCTGTCGCCGATGGTCGAGACGGGCAAGGAAGCCGTCGGCTCGATGGGTGACGATACGCCGCTGGCGGTCATCAGCGACAAGCCGCGGCTCATCAGCCAGTTCTTCCGCCAGAACTTCAGCCAGGTGACCAACCCGCCGATCGATTCCCTGCGCGAACGCTACGTCATGTCGCTCAAGACGCGGTTCGGCAATCTCGCCAACATCCTCGATACCGAGGATCAGCGCGACCGCGTGCTGGTGCTCGATTCACCGGTGCTGACGGGCCAGCATTGGGCGCGGCTGAAGGCGCATTTCGCCCGCACCACGACCGAGATCGACTGCACCTTCGACGCCGATGGCGGCCCCGAAAAGCTGCGCGCCGCGATCCAGCGCATCCGCAACGAGGCCGAGCAGGCGGTACGGCAGGGCAAGAGCGAGCTGTTCCTGACCGACGAGCATGTGTCGGAGGGGCGGATCGCCATCGCCGGCGTGCTGGCGGTGGCGGCGGTGCACACGCACCTCGTCCGCCGCGGCCTGCGCTCCTATGCCTCGATCAACGTGCGCTCGGCGGAATGCCTCGACACGCATTATTATGCGGTGCTGATCGGCGTCGGCGCGACGACGGTGAACGCCTATCTGGCCGAAGCCGCCATCGCCGACCGGCAGGCGCGGGGGCTGTTCGGCGACCTGCCGCTCGACGAGTGCCTGAAGCGGCATCGCCATGCGATCGAGGAGGGATTGCTCAAGATCATGAGCAAGATGGGGATCGCGGTGATCTCCTCCTATCGCGGCGGCTATAATTTCGAGGCGGTGGGCCTGTCGCGCAGCCTGGTCAACGACCTGTTCCCCGGCATGCCCGCCAAGATCTCGGGCGAGGGCTATGCCTCGCTGCATCATTCGGCGATGGTGCGTCACGAGCTCGCCTGGGACGAAGGCGTCGCGAAGCTGCCGATCGGCGGCTTCTACCGCCAGCGTCATACCGGCGAGACGCATGCCTATTCGGCGCAGCTGATGCACCTGTTGCAGACGGCGGTGTCGACCGACAGCTATACCAGCTATCTCCAGTTCAGCCGCGGCGTCGCCGACCTGCCGCCGGTGTATCTGCGCGACCTGTTGCAGTTCAACTTCCCCAACGAAGGCGTGCCGGTCGACCAGGTCGAGGCGATCACCGAGATCCGCAAGCGCTTCGTCACGCCGGGCATGTCGCTGGGCGCGCTCTCGCCCGAGGCGCACGAGACGCTGGCGATCGCGATGAACCGCATCGGCGCCAAGGCGGTGTCGGGTGAGGGCGGCGAGGACACCGTCCGCTTCAAGCCGTATGAGAATGGCGACAACGCCAATTCGACGATCAAGCAGATCGCCAGCGGCCGGTTCGGCGTGACCGCCGAATATCTCAACGCGTGCGAGGAAATCGAGATCAAGGTCGCGCAGGGCGCCAAGCCCGGCGAGGGCGGGCAGCTGCCCGGCTTCAAGGTGACCGAATTCATCGCCAAGCTGCGCCATGCGACGCCCGGCGTCACGCTCATCAGCCCGCCGCCGCACCACGACATCTATTCGATCGAAGACCTGGCGCAGCTGATCTACGACCTCAAGCAGATCAATCCGCGTGCGCGCGTGTGCGTCAAGCTGGTCAGCTCGTCGGGCATCGGCACCGTCGCCGCGGGCGTCGCCAAGGCGCATGCCGACGTGATCCTGGTCGCCGGCCATGTCGGCGGCACCGGCGCGTCCCCGCAGACCAGCGTCAAATATGCCGGCACGCCGTGGGAGATGGGCCTGTCCGAGGTCAATCAGGTGCTCACGCTCAACGGCCTGCGCGGCCGTGTCCGCCTGAGGACCGATGGCGGGCTGAAGACCGGGCGCGACATCGTCATCGCCGCGATCCTCGGTGCGGAGGAATTCGGCATCGGCACGTTGAGCCTCGTCGCGATGGGCTGCATCATGGTGCGTCAGTGCCATAGCAACACCTGCCCGGTCGGCGTCTGCACGCAGGACCAGGCCCTGCGCGACAAGTTCGTCGGCACGCCCGAAAAGGTCATCAACCTGATGACCTTCATCGCCGAAGAGGTGCGCGACATCCTGGCGCGGCTGGGGGTGCGCAGCCTGGACGACGTGATCGGGCGGACCGAATTCCTGCGCCAGGTGAGCCGCGGTGCCGAGCATCTCGACGACCTCGATCTCAACCCGATCCTCGCCAAGGTCGATGCGACCGATGCCGAGCGGCGCTTTTCGCTCAGCACCTTCCGCAACGAGGTGCCGGACAGCCTGGATGCGCAGATCATCAAGGATGCCGCCGCCGTGTTCAGCCGCGGCGAGAAGATGCAGCTGACCTATTCGGTGCGCAACACGCACCGCGCGGTCGGCACGCGGCTGTCGAGCGAGATCACGAGGCGCTTCGGCATGAGCAAGCTGAGCGATGGTCACGTCACCATCCGGCTGCGCGGTTCGGCGGGGCAGTCGCTCGGCGCCTTCCTGTGCCGGGGGATCACGCTGGAGGTGTTCGGCGACGCCAACGATTACGTCGGCAAGGGGCTGTCGGGCGGCACGATCATCCTGCGTCCGGCCGTGTCGTCGCCGCTCGCCAGCCAGGACAATACCATCCTCGGCAATACGGTGCTCTATGGCGCGACCTCCGGCACGCTGCTGGCGGCTGGGCAGGCGGGCGAGCGGTTCGCGGTGCGCAATTCAGGCGCGACCGTGGTGGTCGAGGGCTGCGGCGCCAATGGCTGCGAATATATGACCGGCGGCGTCGCGGTACTGCTGGGCGAGGTCGGCCAGAACTTCGGCGCCGGCATGACCGGCGGCATGGCCTTCGTCTACGATCCCGACGGTGCGTTCGAACGGCGCGCCAACCCCGAGAGCATCGTCTGGCAGCGTCTTGCCTCGGCGCATTGGGAAGGCGTGCTGAAGGCGCTGGTCGAGCGCCATGCCAAGGCGACCGACAGCAAATGGTCGAAGGGCCTGCTCGCCGACTGGGATCGCATCGCCGGCGATTTCTGGCAGGTGGTGCCGAAGGAAATGCTGTCGCGTCAGACGCATCCGCTCGACGACACGGTGGAGGCGGTGGCGGCGGAATGAGGGATCAGAGCGCGGACCGGATATCGGTCCGCGCGAAATCCTCGCCCTTGTAGAGGAGGGGGCAGCCCGCGACCTTTGCGACCGCATAGGCCATGCAGTCGCCGTAGTTGAGCGATGCCGGATGCCGCCCCTTGCCGAAGCGGTCGAAGGCAACAGTCGCGGCGGCGAGATGCGCTTCGCCGAAATCGACCCGCTCGACGGTTCGCAAGAATTGGGCGATCAATCCGCCTACGGGCTCCAACCCTGCTTTTGCCTGCATGACGATCTGGAGCTCCAATTCGGTCGGGCGACCGATCAAGCGGCGCGACGACGCCGCCATGGCTCCGACGAAGCGGTCCGCGTTCGGCTCCTGTCGCAGCACGGCGACGATCGCCGACGTATCGAGGGCGATCACGTTGGCAGGCCGTGTTCATCATAGCCGATAATCTCGTCAGGCATGCGGGGGTCACGAACAGGCATGGCGGCAAAGGCAGCTTGCACCTCGCGCACGCTCTGCAGAAAATCGGCCCTGCGTTCCGCTTCGCGATCCCGCTCCAACTCGTTGCACACGGCCATGCCGATTGCATCGGTCAGCGACAGCCCGCGATTGGCCGCCAGTTCGCGGATAGCCTGCTCGTACGCGTCGTGCTTGATGTTGATGCCCATCGTCTTCGCTTTCTAGAACGATGCCATCCGATTTATAGAAAGCACCATCGAACGCAACGTCTTCACCTCGCCCCCCGCCATGGCCTACAGGTGACGCCATGTGGCAGCTTTACCAATTCCCCCTGTGCCCCTTCAGCCGCAAGGTGCGGCTGCTGCTCGGCGAGAAGGGCATCGGCTATGAGCTGGTGCGCGAATCGCCGTGGGAGCGGCGCGACGAGTTCATGGACATGAACCCGGCGGGCGAGACGCCGGTGATGGTCGATGCCAGCCGTCCGGGTGCGCCGCTGATCGATTCGATGGCGATCTGCGAATATTTCGAGGAAACGGTCGACAAGGCGGCGATGATCAACGGCACGGCCGCCAACCGCGCCGAGATCCGCCGGCTGGTGACGTGGTTCGATACGCATTTCTATCGCGACGTCACCGGGCCGCTGCTGCACGAGCGTGTCGTGAAGCGGCTGGCGCACCGCGCCGCGCCCGATGCGAAGGGCCTGCGCGAGGCGATGAAGGCGGCGGTCAGCCACCTCGACTATACCGATTACCTGCTCGATCACCGCAATTGGCTGGGCGGGGCGACGATGAGCCTCGCCGATCTGGCCGCCGCGGCGCAGATCTCCGTCGCCGACTATCTGGGCGGCATCGACTGGAAGGGGCACGACCAGACGGCGCGCTGGTATCGCGGCTTCAAGAGCCGGCCGAGCTTCCGGCCGCTGCTGTCGGAGCGGATGGAGATGATCGGGCCGCCGGCGCATTACGACAATGTCGACTTCTGATCGCATCGCATTCGCCGATTTCGAGGCGGTGGATATCCGCGTCGGAACGGTGATCGCCGCCGAGCCCTTTCCCGAGGCGCGCAAGCCCGCGATCAAGCTGCGCATCGATTTCGGCGAAGGGATCGGCGTGCGCAAGTCGTCGGCACAGATCACCGAGCATTACGCGCCGGAGACGCTGATCGGGCGGCAGGTGGCGGCGGTGGTCAATTTCCCGCCGCGGCAGATCGGCCCCTTCATGTCCGAAGTGCTGACGCTCGGCTTCCCGGATGCGGATGGCAAGGTGGTGCTGATCGGCCCCAGCCTGCCGGTGCCGGACGGCGGCCGCTTATTCTGACGGAGCCCGATCGAGCAGTGCCAGTGTCGCCTGGTCGGCTTCGCCGGCAAAGAAGCGCGTCAGCGCCGTGCGGAACGGCGCAGGATCGTCGGCGACGGCGGCAAAGAGCGTCATCGAAGACCGCAGCTTGATCGCATCGATACCGCCCAGGATCGCCTCGGCATTGCCCGGGGCGGCGACGATCGTCGCAGTCGCCTCGACCAGCCGTGGCCCGAGCAGGGGGTGTTCAAGGTAGCGGCGCGCCTCCTCGGCGTCGCGGATCGCGTAGAAACGGGCGGTGTCGCTCCGCCCGAGGCCGGCGATCTGCGGAAAGACGAACCACATCCAGTGGCTGGTCTTGTGGCCGCGCCGCAGCTCGGCGAGCGCCTGCGGGTAGAGGCGCGCCTGTGCGGAAACGAAACGGTCGAGATCTGCGGCCATAGCAGCGAGCAACCGTCGAGCGTCAGCGGCGTTCCCGCTTCATGCGTGCCCTATACCTCGCCCCGTTGCTGCTGCCCGCGCTGTTGCTTGCCGCCTGCGGCAGCGGCAAGCGTGCCGACACCGCTGCCAACGACAGTGCCGCCGCAGCCTTCGTGCCGCCGCCGACGCAGCCGCCCAAGCCGCTGCCGGGGCAGGAGCACAGCAATCCGATCACCGCCTATGTCGGCAAATATCCCGGCGACGCGGTCGATGGCGTCGGCTTCTACGATCGCACCGAGGTGTCGCGCGCGCTGATCGATGCGGTCGGCGACGAGGACATCCGGCGCCGCTTCACGACGCGCGATGCGGTGACGGTGCCGATCTTCCGCACCGCCGACGGCCGCATCGCCGCGCACGGCTGCGAACCGCACAATTGCGGCGATCACGATTGGACGTTCCTGGTCGCGCCCGATGGGACGAAGGGCGCGGCCTGCTATCACGATGCCGCCACGATGGGCGCCACCAGCCGCTGGTTTGCGGCAGGAGCGGCACCGGTCACCCGCCCCGGCGATTGCCCGCAGGAGTAGAACGATGCTCGAACACCTTCCTGCCTGGCTGGGCCGGGCGCTGGGCGACGTGCGGGCGGGCATGGACGGGCTGGGCATCGTGCGCCTCGGCCTCGATACCGGACTGCCGGCGCTGGGCCTGTCCAGCCCGGCCTTCGCCGACGGCGCAAGGCTGCCCGAACGGTTCACTGCGGATGGCGAGGGCGTGTCGCCGCCGCTGCTGTGGACGGCGCCGCCGGCCGGTACGGCGCGTCTCGCCCTGCTGGTGGAGGACGCCGATGCGCCGGCGCCGCAGCCGCTGGTGCATGCCATCGTCTGGGGCATGACGCCCGGCGAATTGCGGCTGACGGAAGGGGCGATCGTAGGGGACGGTGCCGGCACGCCCGAGGGCGATGTCGGGCGCAATTCCTACTTTCGCGAAGGCTGGCTGCCGCCCGATCCGCCGACGGGGCATGGCACGCATCGCTATGCGTTCCAGCTGTTCGCGCTGGATGGCGAGGCTGGCGATCCCGGCGAGACGCCGGGTCGTGCGGCGGTGCTGGAGGCGATGGCGGGGCATGTTCTCGCCGCCGGCGTGCTGATCGGCACCTATAGCCGGGGTGAGGATGCGCCGGTCGGTCCGGTCGGGGCGGCACAGACGGCCTGAGGAAGGGCGGCGGCCCGGCGACCTCGCGCCGGGCCTGCCCGTCGACCGGCGTCAGCCGGCGATGGTGCCGCCCTGGCTGGCGAGCACGAGGATGGTCGTGGCGAATGCGGCGACGCCGAGGAAGAGGCTGCGATACATCGGATATGCTCCGTCGGTCGGGGCGGTCAGGCGATCGGCATGACGGGGACGGCGGCGCTGATCGCGACGGCGGCGAAGGCGAGGGCGGCAACGACCGAGACGGCAGCGCGCTGTGCGAGTTCGAAGCGGATGAACATGATCTGGTTCCCTTTGGTCATCGGGAGCGAACCGTTCGCCTCCGATGCCAAAGGCTTTGCAGCCACCGTGCCAATTCATTTAAGGTGCTGAAAAACAACGGTTTAGGTAATCGAAGGCCGAAGGGTTGGTGGAATTCGCCAGCAGCGGTGCGATTTTTCCGCCAGTATCAGGCGGCACATACCCGATCGCGGCCACCGCTCTTGGCGGTGTAGAGCAGCCGGTCGGCGCGATCGAAGGCATCGGCGATCATCTCACCAGTCTGCACCGCCGTGACGCCGATCGACAGCGTCACCTGACCGAGCGGCTGGTCGCTTTCCCGCACGCGGAACCGCTTGGCCGCGATCATGCCGCGCACGCCGTCCAGATGCGCTGCGGCATCGGCGAGATCGATGCCCTTCAACAGCACCGCGAATTCCTCGCCGCCGTGGCGCACGACCAGATGGTCGTCGCATTCGTCGGCCAGGGTGCGGCCGACGGCACTCAACACGCGATCACCGACGGGGTGGCCATGCGCGTCATTGATCCGCTTGAACCGGTCGATATCGCAGACGGCGAGGCAGAAGGGCCCGTCACGATCGCGGCGGATCGCGAACGCCTCATCGAAGGCGCGCCGGTTGGGCAGGCCGGTCAGCGCGTCGCGGCGCGCCGTATCGTTCGCCTCGGCGAGCTTGGCGCGCAGCGAATCCGCCTCGTCCGTTGCATGCGCCAGCCGCACCTCCGCCTCGCGGATGCGGCTCAGCATCGATCCGGTGATCCGGGCGATCTCGTCCAGTCCCGCGGCCGCCTGGGGCTGCGGCACGTTGCGGCCGATCGCCGCGGCGCTCTGCTCCAGGTCGCGGCCGAAGCCGCGCGTCTCGTCCTGCATGGCCCGCATCATCGTCGCGAAATCGTCGACCTGCGCCTGGGTGGCGGCGACCAGTTCGACCGCCTCGTCCTCGATCTGCGCCGCGTAATCGGGCAGGCCGCGCTGGGGGGGCGCGGGCGGCGCCTCCATGACACGGGCGCCGACGACCACGGTGCCGCCCAGCTTCTCGATATCGGACCGGCTCAGCCGGACGCCGCCATCGGTCAGCCGCGCGACCGCCTGGGCGATGGCGCCACCCGGATTGGTGATGACGTCATAGGCGAAGTTATAGTGCGCCGGCTCGGGGCCAAGGCCCTGATCGGCAAGGAAGGCACCGATCCGCGAGAACAGATCGCCCTTTTCGTCCTTTCTCGCTGCGAACGGCCCGCGCATGCCCCACCCTTCAATCCCAGCCGCGAGTATATGCCCTATAGGTTATTGTAGCGTTGCGCTTGCGTCAGGAATGGGCGAGCTTGCGGACGGCGGCCAGCGTCAGGGCGACGTGCTGCGCCGGATTCATGTCGTCGTGCACGAAGGCGACGCGGCCATCGCGCGCGATGACGTAGCTGGTCCGCTTGGTCAGCGCCCGGCCGCCGGCGTTCAGCGCCACGTCGTAATTCTTGATGACGGCGGGGCCGGCGCTCGCCACCGCGAACTTGCCCGCGCACTTTTCGCTGGAGAAACGCTGCAACGTCGGCACGTCGTCCGCCGACATGCCGATCACCGTCGCCCCCGCCTTCTGGAATTCCGGCACCGCTTCGGCGAAGGCATGCGCCTCGGCATTGCAGCCGCCGGTGAAGGCCGCGGGGAAGAAATACAGCACCACCGGCCCCTTCTTGAGCTGCTGCGCCAGGTCGACGGTGATGACCTTGCCCGCGACCGCGCCGCGGGTGGTGAAGGCCGGCGCCTTCGCCCCGACGGCAAGGCCTGCGGCGGCGGCCGGAGCGGCGACGAGGACGACGGCGGCGAGGGCGGCGGGCAGCAGGCGCATGGACGATCCTTCTCGAATAACGCGCTCACTCTAGCGCGGCTGCCCTGCGCGCGATAGGGCATCGGCACATGCCGATCACCCCCGCCGACATCCAGCTCGCCAGCCGCCTCGCCGATGCGGCCGGCGCCGCCATCCGTCCCTATTTCCGTGGCCAGCACGGCGTCGAGCTGAAGGACGATCATTCCCCCGTCACCAAGGCGGATCGCGAGGCAGAGGCGGCGATGCGCCGGCTGCTGGATGCCGAGGCACCGGGCGACGGCGTGATCGGCGAGGAATATGGCACCAAAACGGGGGTAACCGGGCGCCAGTGGGTGCTCGATCCGATCGACGGCACGCGCAGCTTCACCGTCGGCCGGGCGATCTTCGGCACGCTGATCGCGCTGGTCGAGGACGGCTGGCCCCTGCTCGGGATCGTCGACCAGCCGGTGAGCCGCGAACGCTGGGTCGGCGTCGCCGGCCGGCCGACGACGTTCAACGGCAAGCCTGCCCGCACGCGCGCCTGCCCCCAGCTGGAGGGCGCGATCCTCGCCACCACCAGCCCGCATCTGTTCGCGGAAGGCGACGTGCCGCATTATATGGCGCTCGTCGCGGCAGCGTCCGGCGGCCATCCGCGGCAGGGGCCGGTCTATGGCGGCGACTGCTACAATTACGGACTGCTGGCGAGCGGCTACCTCGATATCGTCGCCGAATCGGGATTGCAGCTGTATGATTTCGCGGCGCTGGTGCCGGTGGTCGAGGGCGCGGGCGGGCGGATGTGCGACTGGAACGGCGACCCGCTGACCGCGGCGAGCGTGGGCCATGTGCTGGCGATCGGCGATCCGGCGCGGACCGACGACGTGCTAGAAGCGATCCGCGCGACCGCGCACGAGCATTGAGGCGGCAACTTACCGATCCCAGGGGAAGCTGAGGGTCGGTCGGTTGGCGTAGCGCGTCATCACCAGCGTCAGCCGGGCGCCGCAGCCCGGCTCCAGCCGGACCGTCAGGTCGCGACCACCGATCGTCTGCGCCGCGCCGTCCAGCGTGACAGAGTCGATCCGGTGTTCGGCATAGGTGCCACCCTGGATCACCAATGTCCGCGCGGTGGCGCCGGTGTTGACCAGCGTCACCTGTGTCGAGCGGTCGCCCAGCGCATGGACGAGCGCGGCGACATCCTCCGGCACGCCGGCGCGGCGGCGATCGGCGTCGAAATAGCGCAGGCGGCAGTGCAGCGGCACGCCGCCCTGCGGCGGGCTGGTCGGCGACCAGGGCGGGCGGGCGATGTGGAGGCCGCCGGTCATCGTCTGGATGAGCGCGGTCGCGCTCGCCGGGTTGATGTCGATCGTCCAGTCGGCGAGGCGCTGCATCCGCGTCGTCCGGTCCTCCTCGCGCAACTTGACCCGTGCGGCGACGCGGTCGAGGTCGGCAGCGAGCGCCTGCTCGGGATAGGCGGGATTGCGGCCGTGGAGGAAGTCGATCCACGGATGCTCGCCCGCCGCGGCAAGATCGGCGGGGTCCTGCGTCGCATACCAGATCTCGAACCCGCTCTGCCGATAGGGGCCGGGCTTCCACCCGTACCAGCCATCGGCACCGTACATGGTCGGCGCGGACAGGACGCCATCGATCCGCTTTGCCGCCGCGTTGATGCGCGCATTCTGCCGCCGCCAGAGGTGGAGATATTCGCGGTCGCCGGTCAGCAGCAGGCCGTTGTAGAAGGCGGTGATCGACCGCGGCACGCGGTTGCGGTTCTCGCGGCTTCCCGTCTGCGGCACCCGTGGCGAAAAGCCCCAGCCATAGACGCCGCGCCACCAGTCCTTGCCGACCTTGCCGTCGAGCGCGGCGAAGCTCGGCACGAGGTCGCCGTTGGCGCGGGCGCGGTCCATCCACGCGTCGAGATAGGAGAGCGCCCAGTCGCGATACCGCTCGCCCGCGCCGAGCGCATAGGCGTTGAGGCCGAGAGTCGTCGCCTGCAGGTTGAGCGGATTGTCGCCGACGACATCGCCATATTCGTCGTAATGGGCGAGCGTCTGCGCATAATTCTGCTCGCCATGCTCCATGTGGAAGGCGCTGGTGTCGAACGGGTCGCCGGCCCAGTCGAGCGGCGTGGCCCGGCGCAGCATCGGTCCGCGGCTGCCGTTGAGGACGCTGCGGATGATCCGCGCCTGGGAATCGTAATTGGCGACCGTGGGATCGCGGCCGGTGTAGAAATCGGCGTAGCGGCGGGTGCGTTCGACGAGCTTCGGATCGCGCGGTGCGCTCATCCCCATCACGTTGAAGGTGGTGAGGCCCTCGCTATTGTGCTGCCAGTCCATCTGCACCGGGAATTCGCGGTAATACATGCCCTGGCGGGCGATCGGCACCTCGACGGTGCGCGCGGCGGTATATTGCCGGAGGTGCCCTTCCCAGAAGCGCTGTGCCAGCGTCAGCAGCCGGTCGGGTGCGCCGAGCGCGTGCAGCGTCACCCAGTCGTTGGTCGCCTCCGCCGCGTCGTCGGGGCCATCATTGGCGCCCCAGCGCTCGAACACCTGCAAGGCGTCGCCGGGGCCGACATATTTGGCGAAGAACGCCTCGCAAGCCGCGGCGTTGGCGGCGAGCAGCCGGCGTTGCAGCACCGCCCAGCGCGGCGGCGCCATCGGCGTCGCGAGGCGCATAGTGGCGGGGCGCGGCCGGGCGGCGGCAGGCAGCAGCGCGCCGGCGGCTCCGGCGGCGAGCAGCTGGCGGCGATCGATCGTCATGCGGCAAGCTCCAGCCGGCGGATCGGCCCGACGACGACGAGGAAGGCGAAGATGGTCAGCAGGCAATGCGCGCCGACGAACACCAGCGCCCAGTCGAACGATCCGGTCGCGCCGACGATATAGCCGACGACGATCGGCGTCACGATGCCGGCGATATTGCCGAACATGTTGAACACGCCGCCCGACAGGCCGGCGAGCTGCTTGGGCGCGACGTCCGCCATCACCGCCCAGCCGAGCGAGGCGATGCCCTTGCCGAAGAAGGCGACCGCCATCAGCACGATGACCAGCCATTCCGCCTCCACCCAGACGCAGGCGATGATGAGCGTCGCGAGCAGCATTCCCGCGACCAGCGGCCCCTTGCGGGCGAGGTCGAGATTGCCGGTGCGCTTCAGGATCGCATCGGAGGCGAAACCGCCGGCAAGGCCGCCGACGAAGCCGCACAGCGCCGGCGCGGCGGCGGCGAAGCCTGCCTCCATGATGTTGAGGCCGCGTTCCTTCACCAGGTAGATCGGAAACCAGGTGACGAAGAAATAGGTCAGCACGTTGATGCAATATTGGCCGAGATAGATGCCGATCATCATCCGGCTGGCGAGCAGCCGCTGCACGTTGGCGAGCGTGAAGCTGCGCGGCCCTGCCTTGGCCTCTTCCATGCGGACGAGACCGCCGCCCGCCTCGATATGGTCGAGTTCGGCGCGATTGATCGCCGGGTGCCGGACCGGACTGTGGATGAAGCGCAGGAAGGCGAGCGTGGCGACGATGCCGAGCAGCCCCATCGCCCAGAACACCGATCGCCAGCCGAAGCTGTGCGCGAGCCAGCCCATCAGCGGCGCGAAGACGACCAGCGAGAAATATTGCGCGCTGTTGAAGATCGCCGAGGCGGTGCCGCGCTCCGGCCCAGGAAACCAGGCGGCGACGAGGCGGGCGTTGCCGGGGAAGGAGGGCGCTTCGGCGAGCCCGACGAGAAAGCGCAGCACGAACAGCGTCGCGACCGCCGAGGCGATCGGAAACAGGCCGACGAACCCCTGCGCCGCGGTCATCAGCGACCAGAGCGCGATCGCGCCCGCATAGATGCGCTTGGTGCCGAACCGGTCGAGCAATGCGCCGCCGGGGATCTGCGCCAGCACATAGGCCCAGGCGAAGGCGGAGAGGATGTAGCCGGTCTGCACCGGCGTCAGGCCGAGTTCGCCCGACGCCTGCGTGCCGGCGATCGAGAAGGTCGCGCGGTCGGCATAGTTGATCGCGGTGATGAGGAAGATCAGCGCGATGATGCGGTGGCGCACCCGCGTCGGGCGCGCGCCTGCTGCGGGGGCGGCGGTGGCCTTGACGGCGGCGGCGGTCATCGGGCGCTCTCCTTGGGCGGGACCCGTCTGGTGCGGGTTCGTAGCCGGGACGCTAGCGGCGGGCGGGCGGGCGGTCCAAGTCGAAAAGCGGGATGATCCAGTCCCTTCATGGCTGGATGAGGGAGGGAGTCGGGCTACCCATGCACGTCGCGCAACGATCCATGCCGGATTGAGGTTGGCCTTGCCATCGGCCACGGCGCTACCCCGATAGGACAGAACCGGCACCGGTTACGGCAGGTCGGGCGCACATGACGAGGGGATCGATGATGGCCATGTCCGGCATCCGTGGACTGCGAATCGCGCTGGGACTGACCACCGCGGCGATCGGACTGGCGGCGCTGCCCGCCGTTGCGCAGCAGGCGCCCGAGACCAATGTCGAAAAGGCGAACCGCGCAGCCGGCAACCAGCAGGACACCGCCAGCCCGCCCGCCTCGCCGGCAGTCGCGCCCGAAGCCTCGGTCGCCGATGCACCGGCGCTGGACGAGGGCGGCGCGCAGGACATCGTCGTCACCGGTTTCCGCGAGAGCCTGTCGAGCGCGATCAACATCAAGCGCAACCAGACCGCGACCGTCGACGTCATCAAGGCGGAGGACATCGCCGAATTTCCCGACCTCAACCTCGCCGAATCGCTGCAACGCATTCCCGGCGTCGCGATCAGCCGGGTGAACGGCGAAGGGCGCAACATCTCCGTTCGCGGCCTCGGCCCCGATTATACCCGCGTCCGCATCAACGGCATGGAGGCGATCGGCACCACCGGCGGCACCGACAATTCGGGCGGCGTCAACCGCGGCCGCGGCTTCGATTTCAACATCTTCTCCTCCGACCTCTTCAACAGCCTCGCCGTCCGCAAGACGGCGACCGCCGATGTCGAGGAAGGCTCGCTCGGCGCGACGGTCGACCTCCAGACCGCGCGGCCGTTCGACTACAAGAAGCCGACGGCGGTGATCTCGGCGCAGGCGAGCTACAACGACCTCGCCCGCAAGGCGACGCCGCGGCTGTCCGGCCTCGTCACCGCGACCAGCGCCGATGGCCGCTTCGGCGTGTTGCTGTCCGTCGCCTATGAAGAGCGCAAGCTGCGCGAAGAGGGCGCCAACATCACCCGCTGGACCTATGGCGGGTTCAACGGCGGCTTCAATCCGGCCTCGACGCTGGCCGGCTATACGATCGGCCAGATCAACTACGGCGCCGCGGCAAACCAGACCGATTATGCCGGCCAGGCGCTGTTCCATCCGCGCATTCCCGGCCTCGTCAGCTATGCGATCGACCAGAAGCGGCTGGGTGCGGCGGCGTCCGTGCAGTTCCAGCCGACGCCCGCGACTTTGCTGTCGATCGACGGCCTCTATTCGCGGCTCGACGGCACCCGTGCCGAGCGGCAGATCCAGGCGATCAGCTTCAGCCGGTCGGGCACGGGCAAGCCGCAGACGATCATCCGCTCGGGCACGGTGGATTCGAACCGCAACATCATCAGCGGCACCTTCGACAACGTCGATGTACGCTCGCAAAGCCGCTACGACATCCTGCGTACCGATTTCTACCAAGGCACCGCCAACCTCGAACAGAAGTTCGGCGATGCGCTGAAGTTCGTCGGCGAGGTCGGCTACGCCAAATCGGAGTTCACCAACCCGACGCAGACGACGGTGACTATCGACGCGGTCAATTCGAACAACTTCGTCTACGACTTCTCGACGCGCTTCCCGCTGATCCGGCCCGGGTTCGACGTCACCAATGCCGGCAACTTCACCTTCACCAACGGCAATTCCGAAGTACGTGTCCGTCCGCAGACGGTCGACAACAGCTTCAAGACCGCCAAGGGCTATCTCGAATGGACGGCAAGCCCGCTCGTCAAGCTGAAGGCGGGGCTGGATTGGCGGCAGTTCGATTATTCCTCCACCGAAGGGCGCCGCAACGCCGGCGAGACGGTGGTGCAGACGCTGACCCCGGCGCAACTCGCGGCAGCGACGACGCTCTATTCGGGCTTCGGCCGCGGTATCGACCTGCCCAACGGCACGCCGACCGCCTGGGTGGTGCCGGATATCGACAAGTTCGCCGAGCTGTACGGCATCTACACCAACCCGCTCTACGCCGTCGGGCGGCTCGACAATGCGACGGCGCGCGGATCGTATATCACGGTGCGCGAGCGCGACACCGGCGTGTGGGGCATGACCGAGTTCAACCTGGCCGACGCCGGCATCCGGCTGCGCGGCGATGCGGGCGTGCGCTACGTCCACACCAACCAGCTGTCGACGGGCTATACCGGCGTCGGCACGTCGGTGAGCCTGATCGCCGCCGAGCGAAGCTACAACCGCTGGCTGCCGTCGGTGAACCTCGTCTACGATCTGACCGATACGCTGCTCGTCCGCCTTGGCGCCGCCAAGACGCTGGCGCGGGCCGGCATCGCCTCGCTGACGCCGGGCGGCAACCTTAACATCTCGGGCGGCAACCGCGGCTTCAGCTCGGGCAACCCCGATCTCAAGCCGACCGAATCCAACAATATCGATGCCAGCCTGGAATGGTATCCGACCAAGGGCGCGGTTTATGCGGTGTCGGCATTCCAGAAGGATATCGGCACCTTCGTCCAGACGCTGAGCGTCAACGTGCCGTTCGCCGATCTCGGCCTGCCCGCCTCGCTGCTCGCCGGCAGCGCGGCGTCGCCGAGCGACGTGTTCACCGTGACCCAGCCGGTCAATTCGAGCGGCGGCAAGCTGCGCGGATTCGAGGTGAACGTGCAGCAGCCCTTCACCTTCCTCAGCGGCTTCCTGCGCGATTTCGGCGTGCTGCTAAACTACACGCGGGTCGAATCGAACATCAAATACCTGCTGTCCGCCACCAGTTCAGCGACGGTGACGCAGCCGCTGGTCGGCCTGTCGAAAAATGCCGCCAATGCGACGCTTTACTATGAAACCAAGCGCTTCTCGATCCGCGGTTCGCTCGCCTATCGGTCGAAATATCTGACGGCGGTTCCCGGCACCGAAGGGAACAGCTACAACGGCACCAACGAAACCACCAACGTCGATGCGCAGGTGAGCTACAACATCACCGACGCGCTGAAGCTGAGCCTCGAGATGATCAACCTGACCGACCAGTTCAACGATCAATATGTCGACGCCACCAACCGCCTGAACGTGCTGACGCACAGCGGGCGGCAGTTCATCCTGGGGGCTCGCTACGCCTTTTGATTGGATCGACCGACGCCAGCTGATCGCCGGCATCGTCGCAGGAGCGGCGGTGCCGGCCTCGGCGCGCCTGCCGCAGCCCGACGGCGTGGCGGCATCGTCCGACGGCGGCGCCTTTGCACTGGGCGCGGACGACCGGGTACGGCCGCTCGCGATCGGCACCGGGCTGGAGTGGACGGTGGATCACGGGGCGGGCCGGCTCGCGCTCTTCCGCCGAAGGGACGGCGGCTGGCTCGGCGGCTATGATCGCGAGTGGCGGGCGCTCGGCGCGATCGTGGCGACCGGCGGTCGCGAACCGGTGCACCTGGCGATCGATCCGGCGCGCCGGCTGGCGGCGGTGGCGGATTACGGCGCGGGCAGCGTGTCGCTGCACCGGATCGCGCGCGGCGTAGCCGGTCCGGCGCAGGTCGTGCGGCACGAAGGGCGCGGACCCGATGCGGAACGGCAGGCGGGGCCGCATGCGCATTGGGTGGGCTTCGGCCGCGATGGGCGCTGGCTCTACGCGGTGGACCTGGGGGCGGATGCGGTGTTCGCGCATCGCGTGGAGCGTGGGCGGATCGTCGACACCCGCATCGCCTATGCCGCGCCGCCGGGATCGGGGCCGCGGCATATCGCCTGGCATCCGACGCTGCCGCTCGCCTATCTCGCCTGCGAGCTGGCCAACCGGGTGACGACGCTGGCGATCGGCACGGACGGGATGTTCACCGCGATCGACAGCCGGCCGACGCTGGCGCGACCTGCCAAGGTGTATGCCGGGCATATCGCGGTCGATGCGCCGGGGCGGATGCTCTACGTGTCCAATCGCGGTCCCGATACCATCGCCGCATTCGACCTTGCCGATCCGCGCCGGCCGGTGCTGGTGCAGGAGGCGGCCTGCGGGGGCGACTGGCCGCGATTTTTCCTGCTGCGTCCGGACCATGGCGATATGCTGGTCGGCAACGAGCGCAGCCCGGCGATGGCGGTACTGCCGGTCGGGCGTGACGGCCGGCTGGGGCCGCCGCGCGCCGGCCCTGCGGTGGCGAAGGGCCGCTTCGCCGCGCTGTAGCCGAACGTCAGCGCTGGGCGAGTTCGGCATGGGCCACCGCCTGGAGCGATACCGCGAGATCGGGCGACAGGCCGAGTTCGTCGGCGGCGCGCTCGCCGCGGCCGAGGCTGCGCGGGTCGACGCCGGTGATCGCGCCGAAGACGGTCAGCGCCTCGAGGTAATAGCCCGCGGTGCTGGCGTGATACTGGTCGTAGGACCACAGGTTCGCCTGGCCGAAGGTGATGCCGTCATAGGGATCCGGATCGGCGACGCCCGCGGCGAAGGCCCGGTTCCACGCCTGGCCGACCGGGATGACGCCCGCGACGGCGCGGTTGGTGCGGCGCGCGCGATCGGCGGCGCTGCGCAGATCGTCGGCCATCGCGGCGATCGGCCGCCCGTGCCAATGGCCGCCGGGCAGATAGGTCTGATCCGCGCGGCTCCATGTCGCCATCAGTTCGACGCGGACGGCGTGGTTGCGCGCGCGGAACAGCGAGGCGAGCTGCCCGGAGGCGCGGATGTAGCGCGTCGCGTCACCCGGCCGTTCGCGATCGAGCGTGCTGTATTCCTGCAGCACGACCACGTCCCACGGCCGGTCGATCAGGTGGCGGCGCTGTTCGTAATGAAAGGCGAGGCTCTGGCCGCCCTGCGTTTCGAGGCTGACCGCATAGCGCAGCCCCGCCTGTTCGGTGAACGCCTTGAACAGCGCCGGTACGCCGCCATAGCCGGCGCCGGTGAGGTCGGTGACGCTTTCGGCATGCCAGTTGCGCACCGCGGAATGCGCGCCCTGGGTGAAGCTGTTGCCGATGAACAGGATGCTCCGCGGGGCCGCGGCCGTGGCGGGCGCGCGTTGTGCCGCCGCGCCTGCCGTTGCCGCTGCCGTCGTCGGAAGCGCCGCCGCCAACAGCGCCGCCAGCATCACCCTTCGCATCGTATCGCACTCCCTGTCTTGTCGCCGCCCCGTATCGGATCGTGGCGGTGGAACGCCAGAGCGGTCGTCGCCGCAAGGCATAGCCGCCGCCCATGACGCGCCACCGCAGGGGCGCTACAGGGCAGGCGATGCTGCAATTCTACCGCGACGACCTTGCCCGCCTCGACGCCGCCGACCGGCTGCGGCGACTGGTGCCCCGCCGGGGCGCCGATTTCGCGTCCAACGATTATCTGGGGCTGGGGGCCTCCGCACGGTTGCGCGATGCGGTGGCGGGCGCGCTCGACCGCGGCGTCGGCATCGGATCGGGCGGATCGCGGCTGCTGCGCGGCAACGATCCCGAGCATGAGGCGCTGGAGGCGGAGGCCGCCGCGCATTTCGGCAGCGAGGCGGCGCTGTATTTCGCATCCGGCTATGCCGCCAACATGGCCGCCTTCGCCACGCTGCCGCAGCCGGGCGATCTGGTGATCCACGATGCGCTGGTCCATGCCAGCGCGCATGACGGCATGCGGCTGGGCCGCGCGCCGCGGGTGGCGGCGGCGCATAACGATGTGAATGCGTTCGAGGATGCGATCCGGCGGTGGCGCGGCGAGGGCGGCACCGGCACGCCGTGGATCGCCGTCGAGAGCCTGTACGGCATGGACGGCGACCGCGCGCCGCTCGCCGACCTCGCTGCGCTGGCGGCCCGGCACGAGGGCATGCTGCTGATCGACGAGGCGCATGCGACCGGCGTGTTCGGCACCGCCGGGCGCGGGCTGGCGGAGGGGCTTCACGACAGCGACTCGGTGGTGACGCTGCACACGTGCGGCAAGGCGCTGGGGACGCAAGGAGGGCTGCTCTGCCTGCCACGGGTGCTGCGCGACATGATGGTCAACCGGGCGCGCGGCTTCGTCTTTTCCACCGCGCCGTCGCCGCTGGTCGCGGCGGCGACGCGCGAGGCGTTGCGCTGTCTGGTCGACGAACCGGAGCGGCAGGCGCGGCTGTGGGCGCTGGTCGCGGCGGCGGAAGCGGCGCTCGGCCTCGCGACGGGATCGCAGATCCTGCCGGTGATCGTCGGCGCGGACGGAGCGGCGGTGGCGCTCGCCGCGCGCTGCCAGGCGGCGGGATATGACGTGCGCGCGATCCGGCCGCCGACGGTGCCGGCGGGCACGGCGCGGCTGCGCGTGTCGATCACGCTCAACGTCGATGACGCGGGAATCGCTGGATTGGGGACGGTGCTGGCATGACGCGGACGATCGTGGTGACGGGTACCGACACCGACGTGGGCAAGACGGTGTTCGCCGCCGCCCTGGCCGCGGCATTGGGCGCAACCTATTGGAAGCCGGTGCAGGCCGGGCTGGACGAGGGCGGCGACGGCGATGCGGTGCGTCGGCTGGGCGTGCCCACGGTCCTGCCCGAGGCGTATCGGCTGACGACGCCCTGTTCGCCGCACCGCGCCGCGGCGATCGACGGGGTGACGATCGATCCCGCCCGGCTGGTGTTGCCGACCGTGGATGGCCCGTTGGTAGTGGAGGGCGCGGGCGGCGTGCTGGTGCCGCTGTCGGACGACCTGCTCTATGCCGACCTGTTCGCGCGCTGGGGCGCGCCGGTGGTGCTGGTCGCGCGGACGGCGCTGGGGACGATCAATCACAGCCTGCTCTCCATCGAGGCGCTGCGGGCGCGGGGCGTGCCGATCCTGGGCATCGCCTTCAACGGCGCGGGCCAGGAGGACAGCGAGGCGACGATCGCGCGGATCGGCGGCGTGCGGCGGCTGGGCCGGCTGGACCGTGTCGCGTCGCTCGACGCCGATGCCCTCGCCGCGGCATTCGCCGCCGGTTTCCGCACGGAGGATTTCGCATGAGTTCGCCGATCTGGCACCCCTTCACCCAGCACGGCCTGGGCGAGCCGATCCCGACCGTGGTGCGGACGGAGGGCGCGGCGCTCCACACCCGCGACGGGCGGCGCATCGTCGATGCGATCTCCAGCTGGTGGGTGACGACGCACGGCCACCGCAACCCGCGGATCATGGCGGCGATCGCCGCGGCGGCGGGCAGCATGGACCAGATCATCTTCGCCGGATGGAGCCACGAGCCGGCCGAGGCGGTCGCCGCCGGGCTGCTGCGGCTGATGCCGGGCAGCCTGACGCGGGTGTTCTTTTCCGATTCGGGGTCGACGGCGGTCGAGGTCGCGCTGAAGATGGCGCTCGGCTACTGGCTCAACCGCGGCGAACCGCGGCACCGGCTGCTGGTGCTGGAGCATGGCTATCACGGCGACACGATCGGCGCGATGTCGGTCGGCGCGCGCGGCGTGTTCAACCAGGCCTATGCACCGCTGCTGTTCGACGTCGCGACCATCCCCTTCCCGATGGCCGGTGCGGAGCAGGCGACGCTGGATGCGCTGGAGGCGGCGTGCCGCGAGGGCCCGGCGGCGCTGATCGTCGAGCCGCTGATCGTCGGGGCGGGGGGGATGCTGACCTATCCGGCGTGGGTGCTGGCCGAGATGCGGGCGATCTGCGCGCGGGCGGGCGTGCTCTTCATCGCCGACGAGGTGATGACCGGCTGGGGACGCACCGGCACGCTGCTGGCGTGCGAGCAGGCCGGCGTGGTGCCCGATATCCTGTGCCTGTCCAAGGGGCTGACCGGCGGCGCGGTGCCGCTGGCGGTGACGATGGCGAGCGAGCCGATCTATGCCGCGCACCTGAGCGAGGATCGTGCACGGATGTTCTTCCATTCGTCCAGCTACACCGCCAACCCGATCGCCTGCGCGGCGGCGGTGGCGAACATCGCGATCTGGGAAGAGGAGCCGGTGCTGGCGCGGGTCGCCGATCTGGCGGCGCGGCAGGCCGCGCGGCTGGCTCGCCTTTCCGGGGTGCGCAACGGCCGCACGCTGGGGACGATCGCGGCGGTCGACCTGGGGCCTGAGGGGGCGGATTATCTGTCGGCGTTGGGGCCGCGGCTGCTGGCGTTCTTCCGCGATCGCGACCTGCTGCTGCGGCCGCTGGGCAACACGGTGTACGTGATGCCGCCCTATTGCATCGACGATGCCGATCTGGATGCGGTCTATGCGGCGATTCAGGCGGCGGCGGAGATGGTCTGACCGGCGGGTGGCGCCATACCGGGCGTTCCAAAGTTTACGAAGTTGACGACACGTCGCGCCTGGATGCGGGGGGTGCGATATTCGAACCGGGATGGAGAAGGGCGCAGCGATGGGGCGCGCGTGCGGCATGGCGGAGGCGGTGGCACGGTTCGTCCAACAGTGCCAAATGCTTTTTGTTCGCGCTGGCGTGGGGGGCGGCGGGGCGGCCTTCTGCTTCCGTCATCCCGGCGAACGCCGGGACCCATGGAGGCGATAGGCCGATGGGGGGCCACCGTCGATGGCGTATTGTCCATGGGTCCCGGCGTGCGCCGGGATGACGGATATTTGGGTTCGCGCGAAGCCGCGAAGACGCGAAGAGGTTCCGCTCGGGGATGGTGAGCCGCGTCAGCGGCTCCCGTCATGCCACAGCTTGGCGGCGATCCGGGCGCTTCGCGCCGGGCGTGACCTCTTTGCGTCTTCGCGGCTTCGCGTGCCTATTCGATGAATTCGTCGACGGTGATCCGCCGGCCGCGGAGGAAGGCGTCGGCGACGTGGCGCAGGGGGGCGATGTCGACGTCGCTGGTGCCGGCGCGGACGATGTCCGCGAAGCGGCGGTAGAGGCCGGCATATTCGCCGTGCAGGGCATCGCCCTGCGCCGGCTCGCTGCCGTCGGGCAGGACGAGGCGGGCGCCGCCATCGTGCAGCGTCAGCGTGCCGCGGTCCGTTTCCACGACGATGTCCCAGCTTTGCGGGCCGGTCTGGAGGAAATCGAAGTCGGCGCGGATCGGCGTGCCGGCATCGTCGGTGAAGGCGAGGCGGGCGGCGATCGGCGCGTCGCGGTTGGCGGGAAAATCGAGCTCGGCGTCGGTGATGAAGAACGGCTGCGGCAGGATGCGGGTGACGATCGACAGCGCGTTGATGCCGGGATCGAACACGCCGAAGCCGCCGGCATCGAGGATCCAGGCCTGCCCCGGATGCCAGACGCGGATATCCTCGCGCCAGGACACGGTGACGGAGGTGATGCGCGCGTCCGCGAGGAAGGCGCGCGCCGGCTCGACGCCGGGGGCGTAGCGCGAATGCCAGCTGGCGAAGAGGCTGATCCCCGCCGCCTCCGCCGCCGCCTGCAACTGCGCGACCTCGGCCAGCGTCGCGCCGGGCGGCTTTTCGAGGAAGACGTGCCAGCCCTGTGCGATCGCCTGCGCGGCGATGGCGCGACGGACCTGCGGCGGGGTGCAGAGCGCCACGGCGTCGATCGCAATGCCGCTCGCGATCAGATCGGCGAGCTCGCGGAAATGCGGCACGCCCTCGACACCCTCGCCGTTGCGGCTGACGGTGGCGGCGAGTGCGATGTCGGCATTGCCGGCGATGGCGGGCACGTGCTGATCGTGCGCGATCTTGCCCATGCCGACCAGAGCGAGACGGATAGGCGTGCTCACAGCGCCGTCACCGTCACCGGCGCGGGCGCCGCGGTGGCGAGCGTGTTGCGCAGCGGCAGGGTGAAGGGCGCCGCCTCGATCACGAAGCGGTCGCCATCCTGCGTCTCGACGGCATCGGCGCACGACAGGGTGGCGGTGCCGAAGAAGTGGACGTGAATATCGCCCGGCCGACGGAAGGCGGCGTATTTGAAGTGATGGTGTTCGAGGTTGGCGAGGCTGTGCGACATATTCGCCTCGCCGGTCAGGAACGGCTTTTCCCACAGCGTCGCGCCGTCGCGCTCGATGCGGCTGGTGCCGCGGATGTCGGCGGGCGGCTGGCCGAGCAGCAGTTCGGGGCCGAGCGAGGCTTGCCGCAGCTTGGAATGCGCGAGCCACAGGTAATTGTGCCGCTCGGTGACGTGGTCGCTGAATTCGTTGGCGAGCGCGAGGCCGAGGCGGAAGGGCGTGCCATCGTCGCCGATCAGGTAGATGCCGGCGAGTTCGGGCTCCTCGCCGCCGTCCTGCGCGAAGGCGGGGGAGGTGAGCGGCGCTTCGGGGGCGACCAGCGACTGGCCGTCGCCCTTGTAGAACCATTCGGGCTGGGCGCCGACCGCGCCATCGGCGGGGCGGCCGCCCTCCATGCCTTCGAGGAAGAGGCGCATCGAATCGGTCTGCTTGCCCTCCGCTGCGGCCTTGTGCATCGCGTCGCGGCCGGATGCCGAGCCGAGGTGGGTGAGGCCGGTGCCGGCGAGCATCAGCCGCGCGCTGTCGGGATGGTCGATCGCCGGCAGCAGCGTGCCGTCCGCCAGCGCGGCGTCGAGGTCGACCGTCTCGTCCGAACGGCGCGCGCGGGCGGCGTCGAGCAACGACACGCCCTCGGCGATCGCGGCGGCGGCGAGTTCGCGGGTGGTGGCGGGGCCGGCGAGGACGTGCGCCTCGCTCTCGGCGAGGAGGAGGCGGCGCGTGCCGTCGGACAGGCGCTGTTGCAGCAGGCGGGGCTGGGTCATGCGAGGGCTTTCACGGCGGTGACGAAGGTGGTGGCGTCGCGGGCGACGTCGGCGGCGGACTTGCCGGCGCGGTAGAGGTTGGAGCCGAGGCCGAAGCCGTCGGCGCCGGCGGCATGCCATTGCGGTATGGTGTCGGGCGTGATGCCGCCGACCGCCAGCACCTTGACCGCCTTGGGCAGCACCGCGCGCTGCGCCTTCAGGAAGGCGGGGGAGGCACCCTCGGCGGGGAAGAGCTTGAGCCCGTGCGCGCCGGCGGCGAGCGCGGCGAAGCCTTCGCTCGGGGTGTAGTAGCCGGGCAGCGAGATGAGGCCGCGCGCGACGGAGGCGCGGATGACGGCGGCGTCGGTATTGGGCGAGACGATCAGTGCGCCGCCTGCGCCCACCACCGCATCGACATCCGCCGGGGTCAGCACGGTGCCGGCGCCGACGATGGCGCGGCCGGCATAGCGGCGCGCCAGCCGTTCGATGCTGACCAGCGGATCGGGCGAGTTGAGCGGCACTTCCAATAGGGTGAAGCCTGCCTCGACCAGCGCATCGCCGACGGCCTCGGCATCGGCAGGGGTGAGGCCGCGCAGCACCGCGACCAGCGGGCAGGCGGCAATGGCCTCGGCGAACCGGGCCGCGGGATCGGTCATGCTGGATACTCCGGGTGGATAGACACGGCCACCTCGTCATCCCGGCGAACGCCGGGATCCATGGCGGGGGTGAGGCAGGCGGAGGCGCGCATCGGCAGCCGCTCGCATCCATGGGTCCCGGCGTTCGCCGGGATGACGGAGGCAGAACGATGGATCACAGGAACCGCCGCAGGGCGTGGATGCCGGCGAGGAAGGCCGCGGTGGCGTCGACCGGGATCGTCGCGCCGCCGAGCGATTCGATGCCGGTGCGGTAGAGATCGGCGAGCGCGCCGTCGGCGAGCAGGTGGACCGGGCCGGCGGTCACGTCGCGGGCGCCGATGTCGGAGCCGATCAGCACGCCGCTGGCATAAGCGGCGGCCTCTTCCGGTGCGCGGCGGCCGAGGAGCACGGCGGCGCGCACCCCGAACAGCGCGGTGCCGAGGTCGCTGGCGCCGGCACCGCGGGCGAGGCCGTCGCGGAACGCCGCACCGTCCGCCACCGGCCCGTCGAGCATGCCGGCGAGGATGCCGTGCCCCTTCAGCAGCGCGAAGAGTTCGCCGGTCATCACCGTGGCGACATCGACGACGTGGCGATCGGCGCAGGCGATCCATTTGTTGTGGGTGCCGGGCTGGCAGAACAGGGCGTCGGCGGGCGCGAGGCCGCCGGCGATCGCGCCGAGCACCTGTATCTCCTCGCCCCGCATCACGTCGGCGCGGGTGTCGGCGAGCAGCGAGACGCCGGGCACGATCGTCGCGCGTGCATCGTCGATGCGGAGCGCGGCGGCGGCGAGCGCGGGCAGGTCGGCGGGGGCGGGGACGTAGGGTGCCTCCCGCCAGCCGCGCGTCGAGCCGACCATCCCCGCCGCGATCACCGGCAGGTCGCCCAGCCGGTCGCGCAAGCCGGCGAGCGCCGGGGCGTAATCGTCCGCGGCCATCGCCAGCACGCCCGACCCGTCGCGGACCATGGCGGAGGCGGTGCCGTCCGCCTCGATCCGCCAGGCGCGCCGGTTGGTGGTGCCCCAGTCGATGGCGATGACGGCGCCATCGGTGGGGGAGGGGGCTTGCGTCACGGGCGGGGCCTTATGCCGCCGTCTCGGTGCCGAGATCGATCGTCGTCTTCGATCCCCACAGCGCGTAGAACAGGATGTAGAGTTCGCACACGGCGGTCAGCAGGAAGGAAGGCTGGAGGCCGTAGACGTCGGCGATCTTGCCTTGCACGAACACCAGCGCGCCGCCGGCGATCGCCATGATGAGCAGGCCCGACCCCTCTTCGGTGAGCGGGCCGAGGCCCTTGATCCCGAGCGTGAAGATCGTCGGGAACATGATCGAATGGAACAGGCCTACGGTGATGAGCGCCCACATCGCGGTATGGCCGGTCGAAAAGACGGTGACGAGCATCACCACGAACGCACCGATCGAGAAGGCGGCGAGCACCGTTTCGGCCGGGATCTTCTGCATGATCGCCGAGCCGACGAATCGCCCGACCATCATCCCGCCCCACAACAGGGTGAGGTAGCGCCCGGCCTCTTCGGTGGTCAGGTTGGCGATCTGCGGCTGGCTGATGAAGTTGACGAAGAGGTTGCCGACGCCGATCTCGGCGATGAGGTAGATGAAGATCGCCGGGATGCCGAACACCAGGTTGCGGTGCTTCCACAAGGAATGCTTCTTGCGCTCGGCGGCGGCGGCGCGGCTGGTCGACGAGCCCATCGCCGGCAGCGGGAAGCGGGCGATGATGACCGCGAGCACGACCAGCACGATCGCGACGAGGACATAGGGCAGCATCACCGAATGCGCATCGGCGAGCCGTTCGGCCGGGGTCAGCACGGTGCCCGCCTGCGCGGTGCCGCCCTTCGACCGGCCGAGGATCAGATAGGCGCCGAACATCGGTGCGAGCATGGTGCCGGCCGAATTGAGCGCCTGCACCAGGTTGAGGCGCGAGGAGGCGGTTTCCGGCGGGCCGACGACGGCGACATAGGGGTTGGCGGCCACCTGCAGCAGGGTGATGCCGCTGGCGATGACGAACAGCATGACCAGCGTCACGCCATAGGACGGCAGGCTGGCGGCGAGCACCATGCCGAGCGCGCCGGCGGCCATGATGAGCAGGCCGGTGACCAAAGATTTCTGGTAGCCGATGCGTTCGATCAGCTTGGCCGAGGGGATGGAGGCGAAGAAATAGGCGATGAACCACACGCTTTCGATCAGCGTCGCCTGGAAGTAGCTGAGTTCGAACACGCTCCTGAGGTGCGGCAGCAGCGTTCCGTTGATGACGGTGATGAAGCCCCACATGAAGAACAGGCTGGCGAGCAGCGTCAGCGCCTTGCCGTACGATCCGCCTGCGCCACCGCCGCCGGTGGCCACCGGCCCCGTACCTGTCCCGATCGGTCCTGCCATGATCCTTGTGTCCTCTCCACCCTTTGACCTGTCAGACGCCTTGCGCCCCGGCCATTTGTCAGACTATAAAGCCGGCACACGCCGGGTCAATGGCGGGATACACGTCGGGAGGGGTGCGATGAAGGTCGGAAAGGCTGTGATGATGGTAGGTGCCGGGATGACGGCTCTGGCAGGTGCGCAGGCGGAGGCGGCGACGGCGAAACGCACGGCGTTCGGCACCCTGCCCGACGGCACGGCGGTGGAGGCGGTGACGCTGGTCGGCGCCAACGGCGTGCGCGCGCGCATCATGACGCTGGGCGCGACGCTGCAATCGCTGGAGGCGCCGGACCGCAACGGCACGCTCGCCGACATCACGCTGGGCTATGACGATGCGGCGAGCTACGTCACCAATCCCAATTTCTGGGGGCAGACGGTCGGCCGCTATGCCAATCGCATCGCCGGCGGCAAGTTCGTGCTCGACGGCAAGACCTATCAACTGCCGCTCAACGACAAGACCAATTCGCTGCACGGCGGCACCAAGGGCTTCGAAAAGGCGATCTGGCGGATCACCGAGGTCAAATCGGGTGCGCAGGCGAGCGTGACCATGACGCTGACCAGCCCCGATGGCGACCAGGGCTATCCGGGCAAGGTCGACGCCACCGTCACCTACAGCCTGGACGACAAGGGCGCGCTGACCATCGACATGGGCGCGGTCACCGACAAGCCGACGATCATCAACCTGACCAACCACGCGCTGTTCGACCTGGCCGGCGAGGGGTCGCAGGGCGGCATCTATGCGCACCGCATGACCATTCCGGCGCGGCGCTTCACCCCGGTCGACAAGGCGCTGATCCCGACCGGCGAGCTGAAGCCGGTGGCGGGCAGCGTGTTCGACTTCACGCAGGGGCGCATCGTCGGCGCGGGCATCCGCGACGGCCGCGATCCGCAGATCGTGATCGGCCGCGGCTACGACCATAATTTCGTGCTCGACAAGGGAGCGACCAGCGAGCCGCAACTGGCGGCGCGGGTGGAGGACCCGGCGTCGGGCCGCGTGCTGGAGGTGCTGACCACCGAACCGGGCGTGCAATTCTATTCGGGCAATTTCCTCGACGGCACCTTCGTCGGCAAGCAGGGCCACGTCTATCGCATGGGCGATGGCATCGCCCTGGAACCGCAGAAGTTTCCCGATACGCCCAACCAGCCCGCCTTTGGATCGGCGCGGGTCGATCCGGGCAAACCCTATCACCATCGCATGATCTACCGCGTGTCCGTGGCGCGCTGACCGGAGCCCAAGATGACCACCGATACCCCCGCCCCGAAGCTTCGCAGTCGCGCCTGGTTCGACAACCCGGCGAACATCGACATGACGGCGCTCTATCTGGAGCGCTACCTCAACTTCGGCCTGAGCCTGGCCGAGTTGCAGTCGGGCAAGCCGATCATCGGCATCGCCCAGACCGGCAGCGACCTGTCGCCCTGCAACCGCCACCATCTGGTGCTGGCGGAGCGGGTGCGCGAGGGCGTGCGCGAGGCGGGCGGCATCGTGCTGGAATTCCCCGTCCATCCGATCCAGGAGACGGGCAAGCGGCCGACCGCGGGGCTCGACCGCAACCTCGCCTATCTCGGCCTGGTCGAGGTGCTGTACGGCTATCCGCTCGACGGCGTGGTGCTGACGATCGGCTGCGACAAGACGACGCCGGCGGCGCTGATGGCGGCGGCGACGGTCAATATCCCGGCGATCGCGCTGTCGGTCGGGCCGATGCTGAACGGCTGGCACAAGGGCGAGCGCACCGGATCGGGCACGATCGTGTGGAAGGCGCGGCAGCTGCTCGCCGCGGGCGAGATCGACGATGCCGAGTTCATCCGCCTCGTCGCCTCGTCGGCGCCGTCGACCGGCTATTGCAACACGATGGGCACCGCGACGACGATGAACAGCCTGGCGGAAGCGCTCGGCATGTCGCTGCCCGGTTCGGCGGCGATCCCCGCGCCCTACCGCGACCGGCAGGAGGTGGCGTATATCACCGGCAAGCGCATCGTCGAGATGGTGGCCGAGGACCTCAAGCCCTCCGACATCCTGACCAGGGAAGCGTTCCACAACGCCATCCGCGTCAATTCGGCGATCGGCGGATCGACCAATGCGCCGATCCATCTCGCCGCGATCGCGCGCCACATCGGCGTCGACCTGCCGATCAAGGATTGGGAGACGGAGGGGCACAAGGTGCCGCTGCTCGTCAATCTGCAGCCGGCGGGCGAATATCTGGGCGAGGATTATTATCGCGCGGGCGGCGTGCCGGCGGTGGTCAACCAGCTGATCGGCGAGGGGCTGATCCACGAAGGCGCGATGACCGCCAACGGCAGGACGATCGGCGAGAATTGCCGCGGCGTCGCCATCGAGGACGAAAAGGTCATCCGCCCGTTCGGCCAGCCGCTGGTGGAGGATGCCGGCTTCATCGTGCTGTCGGGCAATTTGTTCGACGCGGCGGTGATGAAGACCAGCGTGATCTCGCCCGAATTCCGCCAGCGCTACCTCTCCAACCCCGACGATCCCGATGCCTTCGAAGGGCCGGCGGTCGTGTTCGACGGGCCGGAGGATTACCATCACCGCATCGACGATCCGGCGACCGGCATCACGCCCGAGACGCTGCTGTTCATGCGCGGCGCGGGGCCGGTCGGCTATCCGGGCGCGGCGGAAGTGGTGAACATGCGCCCGCCGGCGTACCTCATCACCGAGGGCGTGCATGCGCTGCCGTGCATCGGCGACGGCCGGCAATCGGGGACGAGCGGTTCGCCGTCGATCCTCAACGCTTCGCCGGAAGCCGCGGCGATGGGCGGGCTCGCGCTGCTCAAGACGGGCGACCGCGTGCGCATCGACCTCAAGGCCGGCACCGCCAACGTGCTGATCCCCGACGCCGAACTGATGGACCGGCGCGCCGCGCTGGAGGCGGCGGGCGGCTATGCCTATCCCGCCAGCCAGACGCCGTGGCAGGAGATCCAGCGCAGCGTGGTGGGCCAGATGAACACCGGCGCGATCCTGGAGGGCGCGGAGAAGTACCAGCGCATCGCCCAGACCATGGGGCTGCCGCGCGACAACCACTGACGGGGGGGCTGGCGGGCGAGGGCGCGACACCGCCACGACCGTCATCCTCGCGCAGGTGGGGATCCATATCGGCTGACGGTGCGGCCCGGACCAGCTTGGCGCAGTGCCCATGGATCCCGCCGGCGCGGGCTGGCGGGGGATCCTCGCTTGCGCGGGGTGACGGGGGATCCTCGTCTGCGCGGGGTGACGGGGTTGGGCGAAAGCCGTCCTGTCCGATGCTGCGGTGCCCCTCTTCCCGTCATCCCGGCGCAGGCCGGGATCCATGGACGCGGCCGGCCGATGGCTGCCGGTCGACGGTGATGGCGCCGGGGGATGGGAACCGATCCGTTTGGTCGGCGCCTGTCGAACGGCATTCCGTGTGTGGAAAGCTTTCGACACGTTCGGCGTAGACCGAGGCGGCGCGGGGCGGGTGTGTCGCCGGATGCTCCGGCCGGGCGGGTCCATGGGTCCCGACTTTCGTCGGGATGACGAAATCGAGATCCCGAAATCGGGATGACGGGGGCGGGATGACGAAGTCGGGATGACGAAATCGGGTTAACGAAGTCGGGATGACGAAATCGGGATGACGAAATCGGGCTGACGGGGGCGGGATGACGCGGCGGTCGGAGCGGCTGGCCCGGGCCTAGCCCTGCAACAGCCGCTGGGTATCCTCGTGCGCCTGTTGCAGCAGGACGATGGTCGCGTCGCGCGCGGTGGGGGCGTCGCGGCTCGCGATGGCGTCGTAGAGGCGGCGGTGCTGCGGCATCGAATCGCGCGGGCGGCGGCGGTCGCGGAACTTGAAGATCGTCGTCCAGCGCACCGCCGCGCCGATGCTGCCCGACAGGCTGACGAGCAGTTCGTTGTCGGTCGCCTCCAGGATGGTGTTGTGGAACGCCTGGTCCGCCGCCTGCCCCTCCGGCGTGTCAAGCCCGTGCAGGACCATGCCGGCCAACGCCGCATCCATCCGCGCCAGCTGATCGTCGGTGCGCAGCAGCGCCGCCATCTCCGCGGCGGCGGGTTCGACGATCATGCGCAGCTGGAACAGGCTGCGCACGAAGGTGGCGGGCGGCTCCCCTTCGAACATCCAGGCGAGCAGGTCGGGATCGAGCAGGTTCCATTGCGCGCGTTCGCGCACCCGCGTGCCCGATTTCGGGCGGCTTTCGACGAGGCCCTTGGCCGACAGCATGCGCAGGCCCTCGCGCACCACGCTGCGCGACACGCCGCGCGCCGCCGCGATATCGAGTTCGCCGGGGATGACGCTGCCGGGCGGATGCTGGCCGGTGACGATGGCGATGCCGAGGTCGCGGGCGATCAGCGTATGCGAGGGTTCCCGTCGTTCGCCCTTCGCCAATCCCGCTCTCCCGCTCCGTGGCTCCACGATTAGGCCGGTCGGGGACGGTTGGAAAGCCCATGGCTTCGCTGTACGCCCGCCGCCATGGCCGTCACCGATATCGCCACGCGCACCTGGGACCATCACTGGCGGCTCGACCCGATCGTGCGCAGTCTGCTCGATACCGATTTCTACAAATTACTGATGCTGCAGATGATCCGGCATTTGCATGGCGATGTCGAGGCGACCTTCCGCCTCATCAACCGCACCACCTCCGTACGGCTGGCCGAGGTGATCGACGAGGCCGAATTGCGCGCGCAGCTGGACCATGCGCGCGAGGTGCGCTTTGCCAAGAAGGAGCTGATCTGGCTGGCCGGCAACAGCTTCTACGGCCGGCAGCGGATGTTCTCGGCCGATTTCATCGCCTGGCTCGCCGATTTTCGGTTGCCGCCCTACCACCTCAGCAAGGTCGACGGCCAGTTCGAGCTGACGTTCGAGGGGCCGTGGACGCACACCACGATGTGGGAGATCCCGGCGCTGGCCATCGTCAACGAATTGCGTGCCCGCGCCGCGCTGAAGGGCAAGGGCCGGTTCGCGCTCGACGTGCTGTATGCGCGGGCCAAGGCGAAATTGTGGGACAAGGTGGAGCGGCTGCGCGACCTGCCCGACCTCGTCATCTCCGACTTCGGCACGCGGCGGCGGCACGGCTTCCTGTGGCAGCGCTGGTGCGTCGAGGCGTTGAAGGAGGGGTTGGGGCAGCGCTTCATCGGATCGTCCAACGTGCTGCTGGCGATGGACAACGACCTGGAGGCGATCGGCACCAACGCGCACGAGCTGCCGATGGTGCTCGCCGCGCTGGCCGACGACGATGCCGGCGTCGCGGCGGCCCCCTATCGCGTGCTGGAGGAATGGCAGGCGCATTACGACGGCAATCTGCTGGTGGTGCTGCCCGACGCGTTCGGCACGGAGGCGTTCCTGCGCGATGCGCCGCCCTGGGTGGCGGGCTGGACCGGCTTTCGTCCCGACAGCGCGCCGCCGATCGAGGCGGGCGAGCGGATCATCGCCTGGTGGCAGGCGAAGGGGCAGGACCCGCGCACCAAGCTGCTGATCTTTTCCGACGGCATGGACGTGGAAAGCATCGAGCGCGTCTATCGCCACTTCCACGGACGGGTGCGGATGAGCTTTGGCTGGGGGACCAACCTGACCAACGACTTCCGCGGTTGCGACCCGGATGGCGCGGCGGGGCTGGAGCCGATCTCGCTGGTCGCCAAGGTGACGCGGGCGAACGGCCGCCCCGCGGTGAAGCTGTCCGACAATCCCGCCAAGGCGACGGGCGATTCGGCGGAGATCGAACGCTACCTGCGCATCTTCGGCGCGGACGGTCGCGCGGTGAGCGCGGTCAGCGTGTGAGATGACGGATCGTCATCGCTCCGCCAGATAGCCCTCGATCGCCGTGGCCGTGTCGGCGGGGACGTGGAGGCCGAGCTTGCTGCGCCGGTAGAGGATATCCTCGGCGGTGCATGCCCATTCCCGCGTGACCAGCCAGTCGACCTCGGCGGCGTACAGGTCGCCGCCGAAGGGGCGGCCGAGGTCGGCGATGCTGCGCGCCTCGCCGAGTAGGGACGAGGTGCAGGTGCCATAAGCGCGGGCGAGCCGGTGGAGCAATGTCCGCGGCAGGCCGGGGTAGCGGGCGGTGAGGGCGGCGACGAGTGCGTCGAAATCGGCGAAGTCGCCGCCGGGCAACGGCGCGGTCGCGGTCCAGGCGGGGCCGGCCTGCGGGAAGGTCGGCGCGAGCTTCTCCAGCGCGTGTTCGGCGAGCTTGCGATAGGTGGTGATCTTGCCGCCGAAGATGCTGAGCAGCGGCGCGGCGCCGTCGTCCGCATCGAGGTCTAGCACATAGTCGCGCGTCACCGCCGAGGCGCTGGCGGCGTGGTCGTCGTAGAGGGGGCGGATGCCGGAATAGGTCCAGACGACGTCGGCGGGCGTGACGCTTTTGGTGAAATAGCGGCTGGCGGTCGCGCAGAGATAGGCGGTTTCATCGGCGTCGATCCGCGCGCGGCCGGGCGGCCCCTGCCAGGGTTCGTCGGTGGTGCCGATCAGGGTGAAGTCGCGTTCGTAGGGGATGGCGAAGACGACGCGGCGGTCGGGGTTCTGGAGCAGGAAGGCGTGGTCGCCCGCGTACAGCTTCGGGACGACGATATGGCTGCCCTTCACCAAGCGGACGCCGCGATCCTGGCGCGTGCCCGGTATCCGCGACAGGAGGTCGGCGACCCACGGGCCGGCGGCATTGACCAGCGCGCGGGCGGTGACGATGCGGCTGCCGGCGGAATCCTCGATCGTCGCGCGCCAGAGGCCATCACGACGTTCGGCGGCGCTCAACCGGGTGCGCGTGCGGATGGCGGCGCCGCGATCGCCTGCGTCGCGGGCGTTGAGCGCCACCAGCCGGCTGTCCTCCACCCAGCAATCGGCATAGACGAAGGCGCGGCCGCCGCCCGCCTTCAGCCCGGCGCCGCGGGGATCGCGGGCGAGATCGATCGTGCGGGTCGCGGGCAGGCGGCGGCGGCCGCCGAGATGATCGTAGAGGAACAGGCCGAGCCGCACCATCCAGGCGGGGCGCGGCGAGCCCGCCTGCGGCAGCACGAAGGCGAGCGGCCAGATGATGTGCGGCGCGATGGCCAGCAGCCGCTCGCGCTCGACCAGCGCCTCTCGCACCAGGCGGAATTCGCCATATTCGAGGTAGCGCAGGCCGCCGTGGATCAGCTTGGTGCTGGCCGACGAGGTATGTGCGGCGAGATCGTCCTGTTCGACCAGCATCACCGACAGGCCGCGGCCGGCGGCATCGCGGGCGATTCCCGTGCCGTTGATGCCGCCGCCGACGACGAGCAGGTCCACATCCGTCATCGCGGCACTTTACCCGAAACTGCCGCGCCGCCAACATGGCGCGATGCGACAGCGCTCCTCCGCCCGCCATATCCTCGCGATCGATCAGGGAACGACGTCGACGCGCGCGATCGTCTTCGATGCCGAGGCGCGGCCGGTGGCGACGGCGCAGGCGGAATTCGCACAGCATTATCCCGCACCCGGCCGGGTCGAGCACGATCCCGAGGATATCTGGCGCGACACGCTGGCCACCGCGCGCCGCGCGATCGACGAGAGCGGCGTCGGTGCGGGCGGGATCGCCGGGATCGGCATCACCAACCAGCGCGAGACGGTGGTGGTCTGGGATCGCGCCACCGGCGAAGCGGTGTATCGTGCCATCGTCTGGCAGGACCGGCGCACCGCCGAAGTCTGCGCCGGGCTGAAGCGCGACGGTGCCGAGGCGGCGGTGCGGGCGAAGACCGGGCTGTTGCTCGATCCCTATTTCTCCGCCGCCAAGATCGCGTGGATCCTGGATCATGTCGGCGGTGCACGCGCGCGGGCGGAGCGTGGCGAACTCGCCTTCGGCACGATCGACAGTTTCCTGCTGTGGCGGCTGACCGGCGGCGCGGTGCATGCGACCGACGTGACCAATGCGGCGCGCACCTCGCTGTACGATATCCGGCGGCAATGCTGGGACGAGGAACTGTGCCGGCTGTTCGGCGTACCGATGGCGATGCTGCCGGCGGTGCACGACAACAGCCACCTGTTCGGCACCACCGCGCCGGGCCTGTTCGACGCCGCGATCCCGATCGCCGGCATGGCGGGCGACCAGCAGGCGGCCTTGTTCGGGCAGGCGTGCTTCGCGCGGGGCATGGCCAAATCGACCTATGGCACCGGCTGCTTCATGCTGCTCAACACCGGGACCGAGGCGATCGCGTCGCAGCATCGGCTGCTGACCACGCCGGCGTGGCGGCTGGGCGGGCGGATGACCTATGCGCTGGAGGGATCGATCTTCGTCGCCGGCGCGGCGGTGAAGTGGCTGCGCGACGGCCTGGGCGTCATCACCCATGCGCGCGAGACGCGCGACATGGCGACGCAGGTGCCCGACAGCCACGGCGTCTACATGGTGCCGGCCTTCGTCGGGCTGGGCGCGCCGCACTGGGACCCGGAGGCGCGCGGCGCGATCTACGGCCTGACGCTGGGCGCGACCGCGGCGCACCTCGCCCGCGCGGCGCTGGAGGCGGTGGGGTATCAGACGATGGACCTCGCCGCGGCGATGATCGCCGACGGGGGCGCGCGGCCGGCGACGTTGCGGGTGGACGGCGGAATGGCGGCGAACGACTGGCTGTGCCAGTTCCTCGCCGACATGGTCGATGTGGCCGTGGAGCGGCCGGTGCATCTCGAAACCACGGCCCTGGGCGCGGCCTTCCACGCCGGGCTGGCGACGGGGGTGTGGACGGACTGCGACGCGCTGGCGCGGCTGTGGCAGCGGGCGGACGGCTTTGCGCCGGCGATGCCGGCCGAACGGCGCACGGCGCTGGCGGCGGGGTGGCAGGATGCGGTGCGCCGGACGCTGTCGGGGTGATCCGATTCGCGCGAAGACGCGCACCGGCCTTCGTCGAACACCTTCGATCCAAAGCTTTTCCGATACGGCTGCCACCGCTAAGGCCCGCGCGATGCAAGCTGTGATCCTCAGCGCGGGCATCGGCTCGCGGTTGCTGCCGCTGACCCGCGAGATGCCGAAATGCCTGGTCGAGGTGGGCGGGCGCAGCATCCTCGATCACCAGCTGGATGCACTGGCGGGGGCGGGGATCGCGCGGGCGACGATCGTCGGCGGCTATCGCTACCGGCAGATCGGCGCGCACCTCGCCCGGGCGACGCCGCCACTGCCGGTGCGGCTGGTCTTCAACCCCTTCTGGTCGGTGGCGAGCAGCATCGGCAGCGTGTGGATGGCGCGCGACCTGCTGGGCGATCCGTTCTGCCTGATGAACGGCGACACCGTCTTCGCCGAGGGGCTGATCGCCGCCGCGGCCGGTGCGGCGGAGCGGCCGGGCGTCGGCCTGCTGGTCGAGCCGCTGCGCGAGGCGGCGACCGACGACATGCTGGCGACCGTCGCCAACGGGCAGGTGTGCGCAGTCGCCAAGGACCTGGAGGCCGATGTCGCGACGCACCGCTCGCTGGGGGTGATCGTGTCGGGCGGCGGCGATGCCTATGCGCAGGCACTGGAGGCGGTGATCGCCCGTCCGGGGGGGCTCAATGCCTTTCACCATGCGGTGATCGCCGAGCTTGCCCGCTATGCACCGGTGCGCGCGATCCTCGCCGGGCCGGGCGCGTGGCAGGAGATCGACCGGCCGGAGGATATCGCCGCCTGGGCCGGGCAGGGTACGGCGCAGGCGTGAAGGCGGACGTCGCCTTCCTCTTCCTCGGCGAGACGCTGCTGATCCCGCACCTCTACCCGGTGCTGGAGGCTCTGGCGGGGACCGGGGCGGTGCCCGCCGTGACGATCGACGTGTGGGTGGCGACCTCGATGCACGAGGCGCTGGTGCGTGGCTGGCTGGGCGACCGGGCCAACGTGCGGTTCCGCCGTGCGCCCGGCTATCGCGACCTCGGCGCGTGGGAGGCGGGGCGCAATCCGCCGCTGCCGCCCAAGCTGCCGCTGCTCGCCCGGCTGGCGCCGCGGCTGTGGGGTACGCGGGTGGTGGTGTCGGCGGAGCAGACCAGCCTGTGGATACCGACCGTGCTGCCGACGCGCACGCGCTTCGTGAACATCCTGCACGGCGCGGGATCGATGATGAACCGCGACGACCGGCGGCGGCGCGCGGCGGCGCTGACGATCGTCGCCGCGGAGCGGGAGCGCGCGGCGCTGGCCGCGCACGGCGTCGCCCGCGACCGCACGGTGGCGGTGGGCTATATCAAGGCGGGGTTCCGCCAGCGGACGCACCGCGACCTCGCCTTTGCGGAAGGACGGCCGGTGCTGCTCTATGCACCGCACTGGCAACGGCATCGCTCGTCCTGGTGGGACTGGGGCGAGGAGGCGGTGCGGGCGATCCTCGCCAGCGGGCGCTGGAACCTGATCTTCGCGCCGCACCAGCGACTGGCGGAGAAGGCACCCGAGGTCCGCGCCTTTGCCGCGTCGATCGCGGGGCGGGGGGACGTGCATGTCGACCTCGACAGCTTCGCGATGGTCGACGGCAGCTATACCGCCGCCGCCGACCTGTACCTGGGCGATACGTCGAGCCAGGTGGTCGAATTCCTGATGCGGCCGCGGCCGTGCGTGTTCCTCGACCCGCGCGGCGTCGCATGGGACGGCGATGCAAGCTACGCGATGTGGCGGGCGGGGGAGGTGGTGACCGACCGCGCCGCGCTGTTGCCGGCGCTGGAGCGGGCGGGGCGCGATCATGCCGGCTATCTGGCGGCGCAGCGGGCGTTCGCGGCGCAATCGCTGGGGGATGTCAGCGGGGTGGCGCCTGCGCGGGCGGCGGCGGCGATCCTGGGGGTGCTGGCGGGCGGGGGGTAACCTCTTACAGTCTCAGGCCCTCACATCTGTCGTCATCCCGGCGGACGCCGGGACCCATGGATGCGGAACGCAGGTTGGGTGTCCACCGCGGGCGGATCGAGGCCATGGGTCCCGGCGTTCGCCGGGATGACGGAAGGGGGATGACGGAAGGGGGATGACGGGAGGGCTATCGCATATGGCGATGATGGCCGCCGGCTTCGGGTGGAGGGGCATGCCATCCCCGTATTTTCCGTCACCCCGGACTTGTTCCGGGGTCCACCGTGCTACAAAACCAATAGCGTATTGGTGTGCGGCACGGTGGATGCCGGACCGAGTCCGGCATGACGGAGGATGAAGGACCACCGTCGCGGATCAGACAGCCATATGCGATGGCCCTGGGGACGGCGGGCGGGCGGGGCAGGGACTCGCCAAGCGGTTGATCCGTCCCGACTATCCCGGACGCGCAGGTGACGCTATCGCACGCGTCATGGCCGCATCCGCTTCCTCGCCCCGACCGACCGTGGTTCCCGTCGGCAGCAACACGACGCCGCTGTGGGGGATGAGCACCACCGAGCGGCTGCGGCGGCTGGCGGCGGCGCGCAAGCTGCCGTTTGCGGACGTGGTCGGTGATGAGGCCGGGGCCGTGCTGCTCGCCAACAGCGCCTTCGCCTTCGATCCCGCGTGGCTGCCGCATCTCGTCGCGCGGCCGGGCACCGTGCTGACCCGCGGCGGCGTGCCGGTGCTGGCGCATGTCGACGGCGCCGGCGGCACGCGGATCGCGGCGGCGATGGCGGCGGACCTGCCGCTGGAGGCGGGCGATCTGGCGGTGATCGAGGCGGAGGACGAAGGCGGCATCTTCAACGAAGCGCTGCGCAAGCGCGAGCGCCCCTTCGCCGAGCGGCTGACCGCGGCCAGCGTGCCCGCCATCGAGCGGGCGAGCTATACCGGCGCCTACAAGGGCGTCACCGACCTGCTGACCAAATATCTCTGGCCGGAATGGGCGCTGGTGCTCACCCGGCTGTGCGCGCGTGCGGGCATCTCGCCCAATCAGGTGACCGCCATCGGATCGGTGCTGTGCATCGTCGCCACGGTCGCCTTCTGGTACGGCTGGTTCTGGAGCGGGCTTGCCATCGGCCTCGTCTTCATGGTGCTCGACACCGTCGACGGCAAGCTGGCGCGTTGCACGATCACCTCGTCGGCGCTCGGCAATGCCTGGGATCACGGCGTCGACCTGATCCATCCGCCCTTCTGGTGGTGGGCGTGGGCGACGGGGTGCGCCGTCTACGGCCGGCCGCTCGGCCACGATACCTTCGTCGCGGTGATCGCCGCGATGCTGTTCGGCTATGTCGCGCAACGGCTGATCGAGGGGGCGTTCATCGCCCGGTTCGGGATGCACATCCACGTGTGGCAGCGATTCGACAGCCAATTCCGCCTGGTCACCGCGCGGCGCAATCCCAACATGGTGATCCTGTTCGCAGGGCTGCTGGTGACCCGGCCGGACTGGGGGATCGTCGCGGTGGCGGTGTGGACGATGCTGTCGCTGGTCGTCCACCTCGTCCGCCTGTTCCAGGCGATGGCCGCGGCGGCGCGCGGGCAGAGGATCGTCAGCTGGCTGGCGTAAGCGGCGGCGCGCCCGGCATGAGCGGCGGGGCGCAGGGCGGGGACGTGCCCAAGACCGGCGCCATCCGGGCGATCGCGCGCAATCTGGGCTGGATGCTGGCGAGCCGCGGCGTGCTGGCGGTGCTGAGCCTCGTCTACCTCGCCATCGTCACCCGCACGCTGGGCGTTGAGGGCTTCGGCCGCTTCGCGCTCATCACCGGGGCGAGCCAGGCGCTGGCGACGGTGGTCGGTTTCCAGACGTGGCAGATCATCGTCCGCTACGGCACCGGCCATGTCGAGCCCGGCGGCGAGGCGCGGCTCGCCCGCCTGTTCAAGGCGTGCGGACTGCTCGACCTCGCCAGCGCGATCCTGGGCGTCGTGCTGGCGGCGGTCATCATCCGCACCTGGGGCGAGGCGCTGGGCGTGCGGCCGGTCCATGCCCGCGCGACGATGATCTTCACCGTGGCGCAACTGCTGTCGATCCGCTCGACGCCGCTCGGCATCCTGCGGCTGCGCGACCGCTTCTCCTTCGCCGCCGCGGCCGACAGCGTGACGCCGGTGGTGCGGCTGATCGGCGCGGTGACGGCGGCGGTGGTGCTGCCGAGCGTCACCGGATTCCTGATCGCCTGGGGCCTGGCCGAGGTGCTGACCGCGGCGGCCTATTGGGGGGCGCTGGCGCGGACCGGCGACCTGCGGCTGCTGTTCGCGCGCGGCACGGGCGTGCGCGACGTGGTGCGCGACCATCCCGGCATCGTGCGCTTCTCGCTCGCCACCAACGCAAGCTCGTCGCTCGGCCTGTCCGCCAAGCAGATCCCGCTGCTGCTGGTCGGCGGCACCGTCGGCACCGCCTCCGCCGGCGCGTTCCGGCTCGCGCTGCAACTGGCGCAGGCGCTGACCAAGGTGTCGCAACTGCTCGCCCGCGCCGCCTTTCCCGAGATCGTGCGGGCGGTGGCGGCGGGCGGCCTTGCCCGCGTGCGGCAGATGATCCTGCGGTCGTTCCTGATGGCGACGGTGGTCGCCGCCTTCGCCTTCCTGATCGTGGTGCTGTTCGGCCATCCGGTGCTGACGCTGATGGGCGGCAAGGCGTTCGGCCGCGCCTATCCGATCCTGCTGTGGCTGGCGGCGGCGGGGTGCATCGACCTCGTCACCGTCGGGTTCGAGCCGCTGCTGCTCGCCGCCAACCGGATCGGCGCGACCTTCGTCGCGCGGGTGATCGGCATCGTCGCGCTGTTCGGCATCAGTTTCTGGCTCAGCCCGTCGCTGGAGGTGATCGGCGTGTCGATCGCGGTGCTGGTCAATGCGCTGGTGGTCGCGCTGCTGCTGGGAATCGCCACCTGGTCGCTGTTGCAGGCGAAACCATCCGTCCCGGCCTGAGTTCTGTTGTAAATCAGCTGGATCGGGCGAAATCGTTGCAATCTGGATCAGGAGTCTTGTTAGGGCCGTAATCCTGCCCAAATTCCCCTTTGTGACGGTTTCATGAAGACCGCGTGACGGAGGCGACAGGGTTGGCGACGCGCATCGATAAACGGCTGCTGGCCGGTGCGGCTGGAACGGGTGCGGCAGGCCGCGCGCTGTTCCGCGGTGCCGAGGCGTTTCGCGCGCCGGCGAGCCGTGCCCTGCCGCCGGTGGCCAAGCCGCCGCCGGCAGCGTCCGCACCGCTGCTGGTCGGGGTGATCGCCAACGGCCGCAGCCACCGCAACCTGCGCCACGGCATGCGCCTCGATCACTGGCCGGACGTCGCCTATGCCGCGCCCGACACGTTCGAGGCGCTGGAGGACACGCTGCGCGACTATGCGGCGCGGGGCATCGACCTGCTGGTGGTGAACGGCGGCGACGGCACGCTGCGCGACGTGATGACGGCGGCGTCGCGGGTGTTCGACACTTTGCCGGCGATGGCGATCATCCCGTCGGGCAAGACCAACGCGCTGGCACTGGACCTGGGCATCCCCGAAGACTGGGCGGTGCGCGATGCGATCGCGGCGGCGCGCGCCGGGCGATTCGTGCGGCGCGAACCGGTCGAGATCCTGCGCGGCGAAGCGACGCGGCCCGATGCGCGCGGCTTCCTGCTCGGCATGGGCGGATTCGTGCGGGCGACCGAGCTGGCGCAGAGCACACACCGCGCGGGCGCGTTCAACGGCATCGCCGTGGCGCTGTCGCTCGGCTGGAGCATCGCGCAGACGCTGTTCGGCGGCGCCGATAACGCCTGGCGGCGCGGCACCACGATCCGGGTGGCGGCGGACGGCGCACCGGCGACGGCACGGCCGCTCTACCTGCTGCTCGCCTCCACGCTGGAGCGGATGCCGCTGGGCCTGAAGCCGTTCGGCCGCCAGCGCGCCGGCCTCAAGATGCTGACCGTGGATGCGCCGCCGCGCCACCTGTTCCGCATGCTGAAGCCGATCCTGACCGGAACGGAAGGCAGCCCGGCGGTCGCCGCGGGCTTCGCACGGTCCGATCCGCGCACGCTGCGGGTGCAGGCGGACGAGGGGTTCATCCTCGACGGCGAACATTATCCCGGTGGCGACCTGACCATCCGGGCGGGAGCGCCGATCCGGTTCGCGGTGCCGTGACCGCGACGTTGCTGTCGTTCGTCGCCGACGAACTGGAAACGCCGGTCGCCCCCGATATCGCCGCCGTCGCGCGCGAGGTGGTGCGGCGGCTGGGTGGCAGCGCGGTGCTGTTCTACGGATCGGTGCTGCGCACCGGCGACCTCGACGGCGTGCTGGATTTCTACGTGCTCACCCCCCCTCCCAAGGGCTGGGGACTGCGCGCCTGGGCGACGCGGACGCTGTGGCCGGACGTCAGCTTCCACGAGGTGACGCTGGGCGCGCAGGTGATCCGCGCCAAGGTGGCGACGATGCCGCTCGACACCTTTTGCCGCGCCGCCGAGGGGCGGACGGTGGATACGACGATCTGGACGCGCTTCGCACAACCCGCCGCGCTGGTCTGGGCGGCCGATCCGCTGATCCGCATGCGGGTGGTGCGCAGCGTCGCCTATGCCGCGGCGACCGCATCGCGCTTCGCCGCGGTGCTCGGCCCCCAGCACGGCAGCGCGGCCGATTACTGGCTGGCGCTGTTCCGGCAGACCTATTCGGCCGAACTGCGCGTCGAGGCGCCGGGGCGCGAACGGCAGATCATCGCCTTCGCGCCCGACCGGTTCGCGCAACTGCTGCCGCTCGCCTGGCAGGGGGCGGGAATCGGACATGCACGGCGCGGCGAGGATTATGTGCCGCAGGTGGAGGAGGCCGACCGGCGGGCGACGCTCGCCGCCTGGTGGCTGCGCCAGCGCAGCGGCAAATGGCTCAACCTCGCCCGGCTGGTGAAGGCGGCCTTCACCTTCGACGGCGCCGCCCGCTACGGCCTGTGGAAGCTGCAGCGGCACACCGGCGTCGCACTGCCGCTGACGCCGTGGCGCGAGCGGCATCCGGTGCTCGCCGCGCCTGGCGTGATGTGGCGGGTGTGGCATAACCGCCAGCCATGACGTTCGACGTGCTGGTGCTGGCGGGATCGCGCGGCGGGACGGACCCGGTCGCGGCCTATGCCGGCGTCGATGATAAGGCGCTGATCCGGCTGGGCGAGGCGACGATGCTGGCGCGCGTCGTCGACGCCTTGCGCGCGGCCGGCGCGGGCCGGATCGCGGTATCGGCGAACAGCCCGGGCGTGCGGGCCGAGGCGCTGCGGATCGGTGCGGAGCCGATCGATGCCGCCGCCGGGCCGAGCCTCAGCACGCTCGCCGGCCTGTCGGCGCTCGGCACGCCGTTGCTGGTCACCACCGCGGATCATGCGCTGTTGCGGCCCGAATGGGTGCGCGATTTCCTGGCCGACACGCCCGCCGACGCCGATGTCGCGGCGCTGCTCGCCCGCCGCGACGTGATCGCGCGCGATGCGCCACCGACGCGGCGGACCTATCTGCGCTTCGCCGATGGCGACTGGTCCGGGTGCAACCTGTTCCTGCTGCGCAACCCGGCAGCCGAGGGGGCGGTGCGCCTGTGGATGGCCGTGGAGCGCGACCGCAAGCGGCCGTGGCGGATCGTGCGCCGGCTGGGGGCGGGAACGCTGCTGCGCTACCTGTGCGGGCGGCTGACGCTGGCCGACGCGCTTGCCCGGCTCGGTGCGGCGGCGGGGGTGAAGGCGGCGGCGGTGGCGGCGCGCCATGGCCTGGCGGCGGTGGATGTCGACAAGCCCGCCGACCTCGACCTGGTGCGCGGCCTGATCGTTTAGCGTTCGTCTGGACATGCGCCGTCGGCGCATGTCGCGGTGCCGGCCCGCTCCCCCGCCCGACCTCCCATCAAGGATACTCTGTGGGAGGTCGGGCGGGGGAGCGGGCCGGCACCGTCTCGAAACGCGCTCTTCCGCGCGTTTCGTTAATCCTAATCCCAATCCACCTGACGCCAGCCGCGCGCGGTGGCGACGCTGGCGAGGGCGGCATGCGGGTTCACCGCGACGCCTTCGTCGGCCCAGGCGAGCACGGGCACGTCGGACACATGGTCGGAATAGACGCGGACGTGCGCGGCGTCGCGGGCGATCCCCTGCTCGGCGAGCCAGGCCTCGATCATCGCGAGCTTGGCGGGGCCGTAGCAATTGCCGCCGTCGATCCGCGGCAGCAGGCGGCCGCGCGCATCCGTGGCGGTGCGGGTGGCGATCAGGGCGTCAGCGCCCAGTTCCGTGGCGATGGCGCGGGCGTAGAAGGCATAGGCGGCGGTGGCGATGACGATCCGATAGCCGGCAGCCCTGTCGGCGGCGATCTGCGCGCGGGCGCCGCGGCGGATCTGGCCCGGGCCGACGCGCGCCAGCCAGCCCGCCGCGATCCGTTCGGCGCGGTCGGGCGTCAGCGTGCCGAGCGCGGCGCGGTGCATGACCTGCTTCAGCGTGTCGCGGTGGACGAGGCCGATGCCGCGCAACCCCGCCACGCCGAGCACGACGGGCAGCAGCGCGAGCCGCCACGGCGCATGCGCGATCACCGCGTGCAGCAGGAACGGCGTCCAGGTGCCGGCGCGGGTGATCGTGCGGTCGAGATCGTAGAAGGCGATTCTGTGCTGCATCGCGCGCCGCCTTGGGGGGCGAAGATGGCGCTGGGATGACGCGATCGTGAAGCAGTTGCGGCCCGCCGCGGCGCGCGCTAGGCGCGCAAGTTCCATGCGGTCCTATCAGCCATCGTCGGACCGCCGCCGCGCGACCTCGCTCGCGCTCACCATCCTTGCGCACCTCATCATCGTCTTCCTGCTGCTGCGCCTGGCGCCGCCGCTGGATGCGCCCAAGGAGCCGGGCCGGTCGCTGACCGTCAACATGCTGCCGGTCGGCGACAACCAGTCCACCGCCACCAAGAGCCAGAAGGCGCCGGCCCGTGCCGCCAACGCCAGCCGCCGCCCCGCACCCGAGCCGCCCGCCGCGCCCAAGCCGCCGACGGAGGAGACGCCGGTGACGCCGCCGGTCGATACGCCCTTTCCCGGTTACCTGATGCTCAGCCGCAAGGATTATGCCGCGACGGACGTCGGCAAGATCCCGTCGGACCGGTCGGGCGGCAGCGCCGGCAAGCAGCTTGCCGCGGCGAACGGGCAGGGTGACGGCAACGACGGCGAGACAACGGCCGCGGCCGGCACCGGGCCGGGCGGTCAGCGCCTCTATGCCGCCGAATGGTATATCGAGCCGGTGCCGTCGCAGATCGACCCCTATATGCCGCATCATGACGTGCCGGCGGGCTCCTGGGCGGAGATCGCCTGCCGCACCGCGCCGAACTATCGGGTGGAGGATTGCGTGCAGCTGGGCGATTCGCGGCCCGGCCTGGGCCTCGCCCGCGCGATCCGCGAGGCGGCGTGGCAGTTCAAGATCCGCCCGCCCCGCGTCAACGGCAAGCCGCAGATCGGCGCATGGGTGCGCATCCACTACGACATCGTCGGCAGGAAAGGCGGCGGGGGCTGAGCCTCAGCCCCGTTCGCGCGCGCGCCGGTAGGTGCCGAGCACGCGGACCCATTTGGAATGGAAGCCGAGTTCCTCCAGCGCGCGGTCGACGGCGGGGTCGCCGGGCTTGCCCTGGATATCGGCGTAGAATTCGGTGGCGGCGAAGCTGCCGCCGCGCTGATAGCTTTCGAGCTTGGTCATGTTGACGCCGTTGGTGGCGAATCCGCCCATCGCCTTGTAGAGCGCGGCGGGCACGTTCTTCACCTCGAAGATCAGCGTCGTCATCCAGGGGCCGTCGCCGACCGGCGGCTTGCCGCCGCGCGCCAGCACCACGAAGCGGGTGGTGTTGTGCTCGGCATCGGCGATGTCGACGCCCAGCAGGTCGAGGCCGTAGATCGCCGCCGCGCCGGGCGGGGCGAGCGCCGCCACGGCGGGGTCGCCGCGTTCGGCGACATAGGCGGCGGCGCCGGCGGTGTCGGGATAGGACACCTGGCGGATGCCGTGCGCCTTCAGCCAGTGGCGGCATTGGCCCAGCGCCTGCGGGTGGCTCATCGCCTCCGTCACCCCATCGCGCGGGCCGGTGCCCATCAGCGCGTGGCGGATCGACAGGAAATGTTCGCCGGTGATGACCAGCCCGGATTCGGGCAGCAGGAAATGGATGTCGGCGACGCGGCCGTGCAGCGAATTCTCGATCGGGATGACGGCGCAGTCGGCGCGTCCGTCGCGCACCGCATCGATCGCATCCTCGAACGCGAAACAGGGGAGCGGCAGGCCGTCCGGGAACGCCTCCAGCGCCGCGACATGGCTGTTCGCGCCCGGTGCGCCCTGAAAGGCGACGGCGCGATCCGGCGCGGCGGCGGCGGCGGCGGTCATCGCGGCGACGATCGGGCGGGCGGGGGCGGCGTAGGTTTCCATGGCCGCGGGGGCGTAAAGCGCTGCGGCTGCGTCATCAAGCGCGCGCTTGCGAAGGCAGGCGCCGTTTCCTATGGGTTTGCCGCGCGAGCAGCAGATGCAACGAAAACAGGGGCAGCGTTAGGCAGATGGACAACCGCACCAATACGATCGCCGGGTGGACGCTGGCAGCCTGCGGGCTCGCGCTCGGTCTGTCGATCGTCGGCGGCCAGATCTTCCACAGCGAGCGGCCCGAAAAGATGGGCTATGCGATCGAGGGCGTCGAGGAAGCCGGTGGCGGCGGCGAGGCCGCGGCCGTGCCGATCGCGACGCTGCTGCCGACCGCGGACGTCGCCAAGGGCGCCGAGGTCTTCAAGAAGTGCGCCGCCTGCCACACGATCAACCAGGGCGGGGCGAACGGCATCGGCCCGAACCTGTACGGCACGCTGGGCGAGCCGATCGGCCAGGGCAAGGGCGGCTTCGCCTTCTCCGACGCGCTGAAGGGCGTCGGCGGCAACTGGGACTTCGAGAAGATGAACGCGTGGCTGACCAGCCCGCGCAAGTTCGCGCCGGGCACCAAGATGACCTTCGCCGGCCTCGGCAACCCGCAGGATCGCGCCAACGTCATCGCCTATCTGAACAGCCAGGGTTCCAACCTGCCGCTGCCCGCCGCGCCTGCCGCAGGCGCCGCGCCGGCCAAGGAAGGTGCGGAGAAGCCGGCGACCAACGCCGCCAAGGATTCGATCACCAACACCGATGCCGCCAACAACCTCGGCAACACCGGCACGCCGGCATCGGGCGCGCCCTCGGTCGATCCGAACGCCGCGATCGAAGGCGCCAAGGCGGGGAAGTGACCGCCAATTCCTCTCCCTCCGGGAGAGGAAGAGCCGTCGCAGACGGCGACAGGTGAGGGCTCGGTGCGCGACGGCTTGTGGCGCTCCTCGTGCCGTCCCGCGCCCGCCCTCACCCTTCCGGCGCTGACGCGCCTCCCTCCCTCTCCCGAGGGGAGAGGGAGTTGGGGGGTTACCCCTCCTTCTTCGCCTGTTCCTCGTAGAAGGCGCGCACCACGTCCCAGGCCTCTTCGGCGGTCTCGACATAGGTGAAGATGCCGAGATCGCGCTGGCTGACCACGCCTTCGTCGACCAGGGCCTGGAAGTTCACCACCTTTTCCCAGAATTCGCGGCCGAACAGCAGCACCGGGATCGGCTTGATCTTGCCGGTCTGGATCAGCGTCAGCAGCTCGAACAGCTCGTCGAACGTGCCGAACCCGCCCGGGAAGGCGGCGAGGGCGCGGGCGCGCAAGAGGAAGTGCATCTTGCGCAGCGCGAAATAGTGGAACTGGAAGCTCAGCGACGGCGTGACATAGGGATTGGGCGCCTGTTCGTGCGGCAGCACGATGTTGAGGCCGATCGATTCGGCGCCGACGTCGGTCGCGCCGCGGTTGGCGGCTTCCATGATCGACGGGCCGCCGCCGGAGCAGACGACGAACTGGCGCATGCCGTTCTGGTCGCGCGGCACGCGGCTGGCGATCTGCGCCAGCTCGCGCGCGACCTCGTAATAGCGGCTCTTGTCGACGAGGCGCTGCGCGATGGCGCGCGACGTATCGTCGGTGGCGAGCTCCAGCATCGCCTGCGCCTTGGCGGGTTCCGGAATGCGCGCCGAACCGTACATCACGAAGGTGGAGGCGATCTTCGCCTCCTCCAGCAGCAGCTCGGGCTTGAGCAATTCGAGCTGGAAGCGGATCGGGCGCAGATCCTCGCGCAGCAGGAAGTCCATGTCCTGGAAGGCGAGCTGGTAGGCGGGGTGCTCGGTCTGCGGCGTGGAGATCGCCTGTTGGGCGCTGGCGGCATCCTGGCGGGCGCGGGGAAAGACCCGCTCTGGTACGCGTGTGTCAGTCATCCGAGGGCGTTAGAGCAAAGCCGGGCCTGCCTCAACGGGCGAAATCGTCAGCGGCAGAAGCGGGCGCCGTCGTCCTCCAGATGCAGGTGGTTGCGGTGCGCGGCATTGTACGCCGGCGACAGCACCGTGCCGAAGCGGCGGCAGGCCGAATCGTGGATCGTCGTCCAGAAGCGTTGCACGGCCGGATCGGGCGAGGACCAGTCGCCGAGCACGCTCAATCGGCGCCCGTCCTTCAGCGTCACGCCGCCGATGTCGACCGCATTGGCGATGGCATGGCCCGACCGGCGGCTGGCATTGCGCACCGAACCGACGACGTTGCGACACGCGTAGCTGCCCATGCTCTGCACGCTGGCGAGTTCGCTGCCGAGGATCTGATACGCCGCCGGCGCCACCGCATTGCGGATCCAGCCGGAAAACGCCCGCGCCTCGCCGCAGCGCACCGCGCCGAGGCCGGTCACCGGCACGCCGATCTCGACCAGCTGCACGGTGCCCGACAGGCCGCAGCCGTTGCCGTAATCCGTGTCGGGCAGCACGCGATAGGCGACGTTCATCGTGCGCAGGTCGGCAAGGCATTGCGCCGTCTCGCGCACCGACACCGTGGCGATCGATTCGCGCTGCTGCGGCACGGGCCGCTCGGTGCGGCCGCAGGCGGCGAGCGTCAGCGCGACAAGCAGCGCTGCGGTGCGGCGATCATGACGCATACTCATGATCGTGATCTATCGTGCGTTCCCGCTCGATCAAAACCTCGCGCTGCATCGCCGACAATCTTGCGATGACCCGGACGAGAACGAGGGCGAGCGGAACGTCGATCAGGATTTCTGCGGCGCTCCACCAGCGCGCGATGATGAGTTGGTCGGGCGTGACGGCATGAAGAAGAAGGTAGGACGGCAGATAGCCCGCGAAATTCATCGCCAGCCACAAGCCCCACCACCAGCGCAGGATTGCAGGCACCGGAACGCTCTCGATGTCCGCGGGCATCAGGGTGGCGCGCCATGTCGCGCTGACGCCCTTGAACGGCACGAACAGGCAGGCGACGGGAACGAAGAACCAGCCGACGGCCCACCCGGGCGTCACCTCCACCTGATCGCTCCAGGTCTGCGCATTGCGATTCGTCAGCGATATCCAGCGCAGCACCGCGATCCCTGTCACCACGAGCGCGACGAGACTGCCGAACGAGGTCCACTTCGTATAGATATCAGCAAGTTGGAGCTGTTGCTGTGCCGCGATGTCACCGCCGAAACCGCCGAGTACGGCAATGGTGAACAGCGACGCCAGGTGTTCCAGACATGTGACCGCAAGCCATAGCCAGACAAGGACAATCGCGACTTTGCCACGGCCGGTCGGGTCCTGCGCTTGGTCCATCGATTCGCCCTCTCGTTCTTGTGGCGGACACTGCCGTGCCTTGCGGACACTGTCGAGAGAAGTGCCTTGCCAGCGCCGGTCCGTGCCTCTAGGGCCGTCGGCGGGCCACGCCGTCCCAACGCGGCGCGCGCTCTCTGTGAGGAGAGATACATTGACGGATACCGCCACCGCACCCGCCGTTACGGGTGCGCACAAGCCGACGACGAAGCCGGCACGCCCCTTCTTCAGCTCCGGGCCCTGCGCCAAGCCTCCGGGCTGGGATGCGGCGAAGCTCGCCACCGATTCGCTGGGGCGTTCGCACCGGTCGAAGATCGGCAAGGCGCGGCTGCAACATTGCATCGACCTGATGCGCGAGCTGCTGAACCTGCCAGAGACGCACCGCATCGGCATCGTGCCGGGCTCGGACACCGGCGCGTTCGAAATGGCGATGTGGACGATGCTGGGCGCACGGCCGGTGACCACGCTCGCCTGGGAAAGCTTCGGCGAGGGCTGGGTGACAGATGCGGTCAAGCAGCTGAAGATCGATCCCACCGTGATCCGCGCCGATTACGGGCAGCTGCCCGACCTTACCCAGGTCGACTGGTCGAACGACGTGCTGTTCACCTGGAACGGCACCACCAGCGGCGTGCGCGTGCCGGATGCCGCGTGGATTCCTGCCGATCGGCAAGGCCTGAGCTTCGCCGATGCGACGTCGGGCGTGTTCGCCTATGACATCGACTGGGCAAAGATCGACGTCGCGACGTTCAGCTGGCAGAAAGTGCTGGGCGGCGAGGGCGGCCATGGCGTCATCATCCTCGGCCCGCGCGCGGTCGAGCGGCTGGAGAGCTACACTCCGGCCTGGCCGCTGCCCAAGGTGTTCCGCCTCGTGTCCAAGGGCAAGCTGACCGAGGGTATCTTCAAGGGCGAGACGATCAACACGCCGTCGATGCTGGCGGTGGAGGATGCGATCGCGAGCCTCGAGTGGGCGCAGTCGCTGGGTGCCGGCGGGCTGATCGCGCGGTCGGATGCCAATGCGGCGGCGCTCGACCGGATCGTCGCCGACCGCGACTGGCTCGGTCACCTTGCCGAGGATCGGGCATCGCGGTCGAAGACCAGCGTCTGCCTGACCGTCGCCGGCGCCGACGAGGGCTTCATCAAGGCGATGGCCTCCGCGCTGGAAAAGGAAGGCGCGGCGTTCGACGTCGCCGGCTATCGCGATGCGCCGCCGGGCCTCAGGATCTGGTGCGGCGCGACCGTCGACACCGCCGATATCGAGGCGCTCGGGCCTTGGCTCGACTGGGCCTACGCGACCGCGAAGAGCGGCGCTTAACACCTCTGCCACCCCGTCATCCCGGCGAAAGCCGGGATCCATGGACAGCGATCGGCCGCCAATGGAGCGGGCCGTATCCATGGACCCCGGCGTGCGCCGGGGTGACGGATGGGGCCGATTTCTCACTCGTTTGGAAGGACCCAACCCATGCCCAAAGTCCTCATCTCCGACAAAATGGACCCCAAGGCCGCGCAGATCTTTCGTGAGCGCGGGGTCGAGGTGGACGAGATCACCGGCAAGACGCCGGACGAATTGAAGGCAATCATCGGTCAGTATGACGGCCTCGCCATCCGCAGCTCGACCAAGGTGACCAAGGACATCCTGGAGCACGCGACCAACCTGAAGGTCGTCGGCCGCGCCGGCATCGGCGTCGACAATGTCGATATCCCCGCCGCGTCGGCGAAGGGCGTGGTGGTGATGAACACGCCGTTCGGCAATTCGATCACCACCGCCGAACATGCCATCGCGCTGATGTTCGCGCTCGCCCGCCAGCTGCCCGATGCGGATGCTTCGACGCAGGCCGGCAAGTGGGAGAAGAACCGGTTCATGGGGGTCGAGCTGACCGCCAAGACGCTGGGCCTGATCGGCGCGGGCAACATCGGATCGATCGTCGCCGACCGTGCGCGCGGGCTCAAGATGAAGGTCGTCGCCTTCGATCCGTTCCTGACGCCCGAACGCGCGGTGGAGATGGGCGTCGAGAAGGTGACGCTGGACGAATTGCTGGCGCGCGCCGACTTCATCACGCTGCACACGCCGCTGACCGACCAGACGCGCAACATCCTGTCGGCCGAGGCGTTGGCGAGGACGAAGAAGGGCGTGCGCATCATCAACTGCGCGCGGGGCGGCCTGATCGACGAGGCGGCACTGAAGGAGGGGCTCGACAGCGGCCATATCGGCGGCGCGGCGCTGGACGTGTTCGTCGAGGAGCCGGCCAAGGCCTCGCCGCTGTTCGGCACGCCCAATTTCGTGTCCACGCCGCATCTCGGCGCGTCGACGACCGAGGCGCAGGTCAACGTCGCGATCCAGGTCGCCGAGCAGATGGCCGATTTCCTGGTGTCGGGCGGCGTCACCAACGCGCTCAACATGCCGAGCCTCAGCGCCGAGGAAGCGCCGAAGCTGAAGCCGTACATGGCGCTCGCCGAAAAGCTGGGGTCGCTGGTCGGCCAGCTGACCACCGGCGCGATCACGCGCATCTCGGTGCATACCGAGGGCGCGGCGGCGGAATTGAACGCCAAGCCGATCGTCAGCGCGGTGCTGGCGGGCTTCCTGCGCAACCAGACCGATACGGTCAACATGGTCAACGCGCCGCTGCTCGCCCGCGACCGCGGCATGGAGGTGCGCGAGGTGCGCACCGAGCGCGAAGGCGACTACCACACGCTGCTGCGCGTGTCGGTGAAGACCGCCGACGGCGAACGTTCGGTGGCGGGCACGCTGTTCGGCGACCAGGCGCCGCGGCTCGTCGAACTGTTCGGCATCAAGGTGGAGGCCGACCTTGCCGGCCCGATGCTCTACGTCGTCAACGAGGACGCGCCGGGCTTCATCGGCCGGCTCGGCACCGCGCTGGGCGAGGCGGGGGTCAACATCGGCACCTTCCACCTCGGCCGCCGTCAGGCGGGCGGCGAGGCGGTGCTGCTGCTGTCGGTCGACGAACCGGTGGATGCGGACCTGCTTGGCAAGGTGAAGGCTTTGCCGGGGGTGAAGACGGCGATGGGGCTGTCGTTCTGATCGTCTGAACCAAAGGGGGGCGACCGGCCCCCCCGCTCTTTCGTTGCACGTGCGTTGCGGTTATGCAGGCGACACCGGCGGGGGCTGGCGTGAAACGGGGGGGGGCGAGTGGGCGTGTCGATGCTTGCGATCATGCTGTCGTTGGGACAGCCATCGTCCGTCGCCCCGCCGCCGGTGTTTCCCCTCGACCAGAGTGCGACGCCGGCTTCGTCCGACTCACCGCAGTCGGCCGATGCTGCGAGCGGGCCACCGGCCGTGCAGCCGCCGCTCGCACCGATGCCGGCACCACCCGCGACGCCGGATCCCGTGGTGCCGCCGCCCGCACTGCCTGCACTGCCTCAGGCCGATGCGGGGACGCAGGCCGACATCCTCGTCACCGCGCGTGCCGACTGGGAAGCGCCCGACCCGTTCGCCGACATCAACGGCAAATCGTTCGAGGTGACGCAGGCGGTGGATCGCGCGCTGATCGGTCCGCTGTCTTCGGCCTACAGCAAGTCGCTGCCGAAGCCGGTCCGCGACGGGATCCACAACGTCCTCTACAATCTGCGCGAGCCGGTCGTCTTCCTCAACTTCCTGCTCCAGCACAAGATCGGCAAGGCGCTGGAAACCGCCGGCCGTTTCGTGGTCAATACCACCGTCGGCGTGATCGGCCTGTTCGACATCGCCCGCCGCAAGCCGTTCAAGCTGCCGCGACGCAGTAACGGCTTCGCCAATACGCTGGGCTTCTACGGCGTGCCCAACGGCACCTTCCTCTACCTGCCGCTGGTCGGCCCGACGACGATCCGCGACCTGTTCGGCGGAGCGGTCGACCGGCTGATCCTGCCGATCACGCTGGGGCAGGGGGTGACCGATCCCCGCTTCGCGGTGCCCGCCGGGGTGCTCGGCGCGCTCGATCATCGAGCCGAATTCGACCAGACGTACAAGGCGATCGATGCGGCGCCCGGCGACCCTTATGCCAATGCGCGCGATTTCTACCTGCAACGGCGGCAGGCGGAGATCGACGGGCTGCACGGCCGGCGCAAGGCGGGGATGGGATCCGGCATCGGCGGCATGACCGAGGCGCCGAGCGCGCCGATCCGCCTGAAGCAGCGCGGCGGCGCCCCGACGGTGGAACTGCCCGTGCGCGCACCGGAACGCTCGCCCGCGCCAGCACCCGCGGCGGATGCGCCGCCACGTGCCCCGGTACCGGCGCACTAGGGCTGATCGCTATTCAGGATGAGGGATCCTCTTCATCCTCCCCCCTGGCGGGGGAGGATTGGATGTCGGTTGGTTCTGGAGCGACGTCGGGTTCGCGCGACCGTGCATCGCGGCTATGGCGCTCCGCGGATGGTGACGCTATCCGCCGCCGTATGACCACGTCCGGCCTGCTTCCCGAAGGATTCCACGACCGCCTGCCGCCTTTCGCCGACGCCGCCGCGGCGGTCGAGGGGCGGGTGCTGGAGGCGGCGCACGGCCACGGCTACGAACGGGTCGATCCGCCGCTTGCCGAATTCGCCGACGGGCTTGCCGAGCGGCTGAAGGCAGGCGCCTTGCGCGATGCGGTGCGCTTCGTCGATCCGGTCAGCCAGACGACGATGGCGATCCGGCCGGACCTGACCGCGCAGGTCGCGCGGATCGCGGCGACGCGGATGGGGCACCACCCGCGTCCCGTGCGCCTGTCCTATGCCGGTTCGGTGCTGCAGTTGCGCGCTTCGCCGCTGCAGCCGGGACGCGAGCGGCGGCAGGTGGGGGCGGAACTGATCGGCCTCGATTCGATCGCCGCGGCGCAGGAGGTGGTCGGCGTGGCGGTAGCGGGCCTCGCCGCGGCCGGCGTCGCGGGGGTATCGATCGACTTCACGCTGCCCGACCTCGTCGGCGTCCTCGCTACAGGACCGCTGCCGGTGCCGGCCGATCGCATCGCGCGGCTGCGCGAGCGGCTGGATGCCAAGGATGCCGGCGGCGTCGCCGAGATCGCGCCGGCCTATCTGCCGTTGATCGCCGCGGCGGGGCCGTTCGCGGACGCGATCGAGCGGCTGCGCGTCTTTGACACCAGCGGCGCGCTCGCGTCGCGGCTGGACGGCCTCACCCGGATCGCGGGCGAGATCGGTGATGGAGTGACGCTGACGCTTGACCCTACCGAGCGGCACGGGTTCGAATATCAGACGTGGCTCGGCTTCTCGTTGTTCGCGCGCGGCGTCGCGCGCGAGGTGGGGCGCGGCGGCACCTATACGATCGTTCATGGCGACGGGCGCGAAGAGGCGGCGACCGGATTTTCGCTGTTCGCCGACCTGATCGCCGCCAATGCGGTCGCGGGCACGCGCCGCCGCCTGTTCCTGCCCTTCGGCACGCCGCCGCAGGCCGGCGCGGCCATGCGCGCAGCAGGCTGGGTCACCGTCGCGGCGCTGGAGCCGCACGATACGCCGGAGGCGCAACTGGCGACGCACCTGTTCGTCGAGGGCGAGGCGCGGGCGCTGTAGCCGCCACTTTCGTGTGACATCGATCCGAAATGGACGCTAAGCCTTAGGTGGCGGCGATCCTGCCGCCATTCCGATGGGAGGCAGCCATGTCGTTTGGTGACGTGTGCCTGTTTCTTGCGGCGTTGTTCGGCTTCGGCACCCTTCTCCTGAAGGTGGTCGAAGTGTCGCGTCACAAGTAGGTGCAACGGGCGGGGAGGCGCGCGGCAACGCGTCTCCCCAAACGAAAGAACCCCCGCCACGGCAATGGCGGGGGTTCGTCCAATGGCAGTGCCATGTCGTTTGGTAGGCATGGTATAGTGCATCCGGTCCGTTTTGGCAATCCACCGCCAAGCGGTTGACCCGCAGCCCGCACCCCGGTACCCGCGCCCTCGCATTTCAGGACCATCGCTCGCGCCGAGTCCTGTCGAAGGGCGCGAGGGATCAACGCCGGCAGGCGGAGACCTGTATCCATGGCCAACGTAGCAGTCATCGGCGCGCAATGGGGCGACGAAGGCAAGGGCAAGATCGTCGACTGGCTCGCCGAGCGCGCCGACATGGTGGTGCGCTTCCAGGGCGGGCATAACGCCGGCCACACGCTCGTCGTCGGCGACAACGTCTACAAGCTGTCGCTGCTGCCGTCGGGCATCGTCCGCGGCACGCCATCGGTGATCGGCAATGGCGTGGTGCTCGACCCCTGGGCGCTCAAGGCGGAGATCGAGCGGCTGGCGGGGCAGGGCGTGGCGGCGTCGCCCGAGACGCTGCGCATCGCCGACACCTGCGCGCTGATCCTGCCGCTGCACCGCGACCTCGACGGCCTGCGCGAGGATGCGAGCGGCGCGGGCAAGATCGGCACGACGCGCCGCGGCATCGGCCCGGCATATGAAGACAAGGTCGGCCGCCGCGCGATCCGCGTCTGCGATCTTGCCCATCTCGACGACCTCGGGCCGCAGCTCGACCGGCTGCTGGCGCATCACGACGCGTTGCGGGCGGGCTTCGGCGCGCCGGCGATCGATCGCGAGGGGCTGCTGGCGGAGCTGCGCGAGATCGCCGGCTTCGTGCTGCCGTTCGCCAAGCCGGTGTGGCGCGACCTCAATGCGGCGAAGGGACGCGGCAAGCGCATCCTGTTCGAAGGCGCGCAGGGCGTGCTGCTCGACGTCGATCACGGCACCTATCCGTTCGTCACCTCGTCCAACACCATCGCCGGCACCGCGGCGGGCGGATCGGGGCTGGGGCCGGCGGCGGTCGGCTTCGTGCTGGGCATCGCCAAGGCCTATACGACGCGCGTCGGATCGGGGCCGTTCCCGACGGAACTCGATGACGAGACGGGCGAGCGGCTGGGGCAGCGGGGCCATGAGTTCGGCACCGTCACGGGCCGCAAGCGGCGCTGCGGTTGGATCGACACGGTGCTGCTGCGCCAGTCGGCGGCGGTCGGCGGGATCACCGGCATCGCGCTGACCAAGATCGACGTGCTCGACGGCTTCGACCAGGTGAAGATCTGCACCGGCTACCGTTTGCGCGGCGAGGAGCTCGACTATTTCCCGGCACATGCCGCCGATCAGGCCGCCGTCGAGCCGATCTACGAGGTGATGGAAGGCTGGCAGCAGTCGACCGCGGGCGCGCGCAGCTGGGCCGACCTGCCGGCGCAGGCGATCAAATACATCCGCCGGGTCGAGGAGCTGATCCGGTGCCCGGTAGCGCTGGTATCGACCAGCCCGGAGCGCGAGGACACGATCCTGGTCCGCGATCCCTTCGCCGACTGATCTACGCCGGGCACGAAAAAGCCGGGCGGCATCGCCACCCGGCTCTTCGTGTCCTTCGACGAGGCGCTTATTGCGGGGTGGTCGTGCCGCCGGTGGTCGTACCGCCGGTGGTGCCGCCCATGCTGCCCGTCGTCGACGTGCCGCCCATCGTGCCCGTAGTACCACCCATCGTGCCGGTGGTCGTGCCCGTGCCGGTGCCGGTGGTGCCACCCATCGTGTCGGGCGTACCCGTCGTCGTGCCGGTGGTGCCGTCCATCGTGCCGGTGGTGCTGCCCGTGGTGCCTCCCATGGTGCCCGTGGTCGAGCTACCCGTGGTCGAGCTGCCGCGGCGGCCGCGCTTGGTCGCCTTGCCGGACGTCGTCGTGCTGCCCGACGTGGTCGTCTGGTCGGTCGGCGAGGTGGTGGTCTGACCGCCCATCGTTCCCATGGTGCTACCCGTGGTGGAACCCGACGTGCCGCCGGTGGTCGTCTGTGCAAACGCTGCGGCCGGGATCAGCATGGCCGCTGCCATGATCGGAATGACCTTACGCATTGTTCTCTCCTGCAGAAATTGCTTGACCCCAACGGGTCGATCAGGAGAGAGTTCCCGGTTATCGCCGTCAGCGGCCCGTCTGGCCGCGATGCAGCAACGCCTGGTCGGCCAGCACCAATGCCATCATCGCCTCCACCACCGGCACGCCGCGGATGCCGACGCAGGGGTCGTGGCGTCCCTTGGTCGCGATCTCGGCGGCCTGTCCGGAGCGATCGATCGTCGGTACCGGCGTCAGGATCGAGCTGGTCGGCTTGAAGGCGACGCGCAGCCGGATCGGCTGGCCGGTGGCGATGCCGCCGGTGATGCCGCCGGCATGGTTGGCGAGGAAATCCGGCCCGTCGCTGCCGGGCCGCATCGCATCGGCATTGCCTTCCCCGGTCAGCGCCGCCGCGGCGAAGCCGTCGCCGATCTCGACGCCCTTCACCGCGTTGATGCCCATGCAGGCATGCGCAAGTTCGGCGTCGAGCTTGGCGTAGAGCGGCGCGCCCCAGCCGGCCGGCACGCCCGTCGCCTCGCACGCCACCACGGCGCCGAGCGACGATCCCGCCTTGCGCGCGCCGTCGACCAGCGCCTCCCAGCGCGCGGCGGCGGCGGGATCGGGGCAGAAGAAGGGGTTGGCGTCGATCGCCGCGTCGTCGAAGGCGGCATAGTCGATAGCGTCGCCACCGATCGCCTCCACCCAGCCGCGGATGCGCACCTGGGGGATCACCGCACGCGCGACCGCGCCCGCCGCGACCCGCGACGCCGTCTCGCGTGCCGAGGATCGGCCGCCGCCGCGATAGTCGCGGAAGCCGTATTTGGCGTCATAGGCGTAATCGGCGTGACCGGGGCGGTAGGCGAGCGCGACCTCCGAATAATCCTTCGAGCGCTGGTCGACGTTCTCGATCATCAGGCTGATCGGCGTGCCGGTGGTGCGCCCCTCGAACACGCCGGACAGGATGCGGACCTGATCGGGTTCGCGCCGCTGCGTGGTGAAGCGCGACGTGCCGGGGCGCCGCTTGTCGAGCCACGGCTGGATATCGGCTTCCGACAGCGGCAGGCCGGGGGGGCAGCCATCGACGACCGCGCCGATCGCCGGACCATGGCTCTCGCCCCAGGTGGTGAAGCGGAACAGGTGACCGAAGGAATTGAGGCTCATGCGGCGCGCGACGATGCGCGGGTCATGTCGCCGCGGCCGGCGAGGATGCCGGCGATGGAAATGTCCTCATCGAGTTCGTCCCAATGCAAGCCGCTCGGGCTGATCTCCACCTGTTCGCGCGCCGCCATCGACCCGTGCAGAAGGCGCGGGAACCACGCCAGCGGCACACCGATGGTCCGCCCATCTTCCAGCCGCACCCACATCTGGTCCTCATCGAACGTGACGCTAAGCGCCCGTGCCGAAATGGTCATGCCACGCTCCTTCAATCTCGTCCCGGCGCGTTTCTACGATCTTGGCGATCCATCGCTGCGTACGGGCATCGAAGCCATGGTTATCCGCATAGACCACCTCGGGATAAAGCCAAAGCTTGGCGTCGACGCCATCCTTGTAGACGTGGATGTGTAGCGGCTCGCGAGGGTCGCCTTCATCGGAATAGAAGTAAAAGCGATAGCCCCGCTCTCGGAATACGACCGGCACCTACGCCAGCGCGATATCCGGTGCGTCCTCCGCCTTCATGCCGATGACGTTGTAGCCGGCGTCGACGTGGTGGATCTCGCCGGTGACGCCGCTCGCCAGGTCGCTGAGCATGTAGAGGCCGGCGCCGCCGACGTCCTCGATGGTCACGGTGCGGCGGAGCGGGCTGTTGAGCTCGTTCCATTTGAGGATGTAGTTGAAATCGCCGATGCCGCGCGCCGCCAGCGTCTGGATGGGACCGGCGGAGATCGCGTTGACGCGGATATTCTCCGGCCCCAGGTCGACGGCGAGATATTTGACGCTCGTCTCCAGCGCGGCCTTGGCGACGCCCATCACGTTGTAGTGCGGAATGACCTTTTCGGCGCCGTAATAGGTGAGGGTGAGGATCGATCCGCCCTCCGGCATCATTGCGCGCGCGCGCTTCGCCACCGCCACCAGCGAATAGGCGGAGATGTTCATCGTCATCAGGAAATTGTCGAGCGTGGTGTCGTAATAGCGACCGCGCAGCTGCGACTTGTCGGAGAAACCGATGGCATGGACGACGAAGTCGATCGTCGGCCACTCCGCCTTCAGCGCGTCGAACGTCGCGTCCAGCGCCGCCATGTCGCTGACGTCGCAATCGAACAGGCGGGCGACGCCCAGTTGCTCGGCGAGCGGGCGCACGCGCTTCTCCATCGCCGCCCCCTGGTAGGAGAAGGCGAGTTCCGCGCCATGTTCGGACAATTGCTTGGCGATCCCCCAGGCCAGCGACTTGTCGTTCGCCAGCCCCATGATGAGACCCCGCTTGCCCGCCATCAAACCCGTCACGCCGTCTTCGCCTCCGCTATCGTCGGCGCTTCCTTTAGCGCCGGTTCCGGGGGTTCGGCTAGAGCCGCGTTGAGATGCGCGCCGAAGACGAGGCCCAGGCCGATGAGGTAGAAGAACAACAGCATGACGACTACGCCTGCCAGGCTGCCATAGGTGAGGTCGTAGCCGCCGAGCGACGACAACACGATCGGCAGCAGCGCGGTCATGCTGATCCACCATGCCGCGGTGAACAGCGCGCCCGGCCATTTCGGGCAGTCGGTGTAGCGGTATTTGGACGGCGTCACCGAATAGAACAGCAGGTACAGCGCACCGTACATCACCAGCCCGGGGATGACCCGCGACAGCCCGACCCAGCCCGCCAGCCCCTCGGCGAAGGGCAGCAGGCGGTAGATGAACTGTTCGGCGGCGGTCAGGATACCCTGCACCAGGAAGCTCATCAGCGCGATGATGACCGACAGGATGATGACGCCCGACGACGACAGCCGCGAGCGCCAGAACGGTACGCTCGCCTTCACGCCATAGGCGCGGTGGAAGATGTCGCGGATCGTCTCGACGAAGCTGCCGACCGTCCACAGACCGACGAGGCCGCCCAGCCAGAGCAGCGAGCCCGTACGCGCGACCAGCACGTCGGCGATCGGCTTCCTCAGGATATCGGCGACGTTGGGCGGCAGCACGTGCAGGAACGAGGTGACGGCGCGCTGCGTCTCCTCGCTCTGGCCGAGCAGCGACAGCACCGCCGCCGCCGTGATGAAGAACGGAAACACCGTCATCAGTGCCAGATAGGCAAGATTGCCGGCGTGGATGAACCCGTCGTTGAACACGCCGAGCGCGGATCGCTTGACGACCTCGATCACAGCGGGGCCCGGCTTCAGCTTGGCGAGACGATGGCGGGCGCCGTGGCGCTGGTGCGCCCGATCTTCGGGGGTGAGGGCGGTGGTATCGGTCACTCCGGCGTCAGACGCCCATCGCCGCCCTCGGGTTCCGTGCGTCGGTCCAGCTTGCCACGAACTGTTGCAATGCTGCATCATCGGCCGGCACGTCGATCATCAGCGTCACCAGCTGGTCGCCGCGGCTGCCGTCCTTCTTGTGGAAGCCCTTGCCCTTGAGGCGCAGCGTCTTGCCGGAGGTGGTGCCCTTGGGGATGGTGAGCATCACCGGCTTGTCCACCGTGGGGACGCGCACCGCGCCGCCGGCGACCGCCTCGCCGAGCGTGATCGGCAGGTCGAGCCGCACGTCGTCGCCGTCGCGGGTGAAGAAGCGGTGGCCCTGCACCTCGATCGCGACGATCGCGTCGCCGGCACCGCCCGCGCCCTGTTCGCCCTTGCCGGTGAGCTTCATCTGCGTGCCCGTCTCGACACCGGCGGGCAGCTTGAGGTCGATGGTCTTGCCATCGCCCAGCGTCACGCGCTGGGGGCTGAGCGTCGCTGCGTCGATGAACGGGACCTGCAGGCGGTAGGTGATGTTGGCGCCCTTGGGCTGCGGGCGCCGGCCGAAGCCGCTGGCGAAGCCGCCGCCGCGCGCCTGGCCGCCGCCGAACAGCCCTTCGAAGATGTCGCTCATGTCGCCATCGCCACCGCCGAATTCGAAACCGGCGCTGCTGAAACCGCCGCCGGGACCCCCGGCGCGGCCGCCCGCACCCGGCCGCGCGCCGCCGCCGAAGCCGAAGGGCGAGGCGGGGTTGCCGTCGCCGTCGATCTCGCCGCGGTCGAAGCGGGCGCGCTTGTCCTTGTCGGTCAGCAGATCGTAGGCGCTCGTGACTTGGCTGAACCGTTCCGACGCCTTGGGATTGTCCTTGTTGCGATCGGGGTGCAGCTCCTTGGCGAGCTTGCGATACGCTTTCTTGATGTCCGCCTCGGACGCGCCGCGGGCGACGCCCAAGGTCTGATATGGATCGGCCATTGGTTCCCCGTTGGTGTATTACGGACGTATGTGGGGGAGTGCGCGGCGCAACGCAATCGCCGGCTGCTTCGTTGAAGGGGCCGAGGAGAGCCACGATGAGCGACAAGCAACCGATGCAGGCGATGAGCGAGGATACTAAGGGAGCCGGGAACGGCGCGAAGGACGGCGTCGGCAATCCCTCGGGCAAGTCCGACAGCGAGAGCAGCGGCGGCGCCTATCCCAATCCGCACACCGGCAAGGGCAAGCAGGACGACGTCGGCGGCGGCTTCCTGGGCCATGGCGGGCAGAGCGGCATGGATTATTCCGGCACCGGCGACGGCGATACGGACGAGGATGTCGGCAATGAAAATGCGGTGACGAAATAGGCGCTTATTTCGTCATTCCCGCGAAGGCGGGAATCCATACTGGCTGACCTTTCGGCTCCATGCCGAACCGCAGTGATTATGGATCCCCGCCTGCGCGGGGATGACGAGGGTGTTCGTTGGATGTGGAGCCGGCATCACTCCAGCGGCGCCACGTCCACGCTGACCGCCATGTCCTGCGCCTGCGACCCCAGCACGACGCCGTCGACCGGCGCGATCTCGGCATAGTCGCGCCCCATCGCCATGACGATATGGTCGCCCGCCATCCAGATGCCGTTGGTCGGATCGAGGCCGATCCAGCCACGCGCCGGCCCGCACCACAGCATCACCCAGGCGTGGGTGGCGTCGGCGCCGACCAGTCGCGGCTGGCCGGGCGGCGGGATGGTGCGGATATAGCCGCTGGCATAGGCCGCGGGCAGGCCGGCGGCGCGCAGGCCGGTAATCATGATCTGCGCGAAATCCTGGCACACGCCCTTGCGCTTCAGGAACGCCTCGTGCGGGGGCGTGTCGACCAGCGTCGCGGTCGCATCGAAGGCGAAGTCGGCCTGGATGCGGCGGGCGAGCGCGATCCCCGCCTCCAGGCTGCCGCGTTCGGGCGGGAGATCGGGCGCGCAATAAGCGGCGATCGCATGGTCGAGCGGGATCAGCGGCGAGGGGAACAGGTAATTGGCCGGCCCCGCTGCCGACAGGTCGCGGCTGGCGCGGGCGAGCGCGGCGATCTCGCCCAGCGTCGGATCGCCGGCGTCGGGCACCGGCACCAGCCGGTCGACCCGCATCCGCGACCGGCTCTCGATGGTCAGGTCGCGCACCGGCGTGTCGATCGTCAGCCGGGTGACGTTGGCGAGCCCGGCTTCCGCGCGTGCCGCCCGCAGCCGGCCGACCGGCTCCACGGTCAGCGCATAATCCTCCAGCTCCTGCCCCGGCCAGTCGATCGGCTGGAGGCGCAGGTTGCAGCGCGCGAAGCGGACGTTGCCGCCGTAGCTGAACCGGGTGATGTGGCGGATATCGTACAGCATCACGCCAGCGTCAGCCCGACCGCGCGCAGCGGCTCGGCGCCCTGCAGGAAATAGCGGCGCGCCACCGCTTCCGACAATTGCGCCAGCCGCCGCTCGATATCGCCGAGCACGTCCTCGTCCAGCGTCGCCGCGGTGGTCATCGCCAGCGCGGCCGACAGTTCGCGGCCCTGCGCCTGCTGCGCCTCCGGCATGCCGTCGTCGCTCAGCACGGGCAGGGCGCGCAGCCGCTCGCCGATCCGCTCCGCCTGATAGGCGAGGCTGCGCGGATTGTCGGGATCGAGCGCGACGAGGTCGACCACCGGCACCCGCGCGATGCCGGTCAGGTAGCGCTGGCGATAGCTGATCTGGCTGTCGGCGAGGTCGAGCAGGGTGGACAGGTCGTCCGCGGTCGCGCCCGGCATGCCGAACAGCCGCAGCGCGCGCGCCATCGCCATCGCCCGCTCCACCCGCCGGCCGAGATCGTGGAACCGCCACGCCGCGGTGCGCCCCATATGCTCGGCGGACAGGCCGGCGATCGCGACATAGCGGCGCTGGAGCGAGCCCGCCCGGTCGAGCATGCCGCGATGCGTGGGGAACGGCGCTTCCAATAGCCGCACCATGTCCGCCGACAGCCGATCGCGCGATCCTTCGCCGATGCCGCGGGCCAGGCGGTTGATCGTGGCGATCGAATGCCAGCCTTCATCCTCCATCGCGGTGCGGGCGAAGGCGGTGAGATCGCTGCGGCGGAGCGAGGCGGGTTGCGGCGCCGCCCCGCCGCCGACGAGCAGGCCGACGAGCTTGCCGACCGTCGCGCTGGACAGCGCCGCACCGCCATCGGCATCGATCGAATTGCCCAGCATCACGCGGATCGCCGCGAGCAGCGCCTCGCCGCGTTCGAGGTAGCGGCCGAGCCAGTAGAAATTGTCGGCGACCCGGCTCGGCAGCGTGCCCGGATTGCGGCGGACGTGGTGCGAATCGGGCGCGGGCAGCAGCGAGACGGGCGGCACCGCCTCCGCCCCGTGGATGCACACGTCGGCCGACCACGTGCCCTGGCCGAGCACGCTCGCGCGCAGATCGGTCGCCTCGCCGATGCGGGCGAAGCCGCCGGGCAGCACCGTCCAGCCGCCGCTCGCATCGCGCGCCGCAAAGACGCGCAGGGTGAACGGGCGCGGCTCCAGCGCGTCGCCGATCACCACCGGCATGGTCGACAGGCGCACGATCTCCTGCCCGACATAATCCTGCGGCCGGCGCGCCATGTCGGCGAGCAGCGCATCGCGCTGGCCCGCGTCGAGCTCGCCGCCGTGCACCGTCCGCCCGCCCGGCAGGCCGAGCGGCACCGGGCCGAAGGCGGCGCCGATCAGCATCCGGTCGAAATCCTCCTCGACGCGCAGCCGCTCGCCCGGCTGGCCGCACCACCAGGTGGCGATATTGGGCAGGTGCAGGCTTTCGCCGAGCAGCCGCGTCGCCAGCTGCGGCAGGAAGGCGCCGAACGCCGGCGCCTCCAGCACGCCCGCGCCCGGCGCATTGGCGAGCACGACATTGCCCGCGGCATAGGCATCGATCAGCCCGGCGACCCCGATCTGCGAATGCGAATCGAAGGCGAGCGGATCGAGCAGCCGCGGATCGACCCGCCGCCACAGCGCATCGACCCGCTTGAGGCCGCCGATGGTGCGGACGTAGAGCGTATCCTCCAGCGCGGCGAGATCGGCGCCCTCGACCAGCAGCAGGCCGAGATAGCGCGCGAGATGCGCCTGTTCGGGGTAGCTGGGATTGAACCGGCCGGGGGTCAGCAGGCCGATGCGCGGATCCGACCGCCGGCACAATGCGGCGATGCCGGCGCGAAAGGCGGCGAAGAAGGGGGCGTGCCGCTGCACGTTGAGCCGCGCCTGCAGCCCGCGCAGCGTGCGGTTGATCGCCAGCCGGTTCTCCAGCGCATAGCCGGCGCCGGCCGGGGCGCGCAGGTGATCGGCGAGCACCCGCCATTCGCCGGTCGGCCCGCGGCCGAGATCGACGGCGATGAAATGGAGGTGGCGCCCGCCCGGCGGCTCCAGCCCGACCATCGGCCGCAGGAAATAGGGGCTGCCGGTCACCAGCGCGGCGGGGATCATGCCGCGTTCGACGAGGCGGCCGGGGCCGTAGAGATCGGCGATCACCGTCTCCATCAGCTCGGCCCGCTGCACCACCCCGCGGCTGATCGCCGCCCATTCGCCCGCCCCGATCAGCAGCGGCACCGGCGAGACCGGCCACGGCCGCTCATCCGCCTCGCCGATGATGCGGAAGCCCATGCCGATATCGGCGGCGTGCCGGCGGACGCGTTCGCGGACATGGTCGAGATCGTCGGAGGCGACCGTCGCCAGCTCTTCCAGCATCGCCGCCCAGGCGGGATCGTCGCCGTCGCACAGCACGTCGCCGCTGGTCGCGCGCGCGCAATAATCGGCGATCCACCGCCGGGCCTGCGTATCCGCATCGAACAGGGGCGCAGCCTGCGTCGCCATGACCGTCAGCACGTCACCCCGTTGAACCCGCCGCGCACCGTGTCGGCATGTGGAGTGCGGCGCAACCCCAAAGTCCTGCGTGGTGAGGGTGGGGCGCCTATGGGAGGGCTTGCCTCCCTCTCCCCTGGACAGGGGAGAGGGTTACCGGAGCTTGCCAGCTTTGCTGGCTAGCGGAGGTTGGGTAAGGGGTCGAGCGAGCCGCAGGCTCGCGCGCTCGCCTTCAGCCCGTCATTGCGAGCGCAGCGAAGCAATCCATGGCGTCCTGGTCCGGCTCTGGATTGCTTCGCTGCGCTCGCAATGACGGGAAACGTGACGTCATCGCGTGCTCAAGTCCGCCCTTAATGCAGTCGGGTGATCGAAGGGTACTTCCTTCCCCCGTCACACATCCGGCAGCATCTGGTCCGCCACGCCCCAGCCTGCCAGCGCGCGGGAGGTGGCGCGTTGCAGCAGTTCGGCGCCGTCCCGCACGGTCCAGCGCGCCGCGGTGTCGATGTCGCGCAGTTCGGTCCACGACACCGGGGCCGCCACCGGCGCACCGGCGCGGGCGCGGGCGGAATAGGGCATGATCGCGGTGCTGCCGCGCTGGTTGCGCAGATAGTCGATGAAGATGCGGCCCTTGCGCTTCGCCTTGGTCATCACCGCGACGAACCGCTCCGGCTCTGCCGCCGCCAGCGCGCGGGCGAAGCGGTCGGCGAAGTCCTTCACCGCCGGCCATTCGGCCTGCGGCGTGAGCGGCACGACGACGTGAATGCCCTTGCCGCCCGACAGCAACGGGAAGCTGGCAAGGCCGATTTCCGCCAGCTGCGCCGAGACATATTCGGCCGCACCTTTGGTGTCGGCGAAGTCCAGCCCTTCGTCGGGATCGAGGTCGATCACCAGCCGGTCGGGCTGTTCGAGTGCGTCGATCCGCGATCCCCAGCCGTGGAACTCGATCGTCCCCATCTGCACGCAGGCGACGAGGCCGTCGGCATCGTCGACCCATAGATAGGGTTCCACCGACCCGTCCTTCTCGCGCACGTCGACGTGGTGGACGTGTTCGCCGAAGCTGCCCGCGTCATGCTTCTGGAAGAAGCAGGCGCGCGCCCGGCCCTGCGGGCAGCGCACCAGGCTGACCGGCCGATGCCCGGCCCAGGGCAGCATGATCGGGGCGACCGCGGTGTAATAATCCGCCAGCTCGCCCTTGGTGACGGTGCTGTCGGGAAAGATCACGCGGTCGCGGTTGCTGACCTTGACGTGCACCGCCGGCGCCTCGGGCGCCGGTTCGGGGGTTTCCGCCACGACCTCCCCGGCCGGCTTGTCGCCGCGCAGGCCGATGAAGCTCGGGTGGCGCAGCACCTTGTCCGGCGTCACTTCGGTAAAGGCGATCTCCGCGACCAGTTCGGGCCGCACCCAGCGCGCGCCGCGTAGTGCCGCCTTGAACGGCTTGATGCTGGCGGCCTCGACCGATGGCGCATCCACCGCCAGTGCCGCCATCCGCTCGGCAAGATCGTCCATCGTCGCATGGTCGAAGCCGGTGCCAACCTTTCCCGCATAGCGATAGCCCTTGCCCTCGCGCACGCCGAGCAGCAGCGACTTGAAGCCGCGGTTCTTGTCCGACCGCGTCCAGCCGACGATGACGAATTCCTGCCGCTGGATGCACTTGGTCTTGAGCCACGCCCGGGTCCGGCCGCCGGCATAAGGCGCATCGGCCCGCTTGGAAACCACGCCCTCCAGCCCTTCGCGACACATCGTCTCGAACAGCTGTTCGCCGGCGCCGAGGACGTGTTCGGCGAACTGGATGCGCTCGCCGCCGGGAATCACCGCGCGCAGCCGCTCCTTGCGCGCGACGGTGGACAGGCCGGTCAGGTCCTCGCCATCGACCGCCAGCAGGTCGAAGGCGAACAGCGTCATCGCGCCGGCATTGCCGATCGCGTCCTTCAGCGTCGAGAAATCCGGCCGACCATCCCTGAAGGCGACGATCTCGCCATCGATCAGCGCCGTGTCCACCGGCAGCGCGGCGGCGGCCTCGGCGATCGCGGCGAACTTGTCCGTCCAGTCGAGGCCGCTGCGGGTGTAGACCTTCGCCTCGCCACCGGCGACGGCGACGAGCGCGCGGTAGCCGTCGTATTTCACCTCGTGCAGCCAGCCCGAGCCGGCGGGCACGCTGTCGACGAGGGTGCAGAGCTGGAGGTCCCTGAAATCCTCCCCGGCACGGGGAGGGGGACCGCCGGCGCCAGCCGGTGGTGGAGGGGCCGCCACAAGCGTGGCCCTGCTTGGCTGCCCCTCCACCGGCTTCGCCGGTCCCCCTCCCCGTGCCGGGGAGGATTTCTTCGCTACTCTCGCCCGTGCCGGGGAGGATTTGGCGCGCTTCCCCTCGGCGATCTCCGCCATCGTCCGGCCGGTGGCGACGCTGGTCAGCGCCTCTTCGGTCAGCGTGTCGGTGCCGCCTGCATAGCCATCGTCGATCTTGCGCAGCAGCCAGTTCTCGGCCCGTTCCTTGCCGCGCGGTTTCAGGCGGATCAGCAGCCACTCGCCCTTCATCCGCTCGCCATCGAGCGTGAAGTGGAGGTGCCCCTTGTCGAGGTCGCTGGCCGATTTGCCGGCGATCGGCGCCCAGGTGCCGCGGTCCCACAGCATCACCGTGCCGCCGCCATATTCGCCCTGGGGGATCGTCCCCTCGAACGTCGCATAGGACAAGGGGTGATCCTCCGTCCGCACCGCCAGCCGCTTCTCGTCGGGGTCGAGGCTGGGGCCGCGCGTCACCGCCCAGCTCTTGAGGACGCCGTCCACCTCCAGCCGGAAATCCCAGTGCAGGCGCGTCGCGTCGTGCTTCTGCACCATGAAGCTGTTACCGTGGCCCGGCTCCAGCGTTCCGGCGGGCTCCGCGGTCTTGGCGAAGTCGCGCTTGGCATTGTAGCGGGCGAGCGGATCGGCCTCAGGCACGTTTCTTCGCCGACGCCTTGCGGGGTGCCGCCTTCTTCTTCGCCGGCGCCGCCGTGGTCGCGGCGCCGCCGGATTTCTCCATCGATTTCTTCAGCGCGGCCATCAGGTCGACGACGTTGCTGCCGGACTTGGCAGTGCCGTCGTCCTTGTCCTCGATCACCTTGCGCCCCTTCGCCTTGCGCTTGCGCTCGACGAGGTCCTTCAGCGCATCGACGTAGCGGTCGTGGAATTCCTGCGGGTCGAAGGCGGCGGTCTTCTTGTCGATCAGCGCCTCGGCGAGGTCGAGCAGCTCGGCGTCGGGCTTGGCATCCGGGATCTCGCGGAAATAGCCCTGCGCCTTGTTGACCTCGTCGGCGTAGCGCAGCGTCTCCAGCACCATGCCGCGCCCGCACGGCTTCAGGCTGACGACATATTCGCGCCCGCGCATCGCCAGCTGGCCCAGCCCCACCTTCTTGGTCCGCCGCAGCGCCTCGCGCAGCACGATGAACGCTTCCTCGGCCAGGTCGTCGGCGGGCACGACGAAATAGGGCTTCTCGTAATAGAGCACCGGGATCTCGCTCGCGTCGACGAACTGCGTCAGCTCCAGCGTCTTCTTCGATTCCAGCTTCACCGCGTCGATCTCGTCCTGCTCCAGCAGCACGAATTCGCCCTTGGACACCTCATAGCCCTTCATGATCTCGTCGGTGTCGACCGGGCCGACGCCGGTGACGACCTTTTCGTAATGGATCGGCTTGCCGGTCGGTTCGTGGATCTGCTTGAACGCGACGGTCGCGCCGCTCTTGGTCGCCGAATAGATTTCGACGGGGATCGACACGAGGGCGAGCCGGATCTGTCCTTGCCAATAGGCGCGTGCGGGCATGAGCGTCTTTCCGTTGCGGAAGCGATTCAATTCGCGGGAGAAAGAGTCGTTCCGCCAATTCCTCCCCGGCACGGGGAGGGGGACCGCTCGCCGAAGGCGAGTGGTGGAGGGGGCGGTGCCATAAGCATGACGTTCGCAGCTGACCTCCCCCTCCGTCACCGCTTCGCGGCGCCACCTCCCCCTGGCGGGGGAGGACTGTGACAGGCAGGGCATTTGCGCTAAGGACCCGGTCATGGCCGACGATCCTTTCGCCCTGTTCGATGCCTGGTACGCGGAGGCGCGGGACAGCGAGCCCAACGACCCCAATGCGATGGCGCTCGCCACCGTCGATGCCGCGGGGCAGCCGTCGGTGCGGATGGTGCTGCTGAAGGGCCATGGCCCCGACGGCTTCGTCTTCTACACCAACCGCGAAAGCCGCAAGGCGGCCGATCTGGCCGCGGTGCCCAAGGCGGCGCTGCTGTTCCACTGGAAATCGCTGCGCCGCCAGGTGCGGGTCGAGGGCGCGGTGCAATGGGCGACCGACGCCGAATCGGATGCCTATTTCGCCAGCCGCGGCCGCGACTCGCAGCTCGGCGCCTGGGCCTCCGACCAGTCGCGCCCCCTCGATGCGCGCGCGACCTTCGAGGAACGGTTCGCAGCGGCAAAGGCGCGGTTCGATGGCGGCGACGTGCCGCGGCCGCCGCATTGGGGCGGCTATCGCGTGACGCCGCATACCATCGAATTCTGGCAGGACCGCGCCCACCGGCTGCACGAACGGCGGCTGTTCACGTGGATGCACGAATGGACCGAAGGGTTGCTCTACCCATGACCCGCGACGAACAGCGCCGGTTCCTGCCGCTGGCGACCCGCGCCGCGCTCGCCAGCGTGGCGATGGCGTGCTTCCTGCTCGCCTTGAAGAGCTTCGCCGCGTGGCAGACCGGATCGGTGGCGATGCTGGGCAGCCTCGCCGACACCGCGCTCGACCTGCTCGCCAGCCTCGTGACGCTGTACGGCGTGCGCCTCGCCGCGACGCCGGCCGATCACGACCACCGCTTCGGCCATGGCAAGGCGGAGGCGCTGGCGGCGCTGTTCCAGGTCGCGCTCATCACCGCCTCGGCCGGCGCCATCGCCTGGCGCGCGATCGTGGCGCTGGGGCAGAACGGGCCGACCGCCGACGCCGATTTCGGCATCACCGTGTCGATCGTCGCCATCCTCGCGACGGTGGTGCTGCTCTGGTACCAGCGCAGCATCATCCGCCAGACCGGATCGGTCGCGATCATGGCGGACAACGTCCATTACCAGTCGGACGTGCTGCTCAACGGCTCGGTGATCCTGGCGCTGGTGCTCGACCAATATGTCGGGCTGCACAAGGCGGACCCGGTGCTCGGCATCGCCATCGCGCTGTGGCTCGCCTGGGGGGCGTTTCAGGCGTCGTCCAACGCGATCGACCAGCTGATGGACAAGGAATGGCCGGAGAACCAGCGCGCCGCCTTCCTCGACGTCGCCGCGCGCCAGCCGGGCCTCAAGGGCATCCACGATTTCCGCACGCGCCGTTCGGGCAGCCACGATTTCGCGCAATTCCACATGGAGGTCGATCGCAACCTGACGGTCGGCGCCGCGCACGACATCGTCGAGGCGGTGGAGCACAACCTGCGCCGCACCTTCCCCAAGGTCGAGGTGCTGATCCACCTCGATCCCGAAGGCCATGTCGATACCGACAATCCGCTGGTCGAGGCGGACGTCACCCCCCATTGGTTCGGGAAACGCCTGTGAGAATCCCCTTTGCCCAGATCGATGCCTTTGCGGAGAGCGCGTTCGGCGGCAATCCCGCCGCGGTGATGCCGCTGTCGGCATGGCCCGAGGATGCCGTGCTGCAGAGCATCGCGTCCGAGAACAATCTGAGCGAAACGGCCTTCCTCGTGCCGCATCAGGGCGACGCGGCGGATTTCGACCTGCGCTGGTTCACGCCGGCGGCAGAGGTCGCGCTGTGCGGCCATGCGACGCTGGCGAGCGGGCATTTCGTGCTGTCGTCGGACGAGGACCGCCACGCAGTGCGCTTCCAGACCCGGCAGGCCGGCGTGCTGGAGGTGGCGCGCGAGGGCGATCGCTATCGCATGGCGCTGCCCGCCTGGGGGCCGGCGCCGAGGCCTCTCGACGCGATCGTCGCCGCGCTCGGGGTCGAAGCGGTGGAGACGCTGTGGCACGACAAGGGCTATGCGCTGGTCATCGTCGCCGACGAGGCCGCGGTCCGCGCCGCCCGCCCCGACGACCGTGCGCTCGCCGCGTTGGGGCCGATCGTCGCGATCGTGGCGGCACGGGGCGAGGCGACGGATATCGTCAGCCGCGTGTTCACCGCCTATTACGATATCCCCGAAGACCCGGTCACCGGCTCCGCCCATGCGGTGATGGTGCCCTATTGGGCCGAAAAGCTCGGGCGCGACCGCTTCACCGCCTATCAGGCGAGCCGCCGCGGCGGGCTCATCACCTGCGCGCTGGAGGGGGACCGCGTGATCCTGGGCGGCGCCTGCGTCACGGTGATCGAGGGCACGTTCCTGCTGCCGTAGGCGGTTTACCCGTCATCCCCCCCTTCGTCATCCCGGCGAACGCCGGGACCCATGGATGCCAGTGTGTCGGCGTCGGCGCGCACCGTCGGCCGCCCGCATCCATGGGTCCCGACTTGCGTCGGGATGACGGAAGGTCGGGATGAGGGCAGGGGGCTCAAGTCTCACCTGTGCGGCCCGGCACGAACGGCTCCGTGCAGCCCTACCGCCCCCGGCCCCTGGTCATCGGATCGGGCTTCTTCGGCTTCACCCAGCCGTCCGGCGGTGCGACGCGCTGGCGGCTGGTGCCGAGGCCCATCGCGCCGGGCTGCTGGCGGTCCAGCCCGGCCGGGTCGGAATCGGCGTCGCCGCCGCTGCGCAGCAGGCTGATCCGGTCGCGCAGCCGCCCCGCCGTCTCGAAATCGAGCGCCGCCGCAGCAGCCTCCATCTCGGCCTGCAAGGCGGCGATCGAGACGGTCATGCCGCCTCGGCCACCCGCGCCGGTTCGGTCCCGGCGATCCAGCCGCCGCCGAGCACCCGCTCGCCGGCATAGAGCACCGCCGCCTGTCCCGGCGCGACGCCATATTCGGGCGCGTCGAACAGCAGGCGGTCGCCATCGAGCAGCGCCGGCACCGGCTTCGCCATCGAGCGGACCTTGGCGGTCAGCGGCCCGCGATGGTCGCCGCCGATCCAGTTCAGCCCGTTGATCCGCGCCGCCGCCACCGCCAGTGCCGCGCGCGGGCCGACCACCACCTGCCGCGACGCCGCATCCACCCGCACGACGTACAACGGTTCGGGGCTGCCGCCGATCTCCAGCCCGCGCCGCTGGCCGACGGTGAAGTGGATGATGCCGCGATGCCTGCCGAGCGTCCTGCCCGCCAGATCCACGATATCGCCCGCCGTATCCGCCTCCGGCCTCAGCTTGCGGACGAGGCCGGCATAATCGCCATCGGGGACGAAGCAGATGTCCTGGCTGTCGGGCTTGGCGGCGACGCCGAGGCCGAGCTCCGCGGCGATTGCGCGCACCCGCGTCTTGGGCAGCGCGCCCAAGGGGAAGCGGAGGTATTCCAGCTGCGCCTGCGTCGTCGCGAACAGGAAATAGCTCTGGTCGCGCGCCGGATCGGCGCCGCGGTGCAGCTCGGCGCCCGCCGGTCCTGCCACCCGCTGCACGTAATGGCCGGTCGCCAGGCAATCGGCGCCAAGGTCGCGGGAAAGGTTGAGCAGGTCGGTGAACTTCGGCCCGGTGTTGCACTGGACGCATGGGATCGGCGTCTGCCCGGCGAGATAGGCGTCGGCGAAGGTGTCGACCACCGTCTCGCGAAAGCGGCTTTCGTGGTCGAACACGTAATGCGCGATGCCCAGCCGGTCGCACACCGCGCGCGCATCGCGAATGTCGCGCCCCGCGCAGCAGCTGCCGCTGCGCCCCGTCGCCTCGCCGTGATCGTAGAGCTGGAGCGTGACGCCGATCGTCTCCGCGCCGGTCTGCGCGGCGAGCGCGGCGACCACCGAACTGTCGACGCCGCCCGACATCGCCACCACGATCCGCTTCGCGCGCGCCTCGCCGCCCAGCTGGAAATCCACGTCTGCCATGCCGCGCTACATAGGCGCTGGCAGCGGGAACCGCAAAGTAACCTAGGTTCACATATTCTTGCGGTGCGCTTTACTCCCCCTTCACCGGCTTGGGCCTAAGCCCCGTGTTCCCGAACGAGTAACACGAGTGAGAAAGCGTTGGATCTCAGCTTCCCCGGCTTCGACAGGGATACGGAAGTCACCCAGCTTCCCAGCGACCTGGCGGTGCTCATGGTTGGGATCGCGGCTCGGCAGGTGGCGTCTCCGACCGCCGTCACCCAGGCACGGTTCGGCCGTATCGGCCAGCCGTCCCGGTTGCTGCAACCGCTCGACGGTGCCTTCAACGGCCCGACGGCAGCGCTGCTCGCGAAGTGGAAGGAACCGTGAAGAGGCTGTTTACCTTGGCGTTTCAGCCGATCTTCAAGTCCGTGCCGCTAGGGACGAGTATCGCGTTTTGAGAGGGGGCCCCCGCCCCGATCGAGGTTGAGTAATGATCGAGAACCAGAAAATCCGCCCCGCGAAAGTCATCGGCCCGCTCGGTGAATCGCTGACGCTGGACTCGCTGCCGCCGCCGTCGACGACGCGCTGGGTGGTGCGCCGCAAGGCGGAGGTGGTCGCTGCGGTCAACGGCGGATTGCTGACGGTGGACGAGGTGTGCGCCCGCTACGGATTGACCGTCGAGGAATTCGCCGGCTGGCAGCGCGCGATCGATCGGTCGGGCATGCCGGGCCTGCGCGTGACCCGCATCCAGCACTATAAATCGCTCTACGAACGCCAGCAGAAATATTGAGGGGCCGGCACGCCATACGTCGCAAAACCGAAACGCAGACGGAACATTATTCCGGCCTTGTGAGTCTTTCCGCACAGAGCCCACGGAGGGCGCAACGGAGGGACCTATGGGTATCATTCTTTGGCTTATCATCGGCGGCGTCATCGGCTGGCTCGCCAGCATCATCATGCGCACCGATGCGCAGCAGGGCATCTTCCTGAACATCGTCGTCGGCATCGTCGGCGCGTTCATCGGCGGCCTGATCATCTCGGGCGGCTCGATCAACAACGCACCGCTGAACGTCACGTCGTTCCTGGTGTCGCTGCTGGGTGCGGTGATCCTGCTCGGGATCGTCAACCTGGTGCGTCGCGGCAGCGTGCGCTAAAACGCTTTCGCTTCGTCACGCGAACGATGAAGGGCCGCCCGGGCAACCGGGCGGCCCTTTTCGTCATTGCAGCAGGAAGCGGACGGAGAGGGTGACCGTCACGTCCTTTTCGCCGGGCGCGATGGCGGTCGGCGCATCCGCCTTCATCGCGCGGGCGAGGAAGATCGGCGGCTGGCCCGGCCCGCCGGCATCCTGCCCCGCCTCGGCGATCGAGATCAGCCGCACGACCTTCATCCCCGCCGCCGCGGCATACAGGTCGGCGCGCGCCCGCGCCCGCTTCACCGCGTCCGTCCGCGCCTCGTCCAGCGCCGCATCGGGCGTGTCGATCGACAGGTTGGGGCCGTCGATCTGGTTCGCGCCCTGCGCCACCAGCGTGTCGAGCACCGTTCCCGCCCGCGCGACATCGCGGAACCGCACGCTGACCGTGTTGGTCGCCTGGTAGCCGGTGATCGCCGGCGGCTGCCCGTCGGTGTAGCGATATTGCGGGCTGAGCCCGACGCTGGCGGTGGCGATGTCGCGCTCGGCGATGCCGGCCCGCTTCAACGCGGCGGTGACCCGCGCCATGCGCTGCGCATTGTCGGCCAGCGCCGCCGCCGCGGTCGCGGCCTGCGACACCACGCCGGCGCGGATCGTCGCGAGATCGGGCACGCGCGTCGTCCGCCCCTCCGCGCTGATGTCCAGCACCGTGCCCTGCGCGGGGATCAGCGGTTCGACCGCGGTCGGCGCCACCTGCGCGGAGGCGGCGGCGGGCATCGCGACGAGCGCCAGAACAGTCCAGTATCGCATCATAACTTCCCTTGTTGCGTGACGATGACGCGGCTGCTCTGCTCTGAACCAGGACAACGCTTGCTGAACGGCCGGACAACGTTGCGAACACTGCCCTTTTAAGGCATGGCCCACAGCGTGCGCCAGCGGGGGCTTGAGCGCAGTGATATATTCAGATAACACAGCTAGGTCGAGCAATGGCCATCGGATCGGCCGGCACGGGGATGGGACAGGCATGAACGACTATCAGGGCTCGATCGGTCAGGACGCGGCAGGCCGGGAACGGCTGGCACTGCCGGGTGAGCCTGCGCCATCGGGCCGCGGCCGCAAGATCGTCGTCGCGCTGGTCATCGTCGCGCTGCTCGCGCTCGTCACCTGGGCGATGTTCGGGCGCAAGAAGGCGGATCCCGCCGCCGGTCCCAAGGTCGAGCAGATGCCGACCGTCACCGTCGTCGTTCCCGGTCGCAAGACGGTGGATCGTACCCTCACGGCGAACGGCACGCTCGCCGCGCGCCGCGAGATGCCGGTCGGCGTCGCGGGCGAGGGCGGCATGATTACCCGCGTGCTGGTCGAGCCCGGCCAGTGGGTGAACGCCGGACAGGTGCTCGCCACCGTCGATCGCTCGGTGCAGACGCAGACCGCCGAATCGCTCGCCGCGCAGGTCGCGGTCGCCCGCTCCGACCAGACGATCGCCCAGGCCGAACTCGATCGCGCGCAGCAGCTGGTCGACCGCGGCTTCATTTCCAAGGCGGATCTGCAGCGCAAGGCCGCCACCCGCGATGCCGCCGCCGCGCGCGTGCAGGTCGCCGCCGCCAGCCTGCGCGAGGCGCGCGCCCGCAACGGCCGCCTCGATATCCGCGCGCCGGCCGCCGGCCTGGTCCTCACCCGTCAGGTGGAGCCGGGCCAGATCGTCAGCTCCGGCTCGGGCGTCCTGTTCCGCATGGCGCAGAACGGGCAGATCGAAATGCGCGCGCAGCTCGCCGAATCCGACCTCGCGACGGTGCACACCGGCGCGCGGGCCGAGGTGACGCCGGTCGGCAGCGACCGCCGCTTCGTCGGCGAGGTGTGGCAGGTGTCGCCGGTGATCGATGCGCAGACGCGGCAGGGCATCGCCCGCATCGCGCTGCGCTACGATCCGGCGCTGCGTCCCGGTGGCTTCGCGGCGGCGACGATCGTGGGCGGTGCGGCGGTCGCGCCGCTGCTGCCCGATGCTGCGCTTCAGAGCGACGACAAGGGCAGCTTCGTCTATATCGTCGGCAAGGACGACAAGGTCGAACGCCGCAACATCAAGGTCGGCCAGGTGTCGGACGCGGGCGTCACCGTCGTGTCCGGCCTGGACGGCAGCGAGCGCGTGGTCCGCTCGGCCGGCGGCTTCCTGGCACCGGGCCAGAAGGTCAAGCCGGTCGTGGCCAAGGCATCCTAGGGGCGAGCCGATATGAGCTTCCGCAACATCTCCGCCTGGGCGATCCGCAACCCGGTTCCGCCGATCGTGCTGTTCATCGCGCTGACGCTGGCGGGGATCGTCAGCTTCATGCGGATGGACGTGAACAACGATCCGGATATCGACTTCCCCGTCGTCATCGTCGTCATCAGCCAGCCCGGCGCGGCGCCGACCGAGCTCGAAAACCAGGTGACGAACCGCGTCGAATCGGCGGTGCGTTCGCTCCAGGGCATCGACGAGATCACCTCGACGGTCACCGAAGGCCAGTCGACCACCGTCGTCCAGCTCGCCATCGGCACGCCGATCGACCGCGCCGTCAACGACACGCGCGACAAGATCGCCCAGATCCGCAGCAACCTGCCCGAAGGCATCCTGGAACCGCAGATCTTCCGCGCCGACACCACCGACAACGATCTCGCCAGCTATTCGGCGATCGCCAGCGACATGACGGTGGAACAGCTCAGCTGGTACATCGACAACACCGTCACCAAGGAGCTGCTGTCCGTCCCCGGCATGGCCGCGGTCAACCGCAACGGCGGCGTCAGCCGCGAGATCCGCGTGATCCTCGATCCGCTCAAGCTGCAAAGCCAGGGGCTGACCGCGAGCCAGGTCAACGCCCAGCTGCGCCAGATCAACCTCAACGCCGCCGGCGGCCGGGCGGAGATCGCCGGGTCGGAACAGTCGGTGCGCGTGCTCGGCAACGCCCGCAACGCCAACGATCTCGCCCAGACGCAGATCAACGTCGGCAACGGCCGCACCGTGCGGCTCGCCGACATCGCGACGGTGCGCGACCTCTATGCCGAACAGCGCAGCCGCGCCGCGGTCGACGGGCGGCAGGCGATCAGCTTCGATTTCCAGCGTGCCAAGGGTGCATCTGACGTCAGCGTCTTCAACGAAGCGGTGCAGAAGCTGCAGGCGCTGGAGAAGCGCAATCCGAACGTCCACTTCATCCTGCGTTCGAACAGCGTCAAATATACCGAGATCCAGTACGAATCCGCGATCCATGCGATGATCGAGGGTGCGGTGCTCGCGGTGCTGGTGGTGTTCCTGTTCCTGCGCGACTGGCGCGCGACGCTGATCTCGGCGCTCGCCATCCCGCTGTCGGCGATCCCGACCTTCTGGTTCATGGAATTGCTCGGCTTCAACCTCAACCAGATGACATTGCTGGGGTTGAGCCTGGTCGCGGGCGTGCTGGTCGACGACGCGATCGTGGAGATCGAGAATATCGTCCGGCACATGCGGATGGGCAAATCCGCCTATCAGGCCTCGATCGACGCGGCGGACGAGATCGGCCTCGCCGTGCTCGCGACCACCATGTCGATCGTCGCCGTGTTCATGCCGGTCAGCCTGATGCCCGGCATCTCCGGCCAGTATTTCCAGAACTTCGGCCTCACCGTCGTCGTGTCGGTGCTGATGAGCCTTGCCGTCGCGCGCCTCATCACGCCGATGATCGCCGCCTATTTCCTCAAGAGCTTCGGCCATGCCAGCCATGGCGAGGGGCGGCTGATGGATGCCTATATGGCGGTGTTGCGCTGGACGCTCGACAGCACCCGGCAAAAGGCGAGCGCGGCGCGCGGCGGCATGCATCGCTTCACCAGCCGCTGGCGCGACCATCGCATGTGGGTGATGGGGCTGGGCTTCGTCGCCTTCGCGCTGACGCTGGTGATGTTCGGCGTGGTGCCGATGCAGTTCCAGCCGCCCGAGAACAGCGACAATTCGACCGCGACGATCGAGATGGTGCCGGGCGCGACGCTCGCGCAGACCGATGCGGTGGTGACGCGGGTCGCCGACCTGCTGCGCCGCCAGCCGGAGGTCGCCTCCGTCTACGCCCGCACCGGTTCCAACGGCGCGGTCAACACCGGCCGCGTGTCGGCGACGCTGAAGGACGATCGCACCGTCACCAGCACCGAATTCGAACGCAACCTCGCGCCGCAGCTCGCCAGCATTCCGGACGCCCGCGTCGGCTTCCGCTCGCAGTTCGGCTGGGGATCCTCGGGCCGCGACATGACGGTGGTGCTGGGCGGCGACGATCCCGCGCTGCTCCAGAAGACCGCCAACACGCTGGTCGACCAGATGGCGCGGCTGCCGATGCTCACCCAGCCGCGCATCTCTGGCAACCTCCAGCGGCCGGAAATCGTCATCAAGCCGCGCTTCGACCTCGCCGCCAATCTGGGCGTGACGACGCAGGCGCTCTCCAGCGCGATCCGCATCGCGACGCTGGGCGATATCGACCAGAATTCGGCGCGCTTCTCGCTCTCCGACCGGCAGGTGCCGATCCGCGTCGCACTCGATCAGGGCGCGCGGACGGAATTGTCGACGATCCAGAACCTGCCCGTCTCCACCCAGTCGGGCGGATCGGTGCCGCTGAACCTCATCGCCGATATCAGCCTGGGTTCGGGGCCGACCCAGATCGATCGCGTCAACCAGCAGCGCCGCATCGCGGTGGGTGCGGACCTCGCGCCCGGCGTCGTCTCGGGCGTCGCGCAGAAGGAGATCGACAACCTGCCGATCATGAAGAACCTGCCGCTGGGCGTGAACAAGCTGACGCTGGGGCAGGCGAAGTGGCAGGCGGAGATGCTGAAGAACTTCGTCATCGCCGTCATCTCGGGCACCTTCCTCGTCTTTGCGGTGCTGGTGCTGCTCTACCGCCGCGCGCTGCCGCCGTTCGTCAACATGGCCTCGCTGCTGCTCGCGCCGCTCGGCGGACTGCTGGCGCTGTGGGCGACCGGCAATCCGCTGTCGCTGCCCGTCTTCATCGGCCTGCTCATGCTGCTCGGCATCGTCGCCAAGAATTCGATCCTGCTGATCGATTTCGCGCTGGAAGAGATGAACAAGGGCGTCGACACCCTGACCGCGATCATCGACGCCGGGCACAAGCGCGCGCAGCCGATCGTGATGACCACCGTCGCGATGGTCGCCGGCATGGTCCCGACCGCGCTGTCGCTGGGCGGCGACGGATCGTGGCGCGCGCCGATGGGCATCGTCGTGATCGGCGGCCTCATCCTCTCCACCCTGCTGACGCTGGTGATCGTGCCGGCGGCGTTCAGCCTGGCGGTGGGGGTAGAGCGCTACGTCGGGCCGCGGCTCGGCCGGCGCCTGCTCACCTATCGCCCGGGCGACGACGGCAGCACCGTGGTCGGGATCGCCGGCCCGAACCAGCCGACGCTCGGCCCGGTCCCCGGCCGCCTCGGCCACGACGAGGGCGGCGCGCAGCCGGCGGAATAGCGATCGCCCGCCATCCCGGTGCCGGCCGGGATGGCGGTTGACCCCGCGCCCGCATCACGCGACAGCGCGGGGATGAACGACGATCTGAAGGCGCTGATCCGCACGATCCCGGACTTTCCGAAGCCCGGCATCCAGTTCCGCGACATCACCACGCTGCTGCTCGATCCCGCCGGCCTCGCCGCCACCGTCGAGCGGATGGTCGCAGCGACGCAAGGTCCGGTCGACCTCGTCGCCGGGATCGAGGCGCGCGGCTTCCTGTTCGCCGCCGCGCTCGCGGTGCCGCTGAACGCCGGCGTGCTGCTGATCCGCAAGGACGGCAAGCTGCCCGGCGCGACCATCGCCGAGGATTATGCGCTGGAATATGGCGAGGACCGGATCGCCATGCACGAGGATGCGCTGGTGCCCGGCCAGCGCGTGCTGCTGGTCGACGATCTGATCGCCACCGGCGGCACCGCGCGCGCGGCGGTGCGCCTGCTGCGCAAGGCGGGTGCCGCGGTGGAGCAGGCGCAGTTCGTCATCGACCTGCCCGACCTCGGCGGTGCCGCGGCGTTGCGCGCCGACGGCATCCGCGTCGATGCGCTGCTATCCTTCGCCGGTCATTAACCGTTCAGCCGGAACCTGCGATGATCCGCCCTCGTTGAACGACGAACCGGCGCGTCCTGGCCATCATGCTCGCGCCCGTATGGGACTCAGGAGAGCATCATGTTCCTCAAGCGTTTGGCCGCAAAGCGTCTCGCCCTGCTGGGGCTGATCCTCGGCGCCGGCCTCGGCACCGCGGCTTGCACCGATGGGTATGGCTATAGCGGGGTCGCGGTCGGCTATGGCGGCGGCGGTTATTATGGCGACGGCTACGGCTATGCCGACCCCTACTACGGCGGCTACGGCTATGGCGGCTATCCCAGCTATTTCGGCTGGTACGGCAATTATTATTATCCGGGCACCGGCATCTACGTCTACGATCAATACCGCCGGCCCTATCGCTGGAACGACGGCCAGCGCCGCTATTGGGAAGGGCGCCGCAACGCCTGGCGCGGCGATCGCAACTTCCGCAACGACTGGAACGGCTTCGACCGCCGTGGTGACGGCATCCGCGGCAACCGCAATCCCGGCGGCATCCCGGGCCAGGGCTGGAACGGCAATCGCGGCACCTGGCGCGGCGACGGCGACCGGGGGAGCGGCCGGGGCAATTGGCGCGGCAACCGCCAGGGCCTCTCCGGCCAGCCCGCGCCGACGCCCGGCGCCACGACGCCGCAGGCGACGCCCGGCCAGCGCAGCTGGGGCGGCGGCGGCCGCAACTGGGGCGGTAACCGCGGCGGCTGGGGCGGCAATCGCGGCGGCGGCAACCGCGGCGGCGGCCGCGGCCCGCGCTGACGCCCAATCATCGTATCCACCCCGGTTCCCGCCGGGGTGGAGGCTGCCTCACCGCTCGCGCGTCGCGATCAGCCCGTTCGACACGAACGTCATCACCATCTCGTCGTCCTGGTTGAACACCGCCATCCGGCTCTTGAAGATCCCCATCTCCGGCCGGCTGGCGGAGCGGCGCTTCTCCAGCACCTCGCTTTCGCAGCGCAGCCGGTCGCCGGGATAGACCGGCTTCAGCCAGCGCAATTCGTCGATGCCCGGCGATCCCAGCCCCGCCTGCCGGTTCGCCTTTAGATGCGCGACCAGCATCGCCATCGTCATCGCGCAGGTATGCCAGCCGCTTGCCGACAGCCGCCCGAAATAGGTCGTCGCCGCCGCCTCGTCGGACAGGTGGAACGGCTGCGGATCGTATCTCTCGGCAAAGGCGACCACCTCGTCACGGGTCACCGCATAGTCGCCGAAGCGCGCCGTCGACCCGACCTCGATATCCTCGAAATATTGCATCCGTGCCTCTCCTATCGCTTGAGCACCTGCCGGAACGGGGTGTCGTCGCCGTCCAGTCCCGTGCCGGGCGCCAGCCCGATCAGGTCGCGCAGCAGCGGGTTGATGTCGACATTGTCGAAGCTCGCCAGCCGCTTGCCCGCCGGGAATGCCGGCCCGTTGGCGATGAACAGCGCTGCCATGTCGGGCGCCCGGTTGTCATAGCCATGCGCGCCGCCGCTGAACGGCTTGGACGACGCGGTCTTGGCGATCATCCAGCCCGGTTCGGCAAGGCAGATATAGGGCGGGACGCGCGGATTGGTGCCGTAGCGGAACCGCGCCGGGATCGCGCTCTTGCGCCAGCACTGCATGTGGGCGTGCGGCTTCAGCAGCGCCGCCGCCAACGCGGCCTCATGCCCGGCCACGGGGTAGAGGCCCATATAGGGTCCGCTGTTGAGCGGGCGATAGTCGGCGGGGTCGGCGATCCGGTCCATCACGATGACGCGGTCGCTGCTCGTCGCGGACATGCCGTGATCGGCGACGATGACGAGGTTCGCCGGCTGGTTCAGGCCGCGCAGCCCCGCCACCAGGCGGCCGATCTGCACGTCGACGTCGGCGACCGCCTGCGTCACCTCCGGCGATCGCGGCCCATGCGCGTGGCCGGCGCTGTCGACCGTGTCGAAATAAAGCGTGACGAAGCGCGGCCGCGTCGCCGCCGGCCGGCGCATCCAGTCGATCACCGCATCGACGCGCTGCGCCCCGGTCACCGCCTGGTTGAACTGCTGCCAGTCCTCCGGCCGGGTCGCGCCGCGCACCGCGCCATGGCTGTCGGGGATCAGCGTGCCACCCCAGCCGACATTGGCGCCCGGCCAGAACATCGTCGCCGTCCGCACGCCCGCCTTTTCCGCCGTCACCCAGATCGGTTCGGCCGCGTTCCACCAGAACGGATCGTCGTTCGCCATGGTGAAGGTTTCGCCCGGCCGCGCCGGGTCCTCCATGCTGTTGCCGACGATGCCGTGGTGGTCGGGCACCTTGCCGGTCACCAGCGTCCAGTGATTGGGAAAGGTGACGGAGGGGAAGGAGGGGCGCATCGACGCCGACACGCCGTTCGCCGCCAGCGCCGACAGGTTCGGCGTCACCCCGCGATCGAGATAGTCGGGCCGGAACCCGTCGATCGACACGAGGATCGTGACCGGCGCATTGGCTGCCATCGGCGCGGCGACGGGCAGCACCGCCCCGGTGGCAGGCGGCGCCACCTGCGTGACGGGGGAGAGGGCCGCAGGCGTATAGGGCAGGGTGCAACCCGCAAGCGAGAGCGCACAGGCGGCGAGGGCAAGGAATCTCACGAGGGAATCGTCCCGAACGAGGAGAGGGCGAGCGACCTCTACGCGGGACAGGGTGACTGCCACAAGCGGCGGTGCGGCGAGAAAGCCGGTGCTCCCTCCCTCTCCCCCGTCCACGCAGGGCTATCGCCTATTGCGGAGATGGCTGCCGGGCTCGGGTGAGGGGGCATGGCATCCGCGTATTCTCCGTCACCCCGGACTCGTTCCGGGGTCCACCGTGCCGCAAAACCAACAGCGTATTGGTGTGCGGCACGGTGGATGCCGGACCAAGCCCGGCACGACGAGGATGAGAGAACACCGCCTCGGATCAGGCACCCATATGCGATAGCCTGTTACCGGAGCCGCACACTCAAACGTTGAACCGGAACAGCATCACATCGCCGTCGTGGACGACATATTCCTTGCCCTCCTGGCGCAGCTTGCCCGTCTCGCGCGCGCCGGCTTCGCCCTTGCAGGCGACGTAATCGTCATAGGCGATGGTTTCGGCGCGGATGAAGCCGCGCTCGAAATCGGTATGGATCTCGCCGGCGGCCTGCGGCGCCTTGGCGCCGGCATGCACCGTCCAGGCGCGCGCCTCCTTCGGCCCCACGGTGAAGAAGGTGAGCAGCTTCAGCAGCCTGTACCCGGCGGTGATGACGCGGGCGAGCCCGGTTTCGGCAAGCCCCAGCTCGCTGAGGAACTCGGTCCGGTCCTCGGGCGGCATGGTCGCGATCTCCGCCTCGATCGCGGCCGAGACCACCACCGCCTCGGCACCCTCCGCCCTGGCCTTGTCGAACACCCGCGCCGACAGCGCATTGCCGTTCGCCGCATCGCCTTCGTCGACGTTGCAGACGTAGAGCACCGGCTTGGCCGTGATGAGCTGCGCCTGGGCGAACACGCGCGCCTCCTCGGCATCCTTGGGCTGGGTCAGCCGCGCCGGCTTGCCCTCGCGCAGCAACTCCAGCGCCTGGCCGAGCACGCTCGCGCCGATCTTCGCCTCCTTGTCGCCCTGCTGCCCCTTCTTGACGAGATTGGGGACGCGCTTTTCGAGGCTTTCGAGGTCGGACAGCATCAGCTCCGTCTCGACCGTCTCGGCATCGGCGATCGGATCGACCTTGCCCTCGACGTGCGTCACGTCGCCGTTCTCGAAACAGCGCAGCACGTGGACGATCGCATCCACCTCGCGGATATTGCCCAGGAACTGGTTGCCCAGGCCCTCGCCCTTGGATGCACCGCGCACCAGCCCAGCGATATCGACGAAGGCGAGCTGCGTCTCGATGACCTTCGCCGATCCGGCGATCTCCGCCAGCGTGTAGAGCCGCGGGTCGGGCACCGCGACGTTGCCGACGTTCGGCTCGATCGTGCAGAACGGATAATTGGCCGCCTGCGCCGCTGCCGTTTCGGTCAGCGCGTTGAAAAGGGTGGACTTGCCGACGTTCGGCAGGCCCACGATACCGCAGCGGAAACCCATGGCCTGTGCTCTGTTCGCGAGTGGAGATCGAAGCCGCCGCCCTTAGCCAAGCCCGCCCCGCTTGGCCAGCGCTTCCGCCGCCACCTCGCCTGGACGACGGAAAGCCACGCATCGTCGCAATCGGCGCTGCCACAATTGCGCCTTGATCGGGCGCGTGTCGTCTATCGTCACGCAGCGGATGCGCACCGTGGGTGACGGGCGCGAGGGCAGGGCCGCTGCGGCGGGGGATGCGATATGCGAATGTCGTGGCGGCAGGCAGCGGGACTGGCGGCGATGGCGTCGACCGGCATGGCGGGCGCTGCCGCGGCGCAGGTCGCACCGGTGCCCACTGCGGCCGTCGCTCCGATCCTGCCGACGCCAGCAGCCGCCGCGCCACGCGCGCCCTTGCCGCTCACCCTGTCACCGGTCGCGGTCGGCGGATCGGTGGAGCGCTCGACCCGTCTCGTCAGCCGGCTGCGCCTGCGCCTGACGGTGGAATCCACGGCTGCGGGCCCGCGCGACCGGCTGCATTCGCGCGTCGTCGGCCAGATGATCGATTTCTTCCCGGCCGGCGACCATGGCTTCCACCTGTCCGCCGGCACCCGCCTGTTCAACCCGCGCGCCATGGAAGTGTCGGTGCACGGCATGCTGCCGACGCAGCGGCGGCTCAACATCCCCGGCCTGAAGACGACGATGCGGCGCAGCCCGGCGCTGACGATGGGCTATGCCGACCGGATCGATCCGGACACCAGCGTCGGCGTCGAGATCGGGGCGATGAAGGGCCGCGCCTACAACGACGCCGCCGACATCGCCCGCCAGACCCGCGCCCAACGCAACGCGATCGGCAGCCCGCTGAACCCGGTCGTCAACCTGGTGCTCGGCCACCGCTTCTAGAGCCGATCGACATTCGGAATGAAGGATTCTCTTCATCCTCCATCGCCAGGGCGCATGATCGACCCCGATGCGGTGGCGCCGAAGGCGACGGAGGGGGAGGACTCCCAACGCTGGTCGTTGCTTACCTCCCCCTCCGTCAGGCTACGCCTGCCACCTCCCCCTGGCGGGGGAGGATTGAAGGTCGAACGGTCCTAGGCCTACGGTGACACCGCGCGACGCGCGGAGACCGCCCGGAGCCGTCGAGGCTCACCTGTGCTTCGACCCGCTCGGCACGAAGGCTGGGGAAGAACGGTTCGAACCCTAGGCGGCAGGCCACCCAGCCCCGCGCGCAGCGCCGTCACAACTTCGTCGCCTGCGAGGGAAGAGCAGCGGCCACACCAAGCCAAACACCTCCGCGCCTCCGCGCCTCCGCGTGAACCCTCATCCTTCGCGTCTTCGCGTCTTCGCGCGACCATCCAACCCCGCCCGGGCACCCCGGCTCGAAAGGTCGCATGGAGCAGGGCCCCACGCCACCTTCCGGCACGGCACGGGATGCTCTACGCGAGCCTCCGTCATGTTGCCGCCTGCCTCCCTGCTGCCGCCCACCGCCTCGCTGCTGCCCGCCTTTGCGCCGTGGTTCGACGTGGCGGGGCTGGCGGTGTTCGCCGCCTCGGGCGCGCTGGCGGCGGCGAAGCGCGGGCAGACGGCGGTGACGCTCGCCTTCTTCGCGCTCATCACCGGGGTCGGCGGCGGCACGGTGCGCGACCTGCTGATCGATGCCCCGGTATTCTGGGTGCACGATCCGCGGGCCGCCACCGTCTGCCTGGCGATGGCGGCGGTGATCTGGGTGACGCCGGAACGCTGGTGGCGCGACAGCGCGCTCGCCTGGTTCGACGCGGTCGGCCTTGCCGCCTACGCCGTCTACGGCGCGGCCAAGGCGATCGGCTATGGCGTGCCCCCGCTGCCCGCGGCGTTGATGGGGGTGGTCACCGCCTGCGTCGGCGGCATCATCCGCGACGTGCTGGCGGGCGAGCCCTCCATCCTGATGCGCCCCGAATTGTACGTCACCGCAGCGGCGCTGTCGTCCGCGCTCTACGTCGCGCTCGGTCTGCTCGGGCTGGCCGGCGCCCCCGCCGCGATCATCGCCGCCGCCGCCGGCTTCGGCCTGCGCGCCGCCGCGATCCACTGGCGCATCGCGCTGCCGGCGTACCGGGCGCGGTCGTGATGGCTAGCCTCGGCATGTCACCTCAGCCGGACGACATGCTAAAGCGAGTGTCGTAGACGAAACCGTTGCATGGTAGCGAGTTCGAAGCTTTGATCAACAAGGACCATGCCAATATACGTTGTGGCCTAAATCGGACCAACATTCATCGAGCATCGTCAGGTTGCGTCTGTCAGAGGTAAAGCCATAGCCCCAACCCCCGTCGAAAAACGGCTTTGTTGTTATATCGATCATGCCATGGCGCACAAAGACCGAATAGGGCTTCAGCTCTGCGATGGTGACTGGCCATTTATCGTGAGGAATCGGCTGGCTGTGATCTGTAGGGCGCAGCGGATAAATCGCCAGAAGATGCCGTGACTCGGCCGCAATCGCTTCCAATCGTACCTGATCACGGATGGGATGCGGGAAAGAGCAATATACCGCCATTCCAATCAATATGACGATTGGAAAAATGACTTGTAGGCACCCTTTCAATCAGGTCTCTCCACTACATGTGTTAGCGTTTGGCCTTCATCAAGCTTTAGCCGTCTCGAGTTTTTTAGAACATGATCCAGTGTCGAGTATCGCAATCAGCGCCAAGCCCGCTCACCCCCGCACCACCCCCACATCGGCAAACCGCCGCGGTTCCGCGGGCGGCGCAGCGGGTTCGGCCAGCGCGCATTGCCAATACCCCACATCGATCCACCGGCCATGCTTGTAGCCGACCTCGCGGAACACGCCGGCGCGGCGAAAGCCCACCGCCTCGTGCAGCGCGATCGAGGTGGTGTTGGGCAGGGCGATCCGGCCGATCGCCTGCGTGAACCCCTGCGCGCGCAGCGTGTCGACCAGCGCCCGGTACAGCAGCCGCCCGACGCCCTGGCGCTGCGCCACGTCGGCGACGTAGATGCTCGTCTCCACCACCCAGCGATACGCCTCGCGCTCCGAAAAGCGCGTCGCATAGGCATAGCCGAGCACGCCGCCGGTGGCCTCGCCGTTGGTCGCGACGATCCACGGGTAGAGCCCGGCGGAGGACGCCATCCGGCTGCGCATCGCCCGCGCGTCCGGCGCCTCCGTCTCGAACGACACCGTGCCCGCCAGCACGTGCGGCGCATAGATCGCCGCGACCGCGGCGGCATCCTCCGGCACCGCGGCGCGCAGCGCGATCACCGTTACAGGCCGATCCGCGCCAGGATCACGTCGAGCAGCCGCGCATCGGCGCCCGCCGTGTCGCTCGGCCCCAGGCCGCCGCATTCCAGGCAGCGCGCCTGCACCGATCCCGCCTGCGCCAGCCGCTTGACGTCGCCCAGCGCCTTGGCGAGCAGCCCGCGCCGCTCGGCCGCGATCCGCGCGAACACGTCGTTGCCGGTCGCGTCGCCTGCGCCCGCGTCGTCATCGTCCTTGCGGCCGAGGCTCTGCGCCAGCTGCGCGGCAAAGCCGGGCGCCTTCTCCAGATATTCGGCATGGACCTTGGCGGGATCGAGCTTCGCGCGCTTCGCCGCCTCGGCCACCGCATCGTCCAGCCCGCCGAACCGGTCGACCAGGTGCAGCTGGCGGGCGGTGCCGCCGTCCCACACCCGGCCCTGCGCGATCGCGTTCACCCGATCGGGCGTCATCCCGCGCGACTGGGCGACGCGGGCGAGGAACTGGCGATAGCCGTTCTCGATCCCCGCCTGCAGGATCGTGTCGAGCTCCGGCGTGGTGCCGGCGAGCACGTCGGGCTGGCCGGACAGCGGCGTCGTCTTCACCCCGTCGGTGGTGACGCCGATCTTGGCGAGCGTCTTCTCGAAGGTCGGGATGATGCCGAAGATGCCGATCGACCCGGTGATCGTGCCCGGCTCGGCGAAGATCACCTGGCCCGGCGTCGACACCCAATAGCCGCCGGACGCGGCAAGGCCGCCCATCGAGACGACGATCGGCAGCCCCTTCGCCTTGGCCTGCAGGATGGCGAGGCGGATGCGTTCGGAGGCGAGCACCGACCCGCCCGGCGAATCGACGCGCACCACCAGCGCCTTCAGGTTCTTGGTGGCGAGGCCGTTGAGGATCAGCTTGGCGATCGTGTCGCCATGCGCGCTGCCGGGGCCGCCTTCGCCATCGACGATATCGCCGGCGACGGTGACCACGCCGATCGCATCGCCCGCGCTTGGCAACGGGTGCGCGCCGATCCAGTCGTCATAGCGGATGGTGTTGAAATTGCCCGCCGCCTTGCGCGCATCGCTGCCGACCAGCTTGGCGACACGCTGGCCGAAAGCGATGCGGTCGCCCAGCGTGTCGACGATGCCGGCGGCCAGGTTCGCCTTGGCGATGTCGCCGTTCGCCGCCAGGATCAGCCGGTCCGGCTGGGCGAGGAACTGGCCGACCTGCGCGCGCGGCCGGGCGCGTGCCACCGCCTCGCGCCACTGGCCGAACAGCGAGCCGAGCAGCTGCTGGTTCGCCGCGCGCGCATCCGGGCTCTGGTCGGCGCGGGTATAGGGTTCGACGAAGCTCTTGAACTTGCCGACGCGATAGACGTGGACGTCGACGCCCAGCTTGTCGATCAGCCCCTTGTAATACAGCTGGCTGCCGCCCGGCCCGCTGAAGATCGTGCCGCCCAGCGGATTGACCCAGATCTCGCTGGCGTTCGCCGCCAGCCGATAGCCGGCATCGGTATAGGCCGTGGCATAGGCGAGTACCGGCTTCTTGGTGTCGCGGAAGCGGCGGATCGCCTCGCCCACCTCGTTGAGCGTCGCCGGATAGCCGCCGCCGAAGCTGTCGAGGTCGAGCACCAGCGCCTTCACCCGATCGTCGGTGCGCGCGGTGTCGATCGCCCGCAGCACGTCGCGCAGCCGGTATTGCCGCGGCATCGTATCGCCGGAGAGAGCGGCGAACGGGCTCGTCTCCTCGGGCTGCTCGACGATCGCGCCTTTGAGGTCGAGCAGCAGCGCGCCCGTGGGGATCGCCTTGGCGCCCGGCCGCGCGTTGAGCGCCGCGAACAACAGCCCGAAGAACAGCAGCATCGCGATCAGGACCAACCCGTCCTTGATCGCCACCAGCAGCTTCCATGCGCCCCGAACCAGCTTCACGTCGTGCTCCTACTTGTGCCCTCCAGCGGTAGAGGACGAGAGGGCGCGGCGCAACGGTCCGTATTAGGAGGGTAAGACAGAGTGTGTGTCCCGCTTCGGCGGCGGTGCCGCACGCCTTGTCAAATTTGTGTCGGCGGGCTTTCCCGCACCCTTGACGACTCTATTGCCCCGGCACATATCCGCGGCGTTGGCACTCGGGCATCCGGAGTGCCAGAAATCTGTAACACTGATTGAAAGAGGGACTTCGCAATGAACTTTCGTCCGTTGCACGACCGCGTCCTCGTCCGCCGCGTTGAGGCGGAAGAGAAGACGGCCGGCGGGATCATCATCCCCGACACCGCCAAGGAAAAGCCGCAGGAAGGCGAAGTTGTCGCCGCCGGCACCGGCGCGCGTGCCGAGAACGGCACGATCACCCCGCTCGACGTCAAGGCCGGCGACCGCATCCTGTTCGGCAAGTGGTCGGGCACCGAGGTGAAGGTCGACGGTGAAGACCTGCTCATCATGAAGGAAAGCGACATCCTCGGGATCGTCGGCTGATCTTTCGTGACGCACCCCGCGCGGGTGCGACTTTTGTGACTTTCCAGATCAACTGAAAGGGTAGCCACCATGGCAGCCAAGGACGTAAAATTCGGCCGCGACGCGCGTGAGCGCATCCTGCGCGGCGTCGACATCCTCGCCGACGCGGTCAAGGTCACGCTGGGGCCGAAGGGCCGCAACGTCGTGATCGACAAGAGCTTCGGCGCACCGCGCATCACCAAGGACGGCGTCACCGTCGCCAAGGAGATCGAACTCAAGGACAAGTTCGAGAACATGGGCGCGCAGATGGTGCGCGAAGTGGCCTCGAAGACCAACGACATCGCCGGCGACGGCACGACGACCGCGACCGTTCTGGCGCAGGCGATCGTGCGCGAGGGCATGAAGTCGGTCGCGGCCGGCATGAACCCGATGGACCTGAAGCGCGGCATCGACATCGCCGTGACCAAGGTGACCGAGGACATCAAGTCGCGCTCCAAGCCCGTCTCGGGTTCGCAGGAAGTCGCGCAGGTTGGCATCATCTCGGCCAACGGCGACCGTGAAGTCGGCGAGAAGATCGCCGAGGCGATGGAAAAGGTCGGCAAGGAAGGCGTCATCACCGTCGAGGAGGCCAAGGGCCTCGAATTCGAGCTGGACGTCGTCGAGGGCATGCAGTTCGACCGCGGCTACCTGTCGCCCTACTTCATCACCAACCCGGAAAAGATGACGGTCGAGCTGAACGACCCGTACATCCTGATCCACGAGAAGAAGCTCAGCAACCTGCAGGCGATGCTCCCGATCCTGGAAGCCGTCGTCCAGTCGGGTCGCCCGCTGCTCATCATCGCCGAGGACATCGAGGGCGAGGCGCTGGCCACGCTCGTGGTGAACAAGCTGCGCGGCGGTCTGAAGGTCGCAGCGGTCAAGGCGCCGGGCTTCGGCGATCGCCGCAAGGCGATGCTGGAAGACATCGCGATCCTGACCAAGGGCGAGATGATCTCGGAAGACCTCGGCATCAAGCTCGAGAACGTCACCGTTGGCATGCTGGGCACCGCCAAGCGCGTCACGATCGACAAGGACAACACCACCATCGTCGATGGCGCCGGTGATGCCGATTCGATCAAGGGCCGCACCGAGGCGATCCGCGCGCAGATCGAGAACACCACCAGCGACTACGACCGCGAGAAGCTCCAGGAGCGTCTCGCCAAGCTCGCCGGCGGCGTTGCGGTCATCAAGGTCGGTGGTTCGACCGAGGTCGAGGTGAAGGAGCGCAAGGACCGCGTCGACGACGCGCTGCACGCGACCCGCGCGGCCGTCGAAGAGGGCATCGTCCCCGGTGGCGGCACGGCGCTGCTCTACGCGTCGAAGGCACTCGAGGGCGTCACCGGCGCCAACGACGACCAGACGCGCGGCGTCGACATCGTCCGCCGTTCGCTCACCGCGCTGGTCCGCCAGATCGCGCAGAACGCCGGCCATGACGGTGCGGTCGTGTCGGGCAAGCTGCTCGACCAGAACGACACCTCGTTCGGCTTCAACGCGTCGACCGACACCTACGAGAACCTGGTCGCGGCCGGCGTGATCGACCCGACCAAGGTCGTCCGCACCGCGCTCCAGAACGCAGCGTCGGTCGCCGGCCTGCTCATCACCACCGAGGCGACCGTCTCGGAACTGCCCGAGGACAAGGCTCCGGCCATGCCCGGCGGCGGCGGCATGGGCGGCATGGGCGGCATGGACTTCTGATGTTCGACCGGGGCAGGAGAAACCTGCCCCGGACAGACAATCAGAACGGCCAGCGTGCCGGCGGCCACGCCGCCGGACACGTCCGACGTCACGGCAGCGGCTTCGCCGCTGCCCGCCACACGCAAAGAGGGCCGGGGGAGCAATCCCCCGGCCCTTTGCTATGCCAGTCGGCCAGCCGCCGATCCGACGCCCGGCCGGCCCCGTGCCCCATCGTCCGCGCACCCCGGCAACCCGCCGCGGCTCCGCTCGTTACCCGCGCCATGAACCACGACGCGACCCGCCCCGACATGCCCGCCGATGGCGCGATCCTCGGCTATGGCCCGATGCTGCCGCTGGTCGCCGCCGGCATCGGCGCGTGGCTGCTGCCGGCGCCCTGGCCGTTCTGGGCGGTGCACCTCGGCATCATCTGGGGTGCGCTGATCCTCGCCTTCATCGCCGGGGTGCGCCGCGGCTTCGGCTTCGGCTATGCCCGCGCCTCCAAGCCGCAGGAGATCGCGACCAGCATCGGCTATTTCACGCTCGCCGGCCTGGCGCTGGTGATCGGCCTGCCGTCGATGGCGCTGCTGATGCTGGTGCTGGGCTATGTGCTCGCCGCGCTGCTCGACCGCCGCGCCGCCTTGTCCGGCAACGCCCCCCGCTACTTCGCGACGCTCAGGCCGCGCCAGCTGCTGATCGGCGCCGCCGGCCTCGCTGCCCTCCTTGGGCGCGCGATCGGTTCTTGAGCGAGGGCGCATTGTCGGGCGTCACGGGAATGATACGGTGCGGTCATGCATCGAGATCCTCGCCATGAGCCGATAACCGTCGAGATGTTTCTCGACATCCGGTTCCCCGATGGCCCAAGGTACGCGCTCATCGACGGTACCATCCGCATGATGGCCGGGGTCACACCCGCTCACGCCCGCGTTGGCGGTAACATCCTCGGATATCTCTATCCACGGCTCCGTGGCACCGGCTGCCGCCCCTACAATTCCGACATGGGCGTCCGGGTCGACGACACCAACCTGCGCTATCCGGACGTCACCGTCTTCTGCGGCAACCCGGCGGCGCCGGAGCGGGAGATGGAGCGCGCCTATCCCGATCCCGTCGTGATCGTCGAGGTGCTGTCTCCCTCCACCTCGGCCAACGACGAAGGCGACAAGCTGAGGCTCTACCGCGCCCTGCCGTCGGTCGACACCATCGTGTTCGTCGACCCGCAGGCGGAAACCAGCCGGGTCGTCCAGCGGCTGGGGCCGACGGCGTGGCGTGACGACCTGTTCGCCCAGCCGCACGATGTCGCGCTGCCGGCGATCGGCGTCACCATCCCCCATGCCGAGATCTTCGCCCGCGACTGACGCGGGCGCCGCCTCATCCCTTCATCGCCTCGATCAGCTTCTTGACGTCCTGGCTGTGCCCGCGCGGCAGGATCAGCACGTCGTTGCCGCTCGCCACGACGATGAGGTCGCTGACGCCGACCGCCGCCACCCGTATCCCGTCCGAACGGACCAGGCAGTTGCGCGTGTCGATCGCCAGCACCTCGCCGCGATGCGCATTGCCCTCGCTATCGAGTTCGCTGATCGCATGCAGCGCGTCCCAGCTGCCCACATCGCTCCAGCCCATCGCCACCGGCACCACTGCGACCCGCTCGGCACGCTCCATCACCGCATAGTCGATCGAATCGGCGGGCGAGGCGCCGAACGCCTCGGCATCGGGGTGGATGCGCACACCCTCGCGCCTCGCCTTGGTCATCGCCTCCTGCGTCGCGGTCAGCATGCCCGGCGCATGCGCGGCGAGCGCGCCCAGGAAGATATCGGCGCGGAACAGGAAGATGCCGCCGTTCCAGGCATGGTCGCCCGACGCCAGCATCGCCTCGGCCCGCTCGCGCGCCGGTTTTTCGACGAAGCGGGCGACGCGGTGCACGCCTGGGGCCAGCGCCTCGCCGACCTTGATCCAGCCATAGCCGGTCTCCGGCGCGTCGGGCGTGATGCCGAAGGTGACCAGCCACCCTTCGGCGACCAACGGCATCGCCGCCTCGATCGCCGCGTGGAAGGCCGCGACGTCGGCGATGACATGGTCGGACGGCATGACCAGCAGCGCCTCCTCGCTCTTGGCGGCGAGCGCGGCGAGGGCGATCGCCGGCGCGGTGTTGCGTGCCACCGGCTCCAGGATCACGGCCTGCGGCGCGGCGCCGACCGCCGCCAGTTGCTCGTCGATATGATCGGCGTGGCGCGCATTGGCGACGACGATCGGGGCGGCGAAGGCCTCGCCATGCGCCCGCTTGGCGGTGAGCTGCAGCATCGTCTCCTCGGCGGTCAGCGCCAGCAGCTGCTTGGGCATTTCCGGGCGCGACATCGGCCACAGCCGGGTGCCGGATCCTCCGGAAAGGATCACAGGGACGATCGTCATAATGGGTCGTGAGCTCCTTCGGGTCTCTTTCGGTCGAAAGAGCACGGAGGCGTAACGATCGGGGCCGCGGGGTTGTTCAAGCTTTCTTTGCTTTTTTCTGCGACCCCCGTGTCGCCTGTCGGAAAAGCTTACAGGCCGCCGTCGGAAGGGAGCGGGCATGATCCGCCTGTTCAAGCATTACGTCCCGCATGCCGTGCTGCTGCTCGGCCTGGTCGATGCCGTGCTGCTGATGGCCGCGGCCGAACTCGGCTGGGTGATCCGCGCACGCCAGATCGGCATGCTGGTGGAGCCGACGGTCACCCGCCTGCCGCAGCTGATCGCCTTTGCCGCGGCGTTGCAGATCGCGCTGGTCGCGGTGGGGGCCTATGGCGTCGCATCCTTCCTGTCGCTGCGCTTTGCCGCGGCACGGCTGGCGGTGGCGATCCTGCTCGGCGTGTCGTGCCTGTCGATCCTGTTCTTCCTCGTGCCGCCGCTCGCCCTGTGGCGCTCCAACCTCGCTTATGCGACGCTGATCGCCGCGGCGCTGCTGGTGGTGGTGCGCGCGTTGCTCGGCCGGGCGCTGGGCGGCGATACGTTCAAGCGGCGGATCATCGTGCTCGGCGCCGGCCGTCGCGCCGCGCGGATCGGCGCGCTCGCCAGCCAGCCCGGCGCCAACGTGATCGTCGCAGGCTATGTCGCGATGGGCGAGCCCAATCCGGTGGTACGCGGCGCGGTGCCGCGCGATGCCATTCCCAACCTCGCCGCGCACGTCGTCGACCATAATGCCGGCGAGGTCGTGCTCGCGCTGGAGGAGCGGCGCAACGCGCTGCCGCTCAAGGACCTGCTGCGCGTCCGCACCACGGGGGTGAGCGTCAGCGAGATATCGAGCTTCCTCGAACGCGAGACGGGTCGGATCGACCTTCATTCGGTCAACCCGTCCTGGCTGATCTTCTCGGACGGCTTCGCCTCGGGACGGATGCTGTCGAGCGTGTTCAAGCGCGGCTTCGACGTCACCGTCAGCCTGCTGCTGCTGATCGTGACGCTGCCGGTGATCCTGGTCACCGCGGTGGCGATCAAGCTCGAATCGCGCGGCCCCGCCTTCTACCGCCAGCGCCGCGTCGGCCTCTACAACCAGGGGTTCGACATCGTGAAGCTGCGCTCGATGCGTCAGGATGCGGAGGTCGCGGGCCAGGCGGTGTGGGCGGAAAGGGACGATCCGCGCATCACCCGCATCGGCCGCTTCATCCGCAAGGTGCGCATCGACGAACTGCCGCAGACCTGGTCGGTGCTGAAGGGCGAGATGAGCTTCGTCGGTCCCCGTCCCGAACGCCCGCAGTTCGTCGAACAGCTCGAACAGCAACTGCCCTATTACGCCGAACGACACATGGTGAAGCCCGGGATCACCGGCTGGGCACAGATCAACTATCCCTATGGCGCCTCGATCGAGGACGCACGCCACAAGCTGGAATACGACCTGTATTACGCCAAGAACTATTCGCCCTTCCTCGACCTGCTGATCCTGCTCCAGACGCTGCGCGTGGTGCTGTTCCCGTCGGGCGCGCGATAGGGCGATGACCGCGCTCATCCTTTGGGGCCATGCGCTGGCCGCGCTGGCGTTCGGCGCGCTGGCGCTCGCGACGGTGCGCGGGCCGCAGGCGGCGGTGCCGCGCAGCACCGTGCCGCGCGGCGCCCTCGCATCGGCGATGATCGCCACCGCGCTCTGGGCCCTGGCGGTCGCCGGGATCGGCGCCGGCGACGTGGTGCCGCGGATCGCCGAATCGGCGCGCAACCTCGCCTGGCTCGGCCTGATGCTGGTGCTGGTGCGGCGGACGCGCACCGGCAGCCTGCCGCTCTATGCCGTCTATGCGGCGGCGGCGACCATCACCATCTTCGCCACCACGCTGGCACTGACCGAGACGCTGCCGCTGGGCGACGCGGCACTGGCGGCCGTCGCCGACGTCCGGCGGATCGCGCGCATGCTGGCGGCGGTGGTCGGCCTGATGCTCGTCCATCACCTCGCCTTCGCCGGCGGCGAACGCGGCGCGGGCAGGATGGCGCTGCTCGCTGCCGCGATCGCGACCATGTGGGGCGTCGACCTGATCGGTGCGACGCTCGCCTGGAGCCTCGGCACGCCGTCGCTCGCCATCTTCGCCGCGCGCGGCTTCGTGATGGCCGGTGCCGCGCTGCTGCTGGCGCTGGCGGCGCGGCGCGGCGAGCGTGGCCTCACCGTCTCGCACGGCGTCGCACTCCGCCTGCTGTCGGTCGCCGCGGTCGTCGCCTATGCCGGCGTGACCATCGCGCTGACCCAGGTCGCCGAACATTATGCCGGCGACACGGTGCGCATCGTCCAGACGGCGATCGTGCTCGGCGCCACCACCGCGCTCATCACCTTGCTGTCGACGCCGTGGATCCGCGCCTGGGCGAAGGTGAAGGTCGCCAAGCATTTCTTCCGCCACCGCTACGATTACCGCGCCGAATGGCAGCGCTTCACCGCGACGCTCGGTACGCCGGGCGAGGGCGCCGACCCGCTCGACCGCCGCATCGTCCGCGCCATCGCCGACCTCACCGGCTCGCCCGCCGGGCTGCTGCTGGTGCCGGAGGGCACCGGGCTGGGCGCCGGCGCGGCATGGCACTGGCAGGAGGCGGGCACCGCCGATGCCGCGCTCGCCGCCCATCTCGCCACCAGCACGCGCATCGTCGAACTGGACGCGGTGCGGCGCGGCGATGCCCCGCCCGAAGAGGCGGCGGCGATCCCCGACTGGATGCGCCGGTCGGCCGACGCCTGGGCCTTGGTGCCGCTGATCCATGGCGCCAGCCTGATCGGCGCGATCCTGCTCGCCCGCCCGCCGATCGATCGCGCGCTCGATTGGGAGGACCTCGACCTGCTGCGCGTCGCCGGGCGTCAGGCGGCGAGCTATCTGGCCGAGGATCGTGCCCATGTCGCGCTCGCCGATGCGGCGCGCTTCGACGAATTCAACCGCCGCTTCGCCTTCATCATCCACGACATCAAGAACCTCGTCAGCGGCCTCAGCCTCGTCGCGCGCAATGCCGAACGGCATGCCGACAACGCCGAATTCCGCGCCGACATGGTCGCCACGCTCAAGGACTCCGCCGCCCGCATGAACGCGCTGCTCGCCCGCCTGTCGCAGCACCACCGCGCCACCCCCGAACCGTTGCAGCCGGTGGATTGCGCCGCGCTGGCGCTGCGCCTCGCCGCCGCCCGCCGCGCGCAGCACATCGTGCAGGTCGCCGGCGAAGGCATCGCGCTGGCGCAGCCCGGCCGTCTGGAGCAACTGCTCGGCCACCTGCTGCAGAATGCGGTGGAGGCGAGCCCCGCCGACGCCGCCATCGATCTCGCGGTCGCCGGCACCGGCACGCAGGTGACGATCGATGTGGTCGATCGCGGCTGCGGGATGAGCGCCGCCTTCGTCCGCGACCAGCTGTTCCGCCCCTTCGCCTCGTCCAAGCCCGACGGCTTCGGCATCGGCGCCTATGAGGCGCGCGCGCTGGCGACCGCGATGGGCGGCACGCTCGACGTGACCAGCCGCGAAGGCGAGGGCACGCGCTTCCGCCTGACGCTCCCTGCCGAACGCCCGCTGGAGCAGGCGGCATGAGCGGTGCAGGCGATGCCCGCCCGGTGCTGCTGATCGTCGAGGATGATCTGGCGCTCCAGCGCCAGTTGCGCTGGGCCTATGAAGGCTATGAGATCGTCGGCGCCGCCACCCGCGGCGAAGCGATCGAGGCGCTGCGGGCGCACGAACCCGCGGTCGTCACGCTCGATCTCGGCCTGCCGCCCGATCCGGACGGCACCAGCGAAGGCTTCGCGACGCTGGCCGAGATCCTGGCGCTGAAGCCCGATACCAAGGTGATCGTCGCCTCCGGCCACGGCGCCCGCGAAAGCGCGCTCAACGCGATCGCGGCGGGGGCGTGGGACTTCTATGCCAAGCCGATCGACATCGATGCCTTGGGGCTGATCGTCGCCCGCGCCTTCCACGTCCACGCGCTGGAGGCGGAGAACCGGCGCCTCGCCGCCCGCGACGGGGGCACGCGCGACGGCTTCGGCGGCCTCCTCTATGCGTCCGACGAGATGGCGAAGGTGGTGCGCACCGTCGAGCGGGTCGCGCCGGCCGACGTATCGGTGATGCTGCTCGGTGCGAGCGGCACCGGCAAGGAACTGCTGGCGCGCGGCCTGCACGATGCCTCGCCGCGCCGCCACGGTGCCTTCGTCGCGATCAACTGCGCCGCCATTCCCGAAACGCTGCTGGAAAGCGAACTGTTCGGCCATGAAAAGGGCGCGTTCACCGGCGCGGTGAAGACCACGCCCGGCAAGATCGAACAGGCCGCGGGCGGCACCCTGTTCCTCGACGAGATCGGCGACGTGCCGCTGCCGTTGCAGGTCAAGCTGCTCCGCTTCCTCCAGGAACGCGTCATCGAACGGATCGGCGGCCGGAAGGCCATTCCCGTCGACACGCGCATCGTCTGCGCGACGCACCAGAATGTCGAGGCGATGGTGGCCGACGGCCGCTTCCGCGAGGATCTCTATTACCGTCTCGCCGAGATCGTGGTGCGTATCCCCGGCCTTGCCGAGCGCCCCGGCGATGCCGGCCTGCTCGCCCGCGCCTTCGTACGGCGGCATGCCGCGGCGATGAAGCTGGGGGTGACCGGCCTTGCCCCCGATGCGCTCGCCGCGATCGATGCCTGGGGCTGGCCCGGCAACGTCCGCGAACTCGAAAACCGGATCAAGCGCGCGGTCATCATGGCGGACGGCAAGCTCGTCACCGCCGCCGATCTCGACCTTGGCGGCGACCCCGCCGATGCCCTGGCGCTCAACCTGCGGGCCGCCCGCGAAGTCGCCGACCGCAAGGCGATCCGCCAGGCGCTGGCGCGGGCCGACGGCAACATCTCCGGTGCCTCGCGACTGCTCGGCGTCAGCCGGCCGACACTGTACGATCTGCTGAAAAGCTACGACCTGCATGGCTGATACGCCCTATCCGATGCTGCGCCGGCGGCGGCGGCGCGGCTGGCGCCTGCCGCGGCTGCGCCGCATCCATGCGGTCGCGCTCGGCCTGTTGCTGGTCGTTGCGGGGCTTGCCGCAGCCTATGCGCTGCGCCCGCCGCCGCGGGTCGATCCGGCGCAGGCGCTGGCGGATGCGCGCACCGCATACCGGATCGGCAACTACAGCGCCGCCCGCAACCATGCGCTCGCCGCCCTGGCCGCAGCACCGACGTCGCAGCCGGCACTGCTGCTGCTCGCCCGCGCCTATGTGCGGCTGGGGGACGGCGTCGCCGCGGAAGGCGCGCTCAGCCGCGCCCGCGATCTGCGGGCCGCCCCGGCGGCGCTCGCCGGGTTGCAGGCGCAGGCGCGCTTCCTGCAAGCGGACTATCAGGGCGCGATCGATGGGGCGGCCGCCGCACCCGCCGACGACGGCGACGCGCTGCGCGCCCGCGCCCGTGCCACCGCGATGCAGGGCGATGCCGGGGCCGCGGTCGACCTGCTCACCGCTTGGCTCGCCGCGCATCCCGACGATGCCGCGGCGTGGAGCGACCTCGGCCGGGTCAGGCTCGACGCCGGAGAGGTCGCCACTGCCACCGCGGCGGCGTCGCGGGCTGCGCGGCTCGCGCCGGGCGATCCGGTGCCGCTCGCCTTGCAGGCGGAGATCGTGCGGACCCGTTACGGCCTCACCGCCGCCTTGCCGTGGTTCGAGGCGGCGCTGAAGCGGGATGCCTATTACCACCCGGCCTTGATCGAATATGCCGCGACGCTCGGCGATGCCGGCCGCTATGCTGACATGCTGGCGGCGACGCGGCAAGCGCTGGCGGCGCGGCCGGCCAGTCCGCAGGCGCTGTACCTGCAGGCGGTGCTCGCCGCGCGCGCCGGGCGGCTGGGGCTGGCCCGCGATCTGCTCCAGCGCGCAGGCCCGGGGATCGGCGGGCTGCCCGGTGCGGCGCTGCTCGGCGGGGCGCTCGATCATGCCGCCGGCCGCGACGAACTGGCGATCGGTACCTGGCGACAGCTTGCCGCCGACCAACCGATGAACATCGTCGTGCGCCGCCTGCTCGGCGCCGCGCTGCTCCGCTCGGGCGACGTGCAGGGCGCGCTCGACCAGTTACGCCCGGTCGCGGCGCGAGCGGACGCCGATGCTTATACGCTGACCCTGGTCGCGCGCGCGGCGGAAGCCAGCGGCGACCGCATCGCCGCCGCCGGCTTCCTCGATCGTGCCGCGGGTGGTGCGCGGGGCGGGGCCGCCGCCTTCGCCAGCGACGACAGCGTCGCGGCCGCGCTGGCCGAGGCGCGTGCCGATCCCGACGATCCCAATTACCTGCTCGGCGCCATCCGCGCGCAGCTGACCGCGGGCGACGTCACCAGCGGCATCGCGCGCGCCCGCACGCTGGCGGCGGCGCGGCCGGGCGCTCCCGCGGCGCAACTCGCGCTCGGCGATGCGCTCGCCGTCGCCGGTCGCTTCGCCGAGGCGGCGCCGGTCTATGCGCGCGCCGCCGGCCTCGCCTTCGACGAGCCGACCCTGTTGCGGCTGGTCGATGCCTGGGGCCGGGCCGGCCGTCCGCGCGACGCGGCGGCGGCCTTGTCGCTCTACCTGCAGCAGAACCCGCAAAGCCTCGTTGCCCGCCGCATCCTCGGCCATTGGCAGGCGACGAACGGCGAGGCCGATGCCGCGATCGAGACACTGGAGGGCGTCCGGCGCACCGCCGGCAACCGCGATGCCGCGCTGCTCGCCGATCTCGCCATCGCCTATGCCGCCGGCGACGACGGCGCGGTGGCGCGCCGCTATGCCCGCGCCGCCTACGCGCTGTCGCCGATGAACGCGGGCGTGTGCGACGCCTATGCCGTCGCGCTCGCCGCCAATGGCGACCTTGCCGCCGCACGCCAGCTCGCCGTCAAGGCGGTCGCGCTCGCACCCGCCGATGCGACGATCGCCGCGCATGCCCGCGCGATCATGCGCTGACGCCTTGCACCGCCGCCCGCGCGTGGCCATGAGCGCCGCCATGGCCGATCCCCTGGACCGTATCGCCGCGGCGCTCGACCGCCTCGCTCCCCCGCCGCCGGCAAGCGACGATCCGCTGCGCCACCCTGCCTATGTCTGGCGAGAAGGCGCGCTGGTCGCGGCACGCGCCTTTGCGCCGCTCCCGCTCGACCTGATGATCCGCGTCGACAAGCAGAAGGCGGCCCTGGTCGAGAATCTGCGCCGCCTCGCTGCCGGCGCGGCGGCGCAGGACGTGCTGCTGTGGGGCGCGCGCGGCACCGGCAAATCGGCGTTGGTCAAGGCCGCGGTCGGCGCGGTGCAGGCGGACGGCGGCACCATCGCGCTGGTCGAGGTGACCGCGCTCGACACGCTGCCGCAGCTGTTCGCGACGCTCGCCGGCCTGTCACGCGCCTTTGCGCTGTTTCTCGACGACCTGGGCTTCGACGCGCCCGCCGAGGCGCGCATCCTGCGCTCGCTGCTGGAGGGCGGCGCGGAGGCGCGCCCGGCGAACGTCCGCCTGATCGTCACCGCCAACCGCCGCCATCTGGTGCCGCGCGATATCGCCGAGCAAGATAGCGCGATCAATCCGCGCGACAGCATCGACGACCAGCTTGCGCTCGCCGATCGCTTCGGTCTGAGCCTCGGCTTCCACGCGCTCGATCAGGACGGCTATTGCGCGATCGTCGCCGCCTACGCCGTGCGTTACGATCTGCCCTTCGATGCTGCCGAGGCGATCAATTGGGCAACGCGGCGCGGCAGCCGGTCGGGGCGGGTGGCATGGCAATATGTCACCGAACTCGCCGGACGTGCCGGCATCGCCTTAACCTGAAGCAAGAATCTTTTATCATGGATTAGGTCATTCGTCTTGACATGATAGGACCGCTCCGGCTCACTCCGGTTCGTGCCGCGCCTGGGTGAACTTGACCTGCCCGATCGCCTCGCCCCCGCCGTGCCGCGGGCGGTGACCCAGATCGGTTTCGGCGTGTTATGCGCCAGCAGCGCCATTCTGATGCGCGCGGTGCTGGACGTGCTGGCCGAGGGCGGCGCGCCCTTCGCGCTGTGTTTCCCGGCGATGATGCTCGCAACGCTGTTCGCGCGGTGGCAGGCGGGGGCGGTCGCGGCAGCGCTCGGCATCGGCTATGCCTGGTATTATGGCTTTGCGCCCCTCGGCAGCTTCCGGTTGATCGACGCGGCGGCGACCGTCACCGTCGCCTTCATCATCGTCGCGGCGATCATCAGCGTCGCGGTCGCCGAACTGTTCCGCCGCTCCGTCCGCCGCGCCACCCGCGAGCGCGACCGCGAGATCGCCGAGCGCGACCTGCTGTTGCAGGAGATCGACCATCGCATGAAGAACAATTTCGCGATCGTCGCCTCGATCCTCGACATCCAGCGCCGCCGCACCGATGGCGAGGCGGCGGAGGCATTGGGCGCCGCATTGGCCCGCGTCGAGAGCATCGCGCGGGCGCACCGCCATCTCTACCGCAGCGCCGGACAGGTCGATGCCGTCGACATGCAGGCCTATCTCGGCGATCTGTGCGCGGCCTTGGCCGATGCGCTCCTCCTGCGCGGCGGCGTGTCGCTCTCCTGCTCGGCCGATGCGGCGAACATGCCACGCGACCGGGCGGTGTCGATCGGCCTCGTCGTCAACGAACTCGTCACCAATGCGGCCAAGCACGCCTTTACCGGCCGCACCGGCGGCACCATCACCGTCGGCCTGCGCCGCCGCCCGGGGGGCATGACGCTGATCGTCAGCGACGACGGCGTCGGCATGCCGCAGATGGCGGCGCCGGCGGGCCCGGATCACGGCCTCGGCTCGCGCCTGATCCCCGGCTTCGCGCGTCAGGCCGGCGGCACGCTCAGCAGCGAAAGCGGGCCGGAGGGCACGACCGTGACGATGGACATGCCCGGCGCCATGCCTGCCTGATCCTCAGGCGAGCTGTTCGACCTGCTCGGCCAGTTCCAGCCAGCGCATCTCCGCGGCGTCCTTCTCGGCGCGCGCCGCCTCGATCGCCGCGGTCAGGGCGGCGAAGCGCTTGGGATCGCGCGTGTAGAGCGCCGGGTCGCCGAGCAGTGCCTCGTCGCGCGCGATGCCGGCGTCCAGCGTCTCGATGCGCGCGGGCAACTGGTCGTAGTCGCGCTGGTCCTTGTAGGACAGCTTGGTGCGCGCCTGCGGCGGGGGAGGGGGCGCTACCTTCGCCGCCGCGGGCGCCTTCTTCGCCTCGGGCCGCGCCTGCCGCTGCCGTTCCCAATCCTCGTAGCCGCCGGCGACGACGTCCACCGTCCCCGATCCGTCGAGCCCCAAGGTCACCGTCACCGTGCGATCGAGGAAGTCGCGATCGTGGCTGACGATCAGCACCGTGCCCGCGTAGTCGGCGATCACCTCCTGCAACAGGTCGAGCGTTTCGAGGTCGAGGTCGTTGGTCGGCTCGTCCAGCACCAGCAGGTTGGATTCCCGCGCGAACTCCCGCGCCAGCAACAGGCGGGACCGCTCGCCGCCCGACAGCGTGCCGACCTTCGCCTCGGCGAGGCTGGGGTCGAACAGGAATTCCTTCAGATAACCGTGGATGTGCTTGCGGACGCCCAGCACGTCGATCCAGTCGCCGCCGTCGGCCAGCACCTCGCGCACCGTCTTGGTCGGCGCCATCAGGCTGCGCTGCTGGTCGATGACGACGCCGTCCAGCGTCTTGGCGAGCTTCACCTCGCCGCTGTCGGGAGCGAGTTCGCCGGTCAGCAGCTTGAGCAGCGTCGTCTTGCCCGCGCCGTTGCGCCCGACGATGCCGATCCGGTCGCCGCGCGTGACGCGCAGGGTCAGGTCGCGGATGATCGTGCGGTCCCCGTAGCTTTTCGACGCATGCTTCACGTCGATCACCACCTTGGTCTTGCTGTCGTCCGCGGCGGTGACGAGATTCGCCGACCCCTGCGGCCCGATCATCGCCGCACGCGTCGCGCGCATCTCCTTCAGCTTGGCGAGCCGGCCCTGGTTGCGCCGCCGCCGCCCGGTGACGCCGCGTTGCAGCCAATGTTCCTCGATCTTGAGCTTGGCATCGAGGCGCTGCGCGTTGCGCTCCTCCTCGGCATACACCTGTTCGGTCCACGCCTCGAACCCGCCGAAGCCGATCTCGGCGCGGCGGATCGAGCCGCGATCCATCCACAAGGTCTGGCGGGTCAGGCGGGTGAGGAAGGTGCGGTCGTGGCTGATGACGACGAACGCGCCCCGGAACCGGCCGAGCCAATCCTCCAGCCAGTCGATCGCCGCGATGTCGAGATGGTTGGTCGGCTCGTCGAGCAGCAGGACGTCGGGGTCCTGCGCCAGTGCCCGGACGATCGCGGCACGGCGCCGCTCGCCGCCGCTCGCCGACGATGCCTCGCGCGACAGGTCGATGCCCAGCTGGTCGGCGATCGCATCCGCCTCGTGCCGCTCGGGCGCATCCGTGCCGCCGAGCACGTAATCGGCCAGCGTCGTGCAGCCGGCGAGGCTCGGTTCCTGCTCCAGGAGCACCACGCGCGTGCCGGGCACGATCACGCGCCGGCCTTCGTCGCTGTCGATCGTGCCGGCGATCAGCTTCAGCAGCGTCGTCTTGCCGGCGCCGTTGCGGCCGATCAGCGCCAGCCGGTCGCGCGCGCCGATATGGATGTCGAGGTGGCGGAACAGCCAGCCGTGGCCCTGGATGATGCCAAGGTCTTCATAAGCGAGGATAGGGGCAGCCATGGCCGGCGCAGGTAGGGGGCGGGGCGCCCGCGGGCAAGCGATCCTCGGCTGAATGGCATGCAACCGCTCCATTCACAGGGTGTTCAATGCGTTCTGCCTATGCCAGTTTTCATGAAGATGGTTTTGCCCTTCCTGCTTTCCCTTCTGCTCGGCGCCACGCTTGCCGGCCCGGCGGCCGCGCAGGCGCCCGACCAGCGGCGCAGCGATCAGGATCGTGCCTATGACGCGCGTCGCAAGGGCGAGGTGCTGTCGCCCCGCGCGATCGAGGCGCGCGTGCTGCCGACGATGAAGGGCTATGAATATCTCGGCTTCGATCTCGATTTCTCCACCTCGGTTTACACGCTGAAGTTCATGCGCAATGGGGTGGTCGTCTGGGTCGATGTCGACGGCCGCACGGGCCAGATCATCGGCCGCACCGGCAAATAACAGGGGAACAGCATGCGCGTTCTGATCGTCGAGGACGAGCCCAATCTCGGCCAGCAGCTGAAGAATACGCTGGAGGGTGCCGGCTATGCCATCGACCTCGCCACCGATGGCGAAGAGGGGCATTTCCTCGGCTCGACCGAAAATTACGATGCGATCGTCCTTGATCTCGGCCTGCCGGAGATCGACGGCCTGACCGTGCTCGATCGCTGGCGCAAGGAGGGCAAGACGATGCCCGTCCTCGTGCTCACCGCGCGCGACAGCTGGTCGGACAAGGTCGCCGGCCTCGACGCCGGCGCCGACGATTACGTCGCCAAGCCGTTCCAGACCGAGGAACTGATCGCCCGCCTGCGCGCGCTGATCCGCCGCGCCAGCGGCAATGCCTCGTCCGAACTCACCGCCGGCGACGTCCGCCTCGACACCCGATCTGGCAAGGTCACTCGGGCCGGCGAGCCGGTGAAGCTGACCGCGCAGGAATACAAGCTCTTGAGCTACCTGCTCCACCACAAGGGCAAGGTGGTCAGCCGCACCGAGTTGATCGAGCATATCTACGACCAGGATTTCGATCGCGATTCGAACACGATCGAGGTGTTCGTGACGCGCATCCGCAAGAAGCTGGGCCAGGACGTCATCACCACGATCCGCGGCCTGGGCTACAGCCTTGAAGATCCGGACGCCTGACCGGCCCGCCGATCCACCGCAACCGTCCTCCGTTTGCTCAGGGTAAACGGCCGGCAAAAGGTCAACCGACCGCATGGACACACCGCCACTAGCCGAAGCCCCGCCGCGCGCCCGTGCGCGCACGACGGGCTCGCTGTCGCGGCGGATGATCCTGATCGCGGCCGCGTGGATCGGGCTGCTGCTGTTCGGCGGCGGCTTCGCGCTCGATCGCGTGCTGGTGGCGGCAGTGACGCGCAACTTCGACGACCAGCTGGAGTATGTGCTGCGGTCGTTGCTTGTCTCGGCGGAGATCGGGCCGGATGGCGAGGTGATCCTCAGCCGGGACGCTACCGCCGATCAGCGCTTCCTCGAACCCAATTCAGGACTCTACTGGCAAATTTCGGGGAAGGGCAGCGATCCTTTCCCATCGCGCTCGCTATGGGATCGACGCCTCGCCTTCGGTAGCGTCCACGACGATCGCAGCGTCCATTTCTACAACAGCACCCAGTTTCCCGATGAAAAGCTGCGTATCGTCGAGCGGGATGCGCTGCTGCCCGGTTCGGCGGTTCACTGGCGTTTCCAGGTGGCGCAGAGCCGCAGCGGACTGGATTCGCAGATCACGATCCTGCGTCGAACGCTGGTGCGCAGCTTCGTGCTGCTTGGACTGGGCCTCGTCGTACTGGCCGCGCTTCAGACGCTGTACGGCCTCTGGCCGCTGCGCCGGGTGCGCGAAGAGATCGCGCGGATGCGGGCGGGGCAGTCCAATCGCGTCGACACCGCGATGCCTATCGAGGTCGCGCCGATGGTCGAGGAACTGAACGCGCTGATCGAGCATAACGAGCGGCAGGCGGAGGAAGCGCGGCGGCATGCCGGCAATCTCGCGCACGCGCTCAAAACGCCGCTCACCGTCATCATGAACGCCGCCACCGCGCACGCCGACGACCTGGCCGACACGGTGATCCGCGAGGCGCGGACGATGCGGCGGCAGGTCGACCATCATCTCGCCCGCGCCCGCGCCGTCGGCCGCCGCGGGTCCGCGCACAGCCGCGCCGACGTGTGGCCCAGCCTCGAATCGGTCGAGCGCGCGGTCGCCCGCCTCTACCGCCACGTCCGCATCGACATCACCGGCCCCAAGGACCTTCAGGTCCATGTCGAGCGGCAGGACCTCGATGAGATGCTCGGCAACCTCATCGAAAATGCCGCCAAATACGGGGGGGGCAGCGTGTTCGTCACCGTGTCCGGACAGGCCGGCTTCGTCGAACTGATGATCGAGGACGACGGCATGGGCATTCCTGAAGAAGACCGGATCCGCATCTTCGACCGCGGCGTCCGCCTCGACACCGGCAAGCCCGGCACGGGGCTCGGCCTCGCGATCGTCCGCGACGTGGCGGAGATCTACGGCGGCACGGTGAGCCTTGAGGAAAGCGAAGACCTCGGCGGCCTGCTGGTCCGGCTGAGGCTGCCAGCGGCGAACTGACGCGCCCTCCCCGGGCCGGGGAGGATTGCAGATCGCAACGCACGCGCTAACGCCCTCGCCATGCACGTTTTTCGTCCGATCCTCGCCGGCGGTGCGTTCGGCGACCGCTTGCTGGCCAGCGCTGGAGCCGCGTGCGGCATCGCCTTTGCCGGCCTGTTCGCCGCTTATGCGCTCGGGCTGGGTACGCTGCCGCTGCTCGTTGCACCGATCGGGGCGAGTGCGGTGCTGGTGTTCGCGGTGCCGGCGAGCCCGCTCGCGCAGCCCTGGGCGGTAATCGGCGGCAATGCGCTGTCCGGCGCCTGGGCCCTGCTGGTCGTGCATGCCGTACCGCACGAGGCGACCGCGGCGGGGCTGGCGGTGGGTGGTGCGATCCTCGTCATGTCGCTGCTGCGCTGCCTGCATCCCCCCGGCGGCGCAGTGGCGCTCAGCGTCGTGCTCGCCGCAGCTGGGCCGGCGCCGCTCGGCTGGGGGTTTCCGCTGTCACCCGTGGCGCTCGATTCGACGCTGCTGGTGCTGGCGGGCGTCGCCTTCCACCGCCTCTCCGGCCACGCCTATCCGCACCATCCCGCTGCCGCGCCGCCGTCCGCCTTCGCACCTGAGGATATCGATGCGGCGCTCGCCGATATGCACGAGACGTTCGACATCGCGCGCGAAGACCTCGACGCGCTGCTCGCCCGCGCCGCGCATCACGCCGGGGTCAGGCGGCGACGGCGAGGCCGCTCATCACCTCCGCGGTGATCGCCAGGCTCCGCTTGCGCGCGGCATGATCGTAGATGGCGCTCGCCACCATCACCTCGTCGACGCCGGTCCGCTCGATGAACGCCGCGGTCGCCCGCGCCACCGTGTCGCGCGATCCGACTGCGGAGCATTGCAGCACGTGGTCGAGGATCGCCGCGCCCTGCGGCCCTAGCCCGGCGCGATACCCCGCCACCGGCGGCGGCAGCTGGCGCGGATTGCCGGTGCGCAGCGCGACGAACGACTGCTGCTGCGAACTCGCCAGCAGCTCCGCTTCCTCGTCGGTGTCGGCGGCGAAGACGTTGAACCCCGCCATCGCATAGGGCCGGTCGAGCTGCGCGGAGGGGCGGAAATCACGCCGGTAGATCGCAAGCGCGCTGTCGAGCGCGTCCGGCGCGAAATGGGACGCGAAGGCGTAAGGCAGGCCGAGCGCCGCCGCCAGCTGCGCGCCGAAGGTGCTCGATCCCAGGATCCACAGCGGCACGTTGGCGCCGGCACCGGGCGTCGCGGCGATGCCGGTGCGCCCGTCATCCGCGAAATAGCTCTGCAATTCCATCACGTCCTGCGGGAAGGCATTGGGATCGCTCTCCAGCGTCCGCCGCATCGCACGTGCGACGCGCTGGTCCGATCCCGGCGCACGGCCGAGACCCAGGTCGATCCGGCCCGGGAACAGCGCATCCAGCGTGCCGAACTGTTCGGCGATCACCAGCGGCGCATGGTTGGGCAGCATGATCCCGCCCGCACCGACGCGGATGTGGCGGGTCGCGGCGGCGACATGCGCGATCACCACCGCGGTCGCGGCGCTGGCGATGCCGCGCATGCCATGATGCTCCGCCACCCAATAGCGCTGGAAGCCAAGCGTTTCGGCATGGGCGGCAAGGTCGGCGGCGTTGGCGAGGCTCTGCGCCACGCTGCCGCCTTCGACGACGGGGACGAGATCGAGCAGGGAAAAGCGTGTCATGCCGGAAAGATGGGGGCGGGGGCGCCGCGCTGCAATCGGCGGTGGCGCGATCAGAACCCCCAGCTGTATCGCAGCGCGCCGCCCACATCCGCCGGCAGGCTGGCGAAATTGCCGGGGTCGCGCCGCCAGAACAGGTTCGTCTGGATGTCGCCCCCGCCGACCAGCAGCCGATAGCGCGCCTCGACCTGCAATTCGCGCCCCTGCGGGCTGAGGTTCAGTCGCTGCGTCGTCCAGTCGCTCACCGTCAGCGTCGCATAATCCCAGTTCGTCGGCAGCCGGTAATCGACGCCGCCGCGCGCCACCCGTAGCGGCTGCGCGATCCGCAGGCCCAGGCTGTCGCGGCCGAACACGCCGTCCTTGCCGACATCGGCGGCGAACGCCGTCGTGGCGAGGGAGCCGTCACCATCCATGCCGCCGCGCAGGGTCGCGCGAGTCCAGCCGCGCCGCCACGATCCGCCGAGCGACCAGCCGTCGCTGATGCTCCAGCGTGCGTCCACGTCGACGAACCAGCTGGCCGCGCGCGCCGCGCCCAGGCCGCCGTCGAACCGCGCGCCGAGCAGGCTGTCGCGCTCGGCGAGGGAGCTGAGGCTCAGCGTCGTGGCGAGGCCACCCCAGCGGCGGTCGGCGGAAACGCTGACCCGCTGGTATGGCGAGCGGCGGTAGCCGGGCAGGCCGGCGAGCATCGCATCGCGCCGTGCCAGCACGTCGCCGCTCTCGACGGTGGCGGTCAGTCCGACGCCGCCGACCTCCTGCCGCAGCGCGCCCGCGGATCGCGCGACGCTGTCGAAGCCCAGCGCGCCCTGGCCCGCGACGAGGAAAGCGGGCTGCGCCTGCCCGACCATCTGCGCGCCCAGCGTGCCGGTGCCCTGCGAGAACGCGAAGCCGAAGCTGGTCTTCGCCCCCAGCCGCTGCATCACCGCGCCGGCGATGGCGCGGGCATCGTTCGCCTGCGCGCCGCTCATCATGCTGCGCTGGAGCGCGACATCGCCGTTGCCGCGCGGCGCCAGCGTCATCGACACGGTGGTGTCGCCGGCGGCGACCGCCAGGTTGCGCTGCCGCGTCTGGAGCATGCCGGCAAGGCTGCGCTGCGGCCCGGCGCGGTTGATCGTGCGGGCGAGATCGATGGCGAAGGCCCGGTGATAGCTGTCGAGGATCACCGCGCCCAGCTGTCCGACCGTTGCATCCCCCATCGGCGCGGACAAAGTCGCGTTGCTGGCGAGCGACACGCCGAGGTTCGATCCCGCCACGGTCGTCATGCCGACGGGCTGGAACGCACGGGTGAGGTCCAGCACGCCATTGCCGTACACGCTGTCGACGCCCGCCGCGCCGGCATCGCGCGCGGTGCGGAAGAGCAGGTCGACGATCTGCGCGCCGGTCAGGTTGGGAAAGGCCTGCGCCAGCAGCGCCACCGCACCCGAGATCTGCGGCGCGGCGAAGGACGTGCCCGACCAGAGGTAGGCGGTATTGTTCTGGTCGGGCGCGCGCACCCGCTCTCCTACCGCGGTCAGGTAATGCGTGGCCCCGGTGCCGGCCTTGTCGCTGAACGTGGACAGCACGTCGCCCGTACCGACCGATCCGGCGATGATGACGAGGTTGCGCGCCGCCGCATTGCCAGCGACCGAGGTGAAGGGGTCGGGATTGTCCGTGCCGTCGTTGCCGGCGGCGATGACGATGACGATCCCCTGCGCGGTGGCGCGGCCGATCGCATCGATCAGGTTCTGCGGCATGGTCGCCCCGCCCAGCGACATGTTGATGACGCGCGCGCCGGCGACACGCGCCGCGTCGACGCCGCGCGCGATGGCATCGGTGCCGAACTTGCAGCCCATGTCGTCGCCCGTCTTCCCCTCGGTCGCGCAGGTTCCGGCCCGGTCGGCGCGCAGCACGACCAGCGTCGCGTCGAAGGCGACGCCCTGCGTACCGGTATCGTTGCGCCGCCCCGCCGCGGTGAAGGCGACGGCGGTGCCATGCCCGCCTTCGTCGTCGATGCTGGCGTTACCGGCCACGTCCTGCGAAGCGGCCGAGATGCGGCCGGTGAATTCCGGGCTTTGCAGGTCGATGCCGCTGTCGATGATGGCGAGGTTGATGCCCTTGCCGGTCGCACCCTTGTTGTAGGCGCTGAGCGCGTTCATCGACACCGCGCCGACGGTCGCGCGATATTCGCTGGTGTCGTAGTTGGTGCCGGGGCCGGGCGTCGGCGTCGCTTCGGGTGTGGGGCTCGGCGTCGGCGCCGGCGCCGGGACCGGCGTCGGTGTCGGCGTGGGGATGGTGGCGACGGGCGGCGTCGGCGTGCTGTTCACACCACCGCCGCCACCGCCGCCGCAGGCGGCCAGCAGCAGCGGCGCCACGCCCGCCGTGCTTCGCAGCAGCCCCCTGGTCGCCCGCATCGTCCCCTGATCCCCCCACGCGTATCGTCGCCCGCGATACGCCATGCGGCGCTGCGATGCCATTATCCTTTCCGATCCGGTGCCGCTCGCTTGTGCGCGCTGCCGCGGCCGCCTAGACGCGCCGCACATGCTCCCCTCGCTCGCCACGATCGACACCTGGATCTTCGATCTCGACAATACGCTCTATCCCGCGCGTGCCAATCTGTTTGCGCGCATCGATGAGCGGATGACCGCCTATGTCGCGCGCCGGCTGGGCCTCGGAGGGGATGCCGCACGTGCCTTGCAAAAGGACTATTTCCACCGCCACGGCACGACGTTGACCGGGTTGATGGCCGATCACGGCGTCGATCCGCACGAATTCCTCGCCGACGTCCACGATGTCGAGATGGACGTGCTGGAGGCGGACGCGCCGCTCGCCGCCGCGATCGCGCAGCTGCCGGGGCGCAAGCTGGTCTTCACCAACGGCGACAAACCCTATGCGCTGCGCGTGCTCGACCGGTTGGGGCTGGGCGATCATTTCGAGGCGGTGCACGACATCCACGCGATGGACCTTGTCCCAAAACCGCACGCCTCAGCCTATGCCGGCCTGTGCGCGGCGTTCGGCATCGTGCCGAGTCGCGCGATCTTCTTCGAGGACATGGCCCGCAACCTCGCGCCCGCCAAGGCGATCGGCATGACCACCGTCTGGGTCGACAACGGCTCCGAACAGGGGCCGGAGGTGGCGCGCGACCACATCGATTTCACCGTCCACGACCTTGCGCCGTGGTTGCAGCACATCATGGAGGCATCATGAGCCAGGATCTCAGCACCGTCATCGACCGGGCGTGGGAGGATCGCGCCACCCTGGGCTTCGGCACCACGGGCGCGGTGCGTGACGCGGTCGAGGCGGCGCTGGCCGACCTCGACGCGGGCCGCGCGCGCGTCGCCGAGCCGGATGGCAACGGCGGCTGGCGGGTCAACCAGTGGCTCAAGAAGGCGGTGCTGCTGAGTTTCCGCCTCAACGACAACCAGGTGATGGGCGATGCCCCCTGGTTCGACAAGGTGCCGACCAAGTTCGCCGGCTGGGGCGAAGCCGAGTTCCGCGCCGCCGGCTTCCGCGCGGTGCCGGGCAGCGTCGTGCGCCGCGGCGCCTATGTCGCGCCGGGCGCGATCCTGATGCCGAGCTTCGTCAACATCGGCGCCCATGTCGGCGAAGGCACGATGGTCGACACCTGGGCGACCGTCGGCAGCTGCGCGCAGATCGGCAGGAACGTGCATCTGTCGGGCGGCGCCGGCATCGGCGGCGTGCTGGAACCGCTGCAGGCCGATCCCGTCATCATCGGCGACGGCGCCTTCATCGGCGCGCGGTCAGAGGTCGCCGAGGGTGTGCGCGTCGGCGAAGGCGCGGTGCTGTCGATGGGCGTCTATCTCGGCGCGTCGACCAAGATCATCGACCGCCAAACGGGTGAGGTCTTCAAGGGCGAGGTGCCGCCCTATGCCGTGGTCGTCCCCGGTTCGACCGGTGGCAATCTCGGCCTCTATTGCGCGGTGATCGTCAAGCGCGTCGATGCGCAGACGCGCAGCAAGACCAGCATCAACGACCTGCTGCGGGATTGATCGGGGGCTTCCCCCTCCAACTCCCCACCGTCATTCCCGCGCAGGCGGGAATCTATACTGGCTGACCGTCCGGCTCCTTCCGCCAACGCAGTGATTATGGATCCCCGCCTGCGCGGGGATGACGAAGATCTGATGTGGTGCAACCTCTTCACCGCCGATTGCGGCACGCGGCGAAACCTGCATCGTGGCGGATTGGCCACAGCCCCGCGCAATCCGCCGCCGGCGAAGAACCAAGCGGCGGCGCATCGGTTGTCGCCGAAACGACAACGACCGGGGTTCCATGACAGCTTCCCTCCGCCGCGCGGTGGCCGCCGCCCTTCTTGCCGCCGCCGCGAGCGCCACCGCGCATGCCCAGCAGGTGGACGTCGGCGCCTCCCCGCCTGCGCCCGACGCGGCGGAGGCGGCACCCGACTCCTCGCAGGGCGACACGCAGCGTCGCCCGCGCACGCCGATCCCGCGGGCGCGCGACACCTCACCCTCGGCGCTGATCGGCGATACCCAGAGCGCGCCGCCGCCCGGCCTGATCGGCGACTGGCAGGACATCCGCAGCCGGCTGGGCGAGCGCGGCATCGGCGTCACCGCGCGCTACGCCTCGGAAAGCGGCTACAACTTCGCCGGTGGCGACCGACAGCTGTTCCGCGAGACGGGGCAGTTCGACGCCGGCGTGCTGCTCGACCTCGACAAGCTCGTCGGCCTGACCGGCGGCGCCTTCCAGGCGACGGTGACGTGGCGGCGCGGGCGCAACCTCACCGCGGACGCCGGCATCGATGCGCTGCAACAGGTGCAGGAGGTCTATGGCCGCGGCCAGACGGTGCGCGTCACCCAATTGTGGTACGAACAGCGCATCGGCCCCGATGTCGAGATCAAGCTGGGGCGCACCAACCCCGGCGAGGATTTCGCCGTCTTCTCCTGCCACTTCATGAACCTCAGCTTCTGCGGTGCGCAGCCCGGCAACCTCGTCGGCGATTACTGGCAGAACTGGCCGGTCGGGCAGTGGGGCGCGCGCGTCCGCGTCGCGCTGCCGCAGGACCTCTACATCCAGGGCGGCGTCTACGAGATCAACCCGCGCAACCTCGACGCCGACTTCTTCGTCGCGCACTTCAAGGGCGCGACCGGGGTGCTGATCCCGGTGGAGATCGGCTGGACGCGCGGCGGCGAGGGCGCCGGCGGGGAAGGGGGCGGCAATGTCGGATCGTACAAGGTCGGCGGCTGGATCGGCACCGCCGACGGCGACGACGTGCTGCTCGACCTCAACCGCCGGCCGAGCGTGGTCACCGGGCTGGCGCCGCTCGAACACAGCAGCCGCTATGGCGTCTACGCGACGATGCAGCAGCAGCTGACCGGCACGTCCAAGGACGGCAAGGCGCTGACCGGCCTGTCGATGTTCGCCAACGTCACGCAGGCCGACCGCGCCACCTCGGTCACCGACAACCAGGTGTCGCTCGGCCTGTTCTACAAGGGGCTGGTGCCCGCGGTGCCCGGCGACGTGCTCGGCGCCGGTGTCGCCCGCACCAACGTCAACGGCCGCGCCGCCACCGCCGACCGGCTGGTCCCCGGCACGCCGGTGCGCCATGCCGAATATGCCGCGGAGGTCTATTACAGCATCCACCCCGCCGACTGGCTCGAACTGCGCCCGAACCTTCAGTACATCCACCACCCCGGTGGCATCCGCGAGGCGGACGATGTCGGTGTGCTGGGCATGAAGGCGGCGATCACGCTGTAGGCCTCGGGTACCTCATGGTAACGGAGACATCATGAGGTTCAGCAGGACCGTCATTGCGAGCGCAGCGAAGCAATCCAGGGCGTCCTGATCCGGCTCTGGATTGCTTCGCTGCGCTCGCAATGACGGTCTTATTTCGTGTCTTTTCGCTACGAACGGGTCAGGCGGCCCGTCCGCGCGACCGCTGGTGCGCGGACATTCCCGCAGGCGAAACGATGCGGTTAAGTCTCGCTTGCGGGTGAGCACCCAACAAAGCCCGTTGTGCGACTCGGCGCGTCCCTCTACACCGCTGTTATACACGTTTAACAAAGGTGCCTCGCATGTCCGACGCCAGCACGATCCTCGACCGCGTCCTCGTCCTCGAGATGGTGCGCGTCACCGAGGCGGCGGCGATCGCCGCCTCGACGCTCACCGGCCGCGGCGATGAAAAGGCCGCCGACGCCGCCGCCGTGGAGGCGATGCGCGAGGCGCTGAACGGCCTCGACATCGACGGCACCGTCGTGATCGGCGAGGGCGAGCGCGACGAGGCGCCGATGCTGTTCATCGGCGAAAAGGTCGGCAGCGGCACCGGCCCGGCGATCGACATCGCGCTCGACCCGCTCGAAGGCACGACGATCTGCGCCAAGGCGGGGCCGAACAGCCTCGCCGTCCTCGCCATCGCGGAGGCGGGCGGCCTGCTCAACGCGCCCGACGTCTATATGGACAAGATCGCGGTCGGCCCGGGCCTGCCCGCCGGCGTCATCGACCTCGACAGGTCGCCGACCGAGAACATCCACGCCATCGCCGCGGCGAAGGGCGTGAAGGCGAACGAGATCATCGCCTGCGTCCTCGATCGGCCGCGGCACGAGGCGCTGATCGCCGAACTGCGCGCATTGGGCGTCGGCGTGATGCTGATCGGCGACGGCGACGTCGCGGGCGTGATCGCCACCGCCGATCCCGATACGACGATCGACGTCTACATGGGCTCGGGCGGCGCGCCGGAGGGCGTGCTCGCCTGCGCCGCGCTGCGCTGCGTCGGCGGCCAGTTCAAGGGCCGGCTGCTGTTCCGCAACGACGATGAGCGCGCCCGCGCCCGCAAATGGGGCATCGCGGACCTCGACAAGCAATACGACCTGGAGGAACTGGCCAAGGGCGACTGCATCTTCGCGGCGACCGGCGTCACCGACGGCTCGCTGCTGGAAGGCGTCAAGCGCCGCAAGGGCAAGATGACCACCGAAAGCGTGGTGATGCGCGCCTCGACCGGCACGGTGCGCTGGGTGAAGGGCGAACACCGCACGGCGTGAGGGGGCGGGCTGGCCCGCCATACTCCGTCATCCCCGCGCAGGCGGGGATCCAGACGGGCTGACCTCACGGCTCCATCGCCGATCGCCGTGGTTATGGATCCCCGCCTGCGCGAGGATGACGGGGGTGGTGAGAGGAAGCCCTTTCTGCGACGGAGCCCCGTCATGCTCGTCGCCATCCTTCTCGTCCTGACGCTTGGCTATCAGATCGCGCTGCTGCGCCGCGGGCGCATGTTCGCGCGTCTGCGGATCGATGTCCGCGCACGCCACCTGCGCTGGGCGAGCGCCCTGTGGCTCGGCTATGGCGTGCCGGCGCTGCTCGGATTGCTGGTGCTGCAACGGCTCGGCGGCGTCGGTCGGCTGCCGGCCGAGTTCCTGCCGCTTGCCTGGGCGCTCGGCGTGCCGCCGGGGGCGATCGGGATCGAGCTGGTCGCGATCGGCCTTGGCGCGGGCAGCCTGCTCGGCCTTATCCTCACCTGGTGGCGGGCGCGGCGGGGCAAGGCGCCGTGGACCGCGGGCGATGCGCGCAGCATCATGCCGACCAGCGATGCCGACCTGTGGCCCGCCGCCGCGCTGGCGGTGTCGGCAGGGGTGGCGGAAGAGCTGTTCTACCGCCTCTACCTGCCGCTGCTGGTCGCGCTGGCTTGCCGGTCCGGACTGGCCGGCGTGCTGGTTGGCACCGCCGCCTTCGCCGCGATGCACCGCTATCAGGGCTGGCTCGGCATGCTGGCGACCTTCGTCGGCGGGGGCCTGCTGACCGCGCTCTACATGGGCAGCGGCGCGTTGTGGCTGCCGATGGCGGTGCATGCCCTGGTCGACCTCAACGCGCTGGTCTTGCGGCCGGCGCTCGCCGCCCGAATCAGGACAGGTTTGAAAACGCGCTGAGGCGCGTTTCGCGGTGCCGGCCCGCTCCCCCACCCGGCCACCCACATCGTATCCTGATGGGTGGCCGGGTGGGGGAGCGGGCCGGTACCGCTGGCCAATGCGCTCAGGATTTCAGCCGCCAGCCGCTCTTGAAGATCCAGGCGATGATGCCGAGGCACACAGCGAGGAAGCCCAATGTCACGCCCAGGCTGATCGCGATGTCGACATCGCCCTTGCCGAAGAAGCTCCAGCGGAAGCCGCTGACGAGGTAGACGACCGGATTGAACAGGCTGACCGTCCGCCACGGCTGGGGCAGCATGTCGATCGAATAGAAGCTGCCGCCGAGGAAGGTCAGCGGCGTGATGAGCAGCATCGGCACGAAATTCAATTGTTCGAAGCTCTTGGCCCAGATGCCGAGGATGAAGCCGAACAGGCTGAACGCCACCGCGGTGAGCAGCAGGAAGGCGATCATCGCGCCGGGATGCTCGACGCGGATCGGCACGAAGAAGGCGGAGGTCGCGAGGATGATGACGCCCAGCACCACCGACTTGGTCGCGGCGGCACCGACATAGCCGAGCACCATCTCCATCGCCGACACGGGTGCCGACAGCAGCTCGAAGATCGTGCCGGTGAATTTGGGGAAATAGATGCCGATCGAGGCATTGCCGACGCTCTGGGTCAGCAGCGACAGCATGATGAGCCCGGGCACGATGAAGCTGCCATAGCCGACGCCGTCCACCGTCTGCATGCGGCTGCCGATCGCGCCCCCGAAGACGATGAAATACAGGCTGGTGGTCAGCACCGGCGCCACGAGGCTCTGCCAGAGCGTGCGTAAAGCACGCGCCATTTCAAAGCGATAGATCGCCCATACGCCGTGCAGGTTCATGCGGGCGCCCCTTTTCGGAAAGTCACAAAAGTCACGCCCACGCAGGTGTCGTCGGCGCTCATGCCCGCTCCCCCACGAGGTCGACGAAGATGTCCTCGAGGCTGGACTTGGACGTTTCGAGATCCTTGAACGCGATGTCGCGCGCGGCGAGTTCGCGTAAGAGCGACGGGATGCCGGTATGCTCCTCGGTCGCGTCGAACACGTAGCGCAGCGTCCGGCCCTCGTTCTGCAAGCTGAGGTGCCAGCGTTCGAACCCGTCCGGCACCGCGTCCAGCGGCTCGACCAGCGAAAGGTCGAGTTCGCGCTTGCCGAGCTTCTTCATCAGCGCGGTCTTCTCCTCGACCAGCAGCAGCCGGCCCTTGTCGATGACGCCGACGCGGTCGGCCATCTCCTCGGCCTCCTCGATATAATGCGTCGTCAGGATGATGGTGGTGCCGCGTTCGCGCAGGCCATGCACCAGCTTCCACATGTCGCGGCGCAGCGCGACGTCGACACCCGCGGTCGGTTCGTCGAGGAACAGGATCTCGGGCTCGTGTGCCAGGGCCTTGGCGATCAGCACGCGGCGCTTCATGCCGCCCGACAGCTCCATGATCTTGGCGTCGCGCTTGTCCCACAGCGACAGGTCGCGCAGCACCTGCTCGATATAGGCGCTGTGCCCCGATCGCCCGAACAGCCGGCGCGAGAAGGTGACGGTGGCGAGCACCGTTTCGAACATGTCGACCGACAGTTCCTGCGGGACCAGCCCGATCCGCCGCCGCGCCGCCTTGTAGTCGGCAAGCGCGTCGTGGCCGGCGACCCGAATCGTGCCGGTGGAGGGCGTGACGATGCCGCAGATGATGCTGATGAGAGTCGTTTTGCCGGCGCCATTGGGGCCGAGCAGCGCGAAGATCTCGCCCTTGTCGATGGTGAGGTCGACGCCGTGCAGCGCGGTGAAGCCGCCCTTATAGGTCTTGGACACGCCGGCCACGGCGAGGATCGGTTCCGGCATTGGGTCCCCCTGATTGCCCGCGAAGATAGGGTGAGGCGCGCGGGGGTTAAAGGGGGCTCTGCCTGCCGTCGTTATCCCCGCACAGGCGGGGGGGGGGGGGCACGCGAGCGGCCGACGTGACGCGAGGATGATCGAGACATCCCTCCGTCATCCCGGCGAACGCCGGGACCCATGGATGCGTCCGGCTCATGGTGGCAATCCATCAGCAGCCGCTCGAGTCCATGGGTCCCGGCGTTCGCCGGGATGACGAAATCGGCGGGGCGGACGGGCGGACGTGCGCCCGTTCGCCGATCAGAATATCCCCAGGAACTTCTTGCGCTGTTCCTTCTTCTCGCCGGCATCCGCCTTGCCGTTCTCTTCCTTGGCGGTGGTGCCGCGGCCGACGTCGTCGCGCGGTTTGCCCTTGGTGGTGCGCTGTGCCGCGGCGGTGGCGCCGGCCAGCACCGGGCCGCACGCCGCCGACTTGGCATCGCCGACATCGACGAAGGCGAGCACGCCCGCCACCGGCGTCGCCACCACCGCGAGGCCCAGCCCGACGCCGGCACGGCCGAGCAGCTGGTCGCTGATGACGTCGAGCTTGGGTGCCGCGAAATAGCCCTGGATGCCGACCGGCGACTGGCCGGAGAACAGGCTGAACTTCTTGCCGTCGGCGCGGAAGGCGAGGTCGACTGCCTCGGTCTTGAAGCTGAAGCCGCCGCGGCCGAGGATGACGTTCTTGGTCGTGTCGATCAGGATCGGGTCCGCCGCGGCGATGCCGTTGCGCACGGTGAAGCCGATCAGGCCGCAGTTGATCTCCACCGGCTTCTTCAACTTGTCCTCGAACATCTTCTGCACGAAGGTGCCGATGTCGAGCTCGGCAAGCTGGACGTTGCGCGTCCACAATTGCCCCTGCGGCATGACGAAGGCGATGCGGCCGTGCGCGCTACTGAGCGAATCGTGGATCGAATCGCCGCGCCCTTCCAGCTTGATCCGGCCCTTGATCGTGCCGGTCGTCCCCGCCTCCGCGACGCCATAGCCGGCAAGCAGCCGCCCCATCGGCGTCGGCGACAGGCGGATATCGTAGCTGTCCGCCGCCGGCCGCTGGCGCGTGTCGAAGATCACGTCGGACGCGACATTGCCGCGCGCCATCGCAAAGGTGAGCGGCGACAGAGCGAGCCGCCCGCGATCGAGGTCCAGCGTCAGGTCGATATCGCTGATCGGCAGGTTGCGCGAGCGCACCCGGCCGATCCGCCACTTCAGGTCGGCGTCGAAGCGCTGCATCGTCGCGATCGGCAAGGCGGCGTCGGGCAGGATGCGCTGCGGCGCGGCGCCGGTCGCGGCGGCGGCGGCGACCGCGCCCCTCGCGGCGACGATATCGGGATTGTAGCCGATGAAGGGGGCGGCATCGACGATATCGAGCGTCTTCGTCACGAGCTGCGAATCGAGGTGCAGCCGATCGCCGTTGGTGATCGTCAGCGTGCCCGCCACGTCGCTCTCGCCGGCCGTGCCGCTCATCCGCGTGAAGCGATAGACCTGCCCCTGCTGCACCAGCTGCGCCTTCAGCCGGTAGTCGCGCGTGTTGGGGATGACGACGCCGATGATGGCGAGCAGTTCGGACAGGTTGCGCCCGCGCGCGCGGGTCTGCAACGGCACGCCTTCGATACCGGCGATCGAGGGCAGCGTGCCCGACACGTCGACGACATTGTGCGCCGCCCAGGCGCGCAGCACGAGTTCGTTCCTGCCGCGGTTGACCGTGGCGTCGGGGGCGAGCAGCCGCGCAGCGACGCGGAACGGCGTGCCGCGGATCGTGCCGTCGCCGGTGACGCCCACCGCCTTGCCGATCCGCGCGTCGGTCGAGCGGATGTCGTCGACTTTGAGGTCGGCGAGCAACTGCATGCGTGGATCGCGATAGCGGACGGTGGTGCCGCGCACGGTGGCGGTGTCGATGCGCGGGAAATCGAGCGGCTTGCCGCCCTTTTTGTCGCTGAACGTCCAGGTGTTGGCGGTGTGCGCGGCGTTCCATTCCAGGTCGACCGCGCCGTTCGCGAGATCGAGCCAGTAGAGGCGGCGCTTGCCCCACAGCAGCGACAGCGGCGCGATCCGCGTGTCGATCCGCTCCGCCTGGAAGAGATAGGGCCGCGTCGCCCAGTCGGGATTGGCGATGCGCATCCGCTCGGCGAGGAACTTGATGCGGAAGGGAGCGAAATAGAGCTGGAAGTCGCCGTCGACGCGCACCACGCGATGCGTCTGGCCGCCGACGAACCGCTCGAAGGGATGTTTGAGGAAGCGGCCCTTGGTGATGTAGAGCACCAGCCAGATCGCGACGATCAGGCCGAGCAGCGCCAGCGCCACGTTGCGCGCGATCCGCCACGCACTGCGGCGGCGTGGGGGCGGGGCGGCGGCGGTGGTCGGCGTCTCCATCACGGGTGAAGCGCGTGCGGCTCGTTCCGGTTCCGCATCGGTTGCGTTTGGCCCGGTTGCGTTTCGCGCGGCACGACGCTAAGGGGCGCGCTTCCCGAGCGAGGCGCTTATGGACGGCCCGGCCATCAAGGGCTGCCGCGGCCGTTTTTGCCTTGCTCAAGCGAAAGGACCAAAATGCCCAAGCTCAAGACCAAGAGCGGCGTCAAGAAGCGCTTCAAGCTCACTGCCAGCGGCCTGTTGAAGCACGGCGTCGCCGGCAAGCGCCACCGCCTGATTTCGCACAACAGCAAGTACATCCGCCAGAACCGCGGCACCAAGGTGCTGTCGAAGGCCGACACCGCGACGGTGAAGGCCTGGGCGCCGTACGGCCTCAAGTAAGGAGATCAGGACATGGCACGCGTCAAGCGGGGCGTAACCACCCGCGCCAAGCACAAGAACATCCTGTCTCAGGCGAAGGGCTATTACGGCCGTCGCAAGAACACGATCCGCATCGCCCGCCAGGCCGTCGAAAAGGCCGGCCAATATGCGTACCGCGACCGCAAGGTAAAGAAGCGGACCTTCCGCGGCCTGTGGATCCAGCGCATCAACGCCGGCGTCCGCGCCGAGGGCCTGACCTATTCGCAGTTCATGCACGGCCTGAAGCTGGCCGGCGTCGAGCTCGACCGGAAGGTCCTGGCCGACATCGCGATGCACGAGGCCGCGGCATTCTCCGCGATCGTCGCCCAGGCGAAGGCGGCACTGCCCCAGGCCGCGTAAGCGCCTGCGCGAGTGTTGGAATGAGGGCGCCGGTGGAGACACCGGCGCCCTTTTTTCGTGTTCGCAGCCCGTCCCGTCCTCATCCCCGCGCGGGCTTGGATGACGAGGTATCGGGGGCACCTTCGTTTCTTGCCACCACCCCGTCATCCCCGCGCAGGCGGGGATCCATAAGCACTGCCGTTCATGATAGAGCCGCACATCCGGCGACTATGGATCCTCGCCTGCGCGGGGATGACGGGGTGGGGATGTGGAGGGGAGCACGAATGGAACGGCAGCCGTGCGTCTACATCCTTGCGAGCGGCCGGCACGGAACGCTCTACGTCGGCGTCACGTCCAACCTCATCGGCCGTCTGATTCAGCATCGCGAAGGATTGATCCCGGGGTTCACCTCCCGCTACGGCATCCACCGTCTGGTCTGGTATGACGTGGCGGATACCATGGAGGCTGCGATCCGGCGGGAGAAGCAGCTCAAGAAGTGGAACCGCGACTGGAAGCTGCGCCTGATCGAAGACGCCAACCCCGGTTGGGATGATCTGGCGACGGGCCTCGGCCTGGCGCCATAACGGAAGAGCGACACGTGACCGAAGACCTCGACACCCTCAGCGACCGCCTGCTCGGCGCGATCCGATCCGCCGACGGGCTCGACGCGCTCGAAGCGGTGCGGGTCGAGGCGCTGGGCAAGCAGGGCAGCGTCACCGCGCTGCTCAAGACGCTGGGCAAGATGACGCCCGACGAACGCCAGGCGCAAGGCCCGCGCATCAACGGCCTGCGCGAGGCGGTCGCCGCAGGCATCGCGGCACGCAAGGCCGACCTCGAACGCGCCGCGCTCGATGCGCGCCTGGCCGGCGAGACGCTGGACATGACGCTGCCGGCCGAGGCGCCGCTCGCCGGCACCGTCCATCCGGTCGCCCAGGTGATGGACGAGCTGGCCGAGATCTTCGCCGACCTGGGCTTCGCCGTCGCGACCGGGCCGGAGATCGAGACGGACTGGCACAATTTCACCGCGCTCAACATTCCGGCGACGCATCCGGCGCGCGCGATGCACGACACCTTCTACCTCCAGCAGGGCATCGATGCGAAGGCGGCGGGCGAGGCCGACGAGCGCGCCACCTTCTCGCTGCTGCGCACCCATACCTCGCCGGTGCAGATCCGCACGATGCTGGAGGCGAAGCCGCCGATCCGCATCATCGCGCCGGGCCGCACCTATCGATCGGACAGCGACGCCACCCACACGCCGATGTTCCATCAGGTCGAGGGGCTGGTGATCGACAAGGGGATCACGCTCGGCCACCTCAAATGGACGCTGGAGACGTTCCTGAAGGCGTTCTTCGAGCGCGACGACATCGTGCTGCGCCTGCGCCCCAGCTATTTCCCGTTCACCGAGCCGTCGGCGGAGGTCGACGTCGGCTATACGATCGAGAAGGGCAAGCGCGTGATCGGCGGTTCCGGAGGAGGCTGGATGGAGGTGCTGGGGTCCGGCATGGTCCATCCCAAGGTGATCGCCGCCTGCGGCCTCGATCCCGAGGAATGGCAGGGCTTCGCGTTCGGCTGCGGCATCGACCGGCTCGCCATGCTGAAATACGGCATGGACGATCTGCGCGCCTTCTTCGACGGCGATATCCGCTGGTTGAAGCATTACGGCTTCTCCGCGCTCGACGTGCCGACGCTGTCGGGCGGCGTCGGGGCGATGGGCTGACCCGTGCCCCCATCCGTCATCCCGGCGCACGCCGGGATCCACGGATAGGGGTGCAGGTGATGAGGACACGTACCGCCCGCCCGATAGCGGCCCGTGTCCATGGGTCCCGGCCTTCGCCGGGATGACGATGACAGTGGAATGAGCGCATGAAATTCACCCTCTCCTGGCTCCGCGAGCATCTCGACACCGATGCCGGCCTCGATGCGATCCTCGATGCGCTGACCCGCATCGGGCTGGAGGTGGAGGGCGTGCACAATCCCGGCGACGCGCTGCGCGCCTTTCGCGTCGCCCGCGTGCTGACCGCGGAGCGCCACCCGCAGGCAGACAAGCTGCAGGTACTGAGCGTCGATGCGGGAGAGGGACCGTTGCAGGTCGTCTGCGGCGCGCCCAATGCGCGCGCTGGCCTCGTCGGCGTGTTCGGGCCGCCGGGCGCCTATGTGCCGGGACTCGACGTGACGCTGAAGGTCGCGAGCATCCGCGGCGTCGAATCGAACGGCATGATGTGCTCGACGCGCGAGCTGGAGCTGGGCGAGGATCACGACGGGATCATCGAACTGCCCGCCGATGCGCCGGTCGGCACGCCTTTTCCGGACTATGCCGGGCTCGACGACGCGGTGATCGACGTCAGCATCACCCCCAATCGCCAGGATTGCATGGGCGTGCGCGGCATCGCGCGCGATCTCGCCGCAGCCGGCCTCGGCACGCTCGTGCCGCTGACCGTGCCCGAGGTGGCGGGCGAGGGCGCCGGCCCCGACGTGCGGATCGAGGATGCGGCGGGCTGCCCCGCCTTCTACGCGCAGGCGGTGTCCGGCCTCACCAACGGCGAATCGCCCGAATGGATGCGGCAGCGGCTGACCGCGATCGGGCAGAAGCCGATCTCCACCCTGGTCGACATCACCAACTATATGACCGTCGATCTCGGCCGCCCGCTGCACGTCTACGACCGCGCCACGCTGTCCGGCGCGCTGGTCGCCCGCGGCGCGCGCGAGGGGGAGACGATCGCGGCGCTGAACGGCAGGACCTATACGCTGCGCGACGGCATGACCGTCATCGCCGACGATGCCCGCGTCCACGACATCGGCGGCATCATGGGCGGCGAACATTCGGGTGTCACCGCCGGGACGACCGACGTGGTCATCGAATGCGCCTATTTCGATCCGGACGCGATCGCCCGCACCGGTCAGGCGCTCAGCCTGACCAGCGACGCGCGCCAGCGGTTCGAGCGCGGCGTCGATCCCGCCTTCCTCGACGACGGGCTCGCCATCGCGACCTTCCTCGTCCAGCATTATTGCGGCGGCACCGCCAGTGGCGTCACCCGCGCCGGCGAGCCGCCGCTGGCGTCGCGCAGCTATGCCTACGATCCCGCCAAGGCCGAGACGCTGGGCGGCCTCGCCGTGCCGGCGGACCGCCAGCGCGCCATCCTCGAATCGCTGGGCTTCGGCGTCGCCGACGACTGGACGGTCACCGTGCCGACGTGGCGCCGCGACGTGGACGGCGCCGCCGACCTCGTCGAGGAGGTGATCCGTATCGAGGGGATCGACAAGGTCGCGCCGGTGCCCCTGCCGCGCGCCCCCGGCGTCGCCCGCCCGACCGCGACGCCGGACCAGATGCTGGAGCGCCGCGTCCGTCGCGCCGCCGCCGCGCGCGGGCTGGACGAAGCGGTGACGTGGAGCTTCGTCTCCGAGGCGCAGGCCGCGCCCTTCGGCGGCGGCGCCTGGAGCCTCGCCAATCCGATCAGCGAAGACCTGAAGGTCATGCGCCCGTCGCTGCTCGCCGGCCTGCTCGCGGCCACCGCGCGCAATCTGAAGCGCGGCGTCACCGCGGTGCGGCTGTTCGAGATCGGCCGCCGCTACCTCGCCGATGGCGAGCATCCAACGCTCGGCCTCGTCCTCGCCGGCAACCGCCGCGACCGCGGCTGGCGCGAGGGCAAGGCGGCGGGCTTCGACGCCTATGATGCCAAGGCGGAGGCGCTGGCGCTGCTCGCCGCGGCGGGCGCGCCGGTCGACAATCTGCAGGTGATGGGCGAGGCCGGAGACGCCTGGCACCCCGGCCAGAGCGGCACGTTGCGGCTGGGGCCGAAGACGATCCTCGCACGCTTCGGCATGCTGCATCCGACCCTGCTCAAGGCGTTCGACCTGGATGGCGCCGTGGCGGCGGTGGAGGTGTATCTGGATGCGCTGCCGGCCAAACGGGGATCGAAGGCCGGCGGCGGCTTCATGCGCGCCGCCTTCGCACCGCCGGCGCTGCAATCGGTACGGCGCGACTTCGCCTTCCTGGTGCCCGCCGCGCTCGGCGCCGACGCGCTGGTCCGCGCGGTGCGCAGCGCCGACAAGGCGGCGATCGTGGCTGCGCGCGTGTTCGACGTGTTCACCGGTGCGGGCGTGGAGGACGGCCACAAGTCGGTCGCCGTCGAGGTGACGCTGCAACCCGCCGACAAGAGCTTCACCGACGAGATGCTGAAGGCGATCGCCGACAAGGTGGTCGCCGCGGCGGCCAAGCAAGGCGCGGTGCTGCGGGGCTGACGTCGTCCCCGAGGCTGGCTGAAATCCTCCCTCGCGTCAGGGTAGGAACGCACTAGTCCTCCCTCGCGCAGCGGGGGAGGGGGACCGCCGGCGTAGCCGGTGGTGGAGGGGGCGCTTCCGCAAGCACGCCGTTCGCAGCTTACCTCCCCCTCCGTCACCGCTACGCGGCGCCACCTCCCCCTGGCGGGGGAGGAACGGGCAAGTCCTCCCTCGCACAGCGGGGAGGGGAAAGGCCGTGGTTACACCTTCGCCGAGTAGATCATCCGGCCCGGCCCGAGCAGCGCGAACACGTCCGACAGGTCGCCTTCGCCGACCGCGAAGCAGCCCTGGCTGCGGCCGAGCATGCCGTGGCTGCGCAGCATGTCGCGGTTCGCGTACCAGGCCGAATGGACCACGATCGCCCGCGCCAGCGCATTGTCGTTGGTCGGGTCGAGGCCGACCAGCCGCTGCGAGCGGCCGTGCTTGCCGACGTAATAATCCGCGGTGACGAACGAGCCTTCCGACGATGCGTTGGAATTGGGCTCGTTGGAAAAGCGCTTCAGGAACCCGGTGTGCGCGGGGTCCGATCCGCTGCCGTGCGCGACCAGGAACGAGCGGCTCTTGCCCGACACCAGGTCGATGAGGTGGAAGCGCGCTTCGGAGGACGGCGCCGCCATGTCGGCGATCGCGATCCGGTCGCGCTGGGCGACGCGGCTGCCATGACCTTGCAGCGCGGCGAGCGCCTGGCGCATCAGGTCGGGGCGAACGACCCGCGGCGAGGTGATCGGCCGCGCGGCGACCATCGGGCGGGGAGCAGGCAGCGGTGGCTCGGCGATCGGCCGCAGATCCTGCTGGGTCAGCCGGCGGGTGGCCGCCGACACCGTGCCCGGCACCGCGAGCGTTGCCGCCAGCACCAGGCCATTCTTCAGCAATGCGCGCCGGTCACGTACGCTATCGTGCTCAATTTGCATCGAAATTTCATCAGCCCCGAAGTTTCCCGCTGCACACCATATAGCAGCTTCGGACATAAATTTCCTTAAGGACGCCCGCCGACTGGCGTTCCGGTTGCACGGTTGGCCGCGACTCACGCCCGGCCGGTCGCTCCGTTCCGAGGGCACGAACCGCGGAGTCGCGCGTTAACGCAGGTGAAGGGGACGGACGGGACGAGAAGGACGATGACGACATGACGCGACGGTTGAATCGGGCACTGAACCTGGCTTTCCTCATCGCCGGTGCCGCGGGTCTCGCCATCGCGCCGGCGCCCGCGCTGGCCGCCACCGACGCGCTGGCACCCGAGGTCACGACGCTCGCGCCCAACCGCTATCTGTGGAAGGACGATGCCTCGCTGGAGCCGGTCAGCATCGTCATCTCGATCCCGGATCAAAAGGCCTATGTCTACCGCGGTCCGACGCTGATCGCCGCCTCCACGGTGTCGACGGGCAAGGACGGCAAGGACACGCCGCTCGGCACGTTCACCATCCTGCAGAAATCCGAAAAGCACAAAAGCAACCTCTACGACAGCGCGCCCATGCCGTTCATGCAGCGGCTGACCTGGGACGGCGTCGCGATCCACGCGGGCATGAACCCCGGTTTCCCCGCCTCGCACGGCTGCATCCGCGTGCCGACCGAATTCGCCAGGAAGCTGTTCGGCGTAACCAGCAAGGGCACGCCGGTGCTGGTCACCGATGCGTCGGCGGCCGAGGGCTGGGTGCCGCCGACGCCCTATGACGCGCAGGCGATGCAGGTCGAAACCGCCGATGCGAACGCGCAGGCGCTGGAGACGGCGTCGCGATAATCCGGGCGCATCGCATGCTCCCGCATGCCGCTTGCGGTACTTCCTTCGGCACAGCACAAGGCCCGCCATGACCGATCTCGTCACGATCCGCTCCGCCGGCCTTTCGGCGGCGATCAACCCGTTCGGCGCGGAGCTGACGCACCTGCGCGATGCCGATGGCCGCGAGCTGATGACCGATGCCGATCCCGCCTTCTGGACCGGGCATGCGCCGATCCTCTTTCCGGTGATCGGCATGACCTATGGCGAGACGATCCGGGTGGATGGCGAACGCTACCCGATGAAGAAGCACGGCTTCGCCCGCCACAGCCGCTTCGCCGTCGCCGCCGTGGCGGACGACAGCGTCACCTTCGTCCTCACCGACAGCGAGGAGACGCGGGCCTCCTATCCCTTCGCCTTCCGGCTGTCGCTCACCTATACGCTGGAGGACGCGACGCTGCGGGTCGAGGCGCGGATCGAGAACCCTGCGGACGCGCCAATGCCGGCGAGCTTCGGCTTCCATCCCGCCTTCGCCTGGCCGCTGCCCTATGGCGAGGATCGCGCCGCGCACCGCATCCTGTTCGACGCCGAAGAGCCCGATGCGCTGCGCACCATCGCCGCCGACGGCACGATCGCGGCGGCGGAACGGCCTTCGCCGTTGCAGGGGCGCGAACTCGCGTTGCGCGACGACCTGTTCACCGCGGACGCGCTGGTGTGGGATCACGTCCGGTCGCAGGGCGTCACCTATGGCGCGGCCACCGGGCCGCAACTGCGCATCACCTTTCCCGATACGCCCAAGCTCGGCGTGTGGACCAAGCCGGGCGCGGCCTTCATCTGTATCGAGCCCTGGCACGGCATCGCCGATCCGGAGGGCTATACCGGCGCGTTCCGCGACAAGCCCGGCATCTTCGAGGTGCCGGCCGGCGGTGAAAAGCGCATTGCGCTGCAGGTGACGCTGGAGGCTTGAGCCTCTACGCCGACGCTTCCCTATGCCGTCATCCCCGCGCAGGCGGGGATCCATAATCACGCCGGGTGCCGCAGGAGCCGAAGGGGTATCCACTATGGATCCCCGCCTGCGCGGGGATGACGTTGCGGTTCCTGCGCGCGGTCCGCAAACATCTGTCCTACGGCGCGCAAATCTGCCAATGGGCGCGCATGACCAACGTCCGCTGCACCTCGTCGCTCATCCGGCGGGCGAACCGCGGCGGGCGATTCCAGCCCCGACGTAGTGTCAACTTCGCCAACTTCCGCGCCGCTCGCCCGAGTCGCGCGCCTTTCGGATTTCGCCGCCCGTGACCTCGCCCCGCCGTACCTTCGCGATCATCTCCCACCCCGACGCCGGCAAGACGACGCTGACCGAAAAGCTGCTGTATTTCGGCGGCGCGATCCACCTCGCCGGCGAGGTGAAGGCGCGCGGGGCGAACCGGCGCGCGCGATCCGACTGGATGAAGATCGAGCAGCAGCGCGGCATCTCCGTCACCTCGTCGGTGATGACGTTCGAGCGGGACGGCATCACCTTCAACCTGCTCGACACGCCGGGCCACGAGGACTTTTCGGAAGACACCTACCGCACGCTGACCGCGGTCGATTCGGCGGTGATGGTGATCGACGCCGCCAAGGGCATCGAGCCGCAGACGCGCAAATTGTTCGAGGTCTGCCGCCTGCGCTCGGTGCCGATCATCACCTTCGTCAACAAGGTCGATCGCGAAGGCCGCCCGGTGTTCGAGCTGCTCGACGAGATCGCCGACATGCTGGCGCTGGACGTCGCGCCGATGAGCTGGCCGGTCGGCATGGGCGGCGAGTTCGAAGGCGTGCTCGACCTCACCACCAACCGCATCAGCCGGCCGGAGGGCGACAGCCGCGCCTTCCACGGCAAGACGGAGGCGGACCCGGCGCTTTCGGAGCGTTGGGCGGAGGAGATCGAGCTGGCGCAGGCGGGCTATGCCGCGTTCGATGCCGAGGCGTATCGCAACGGCGACCTGACGCCGGTCTATTTCGGGTCCGCATTGAAGGACTTCGGCGTCGCCGAGCTGATCGGTGCGCTCGCCGAGCATGCGCCGCCGCCGCGCCCGCAGCCCGCCGAGCCGGCGCCGGTCGCGCCCGAGAACGACGAGGTGACCGGCTTCGTCTTCAAGGTGCAGGCGAACATGGATCCCAACCACCGCGACCGTATCGCCTTCATGCGGCTGTGCTCGGGGACGTTCAAGCGCGGCATGAAGCTGACGCCCACGGGCCACGGCAAGTCGATCGCGGTGCATTCGCCGATCCTGTTCTTCGCGCAGAACCGCGAAGTGGCGGACGAGGCGTTTCCCGGCGACATCATCGGCATCCCCAACCACGGCACGCTGCGCGTCGGCGACACGCTGTCGGAGCGCGCCGACGTGCGCTTCACCGGCCTGCCCAATTTCGCGCCCGAGATCCTGCGCCGCGTGGCGCTCAAGGACCCGACCAAGACCAAGCAGCTGCGCAAGGCGCTCGACGACATGGCCGAGGAGGGGGTGACGCAGGTCTTCTATCCGGAGATCGGCTCCAACTGGATCATCGGCGTCGTCGGCCAGCTGCAGCTGGAAGTGCTGCTCAGCCGGCTGGAGGTGGAATACAAGGTCGCCGCCGGGCTGGAGCCGGCGCCGTTCGAGACCGCGCGCTGGATCTCGGCGGAGAACCCCTCCGACCTCAAGGACTTCGCCGACCTCAACCGCGCGGCGATGGCCAAAGACCGCGACGGCAACCCGGTGTTCCTGGCGAAGAGCGCATGGGAGGTCGGCTATATCGCCGATCGCTACAGCAAGGTTCGCTTCGCCGCGACGCGCGAGCGGTAGCGGCAGCCTCCACCGTCATCCCGGCGAACGCCGGGATCCATGGTGGCGAGTGGCTGGCGGTGGCGCGTCGACGCCGATGGCGCGCCGTCCATGGATCCCGGCGTGCGCCGGGATGACGGTGTGGAGATGCTAATAAGTCCGCTCTTTCTCAGCCCACCCAATCGCGCCTCAGCGGCCGCACCGCGAGCAGCATCAGCGCCGCCGCGACCAGGTAGAAGCCCAGCGCATAGGTCGTCGCATAGCGCAGCGCGTCGTCGCCATGCGCCGCGGTCATCGCGTCCGACAGCCGGCCCATCACCAGCGATCCCAGCCCCAGGCCGATCAGGTTGTTGATGAACAGGAAGCTCGCAGACGCGGTGGCGCGCATCGGCGGCGGCACCAGATGCTGGACCGCGGTCGTCACCGGCCCCAGCCACAGGATGTTGAGCCCGTTGGGGATCAGGAACAGGAACCAGGACAGCGTCGCCGATCCGCTGGTGAGGCCGGCGGCGAACAGCGGCACGGTCACCAGCCACGCGATCGCCGGCAGCCTGGCATAGACGCCGCGATCCGCCGCACCCAGCCGGTCGGCGAGCCAGCCGCCGGCGAACACGCCGATCGTGCCGCCGATCAGCAGCAGCGACCCGACATATTGCGAGGCGGTGAGCAGCGTGAAGCCGAACGAGCGGATCAGCACCGACGGGATCCAGAAGGCGAGGCCATAGCCGCACAGCGAACTGAACGACGCGGCAAAGCTCATCAGCCAGAAGCTGCGCTTGGCGGCGAGGATGCCGAACACCGCCCACACCGACACCCGTTCGGCCTTTGCCACCGCGGCAGGGTCGAACAGCCCGCGCGGCGGCTCCTTGACGATCAGGCGGAATATCGGCGCCAGCACCACGCCGGCAAGGCCGACCGCGATGAACGCCCAGCGCCAGTCGACCGCGCTCGCCAGCAGCCCGCCGAGCAGCGCCCCGGCCGCCAGGCCGACGGGGATGCCGAGCGAATAGATCGACAGCGCCCGGCCGCGCTGCTGCGGCGGGAAATAGTCGGCGATCATCGCATAGGACGGCGCCACGCCGCCTGCCTCGCCGACGCCGACGCCGAGCCGAAACAGAAAGAATTGCCAGAAGCCGGTGGCAAGCCCGCACAAGGCGGTGAAGGCGCTCCAGACGCCCAGGCTGATCGTGATGACCCAGCTGCGGCTGGTGCGGTCGGCGACCAGCGCGAGGGGGATCGCCAGTGTCGAATAGAGCAGCGCGAAGGCGAGGCCGCCGAGCAGGCCCAGCTGGGTATCGCTGAGGTGCAGCTCCGCCTTGATCGGCTGGGCGAGGATGCCGAGGATCTGCCGGTCGAGGAAGTTGAACGTGTAGACGACGAGCAGCATCGCCAGCACGAGCGCCCGATAGCGGGGGGAGGGGGCGGGGGTGGTCACGTCGCTCATGCCTTTCGCTTGCCAGGTGCGGCCGTCCCTGTGTGCCACCGGTTCCACACCTTCATTCCACCTGGGCAGGGAGGACGATCATCCGCGTGTTCGCGTCCTCAGCGTGGTGCGCTTTGACCTCATCCGTTTGCCCTGAGCCTGTCGAAGGGCACCGTGCCGCAAACGTACGGCCTGTGGCAGCCCGCCCTTCGACAGGCTCAGGGCAAACGGAACAGGGTGAGCCGGGTTCACCGATCGATACGCTAGAACTTCGCCCCGAGGCTGAGGAACACCTGCCGCGGATTGCCGTAGAAGGCGGTGGCGACACCTTCCTTGCCCAGCGTCGGGGTGTAGCCGCCCGCTGCGGTCAGGATCGGCACGCCGGCGACCGTGCTGTTGATATATTGGTAGCCGCTGGTCTTGTAATGCTTGTCGGTCAGGTTCTTGCCGTACACGCCGACAGAATAGCGCCGCCCCTCGCCGAAGGCATAGGTGATGCCGGCGTCGAGCAGGGTATAGCCCGGCTGGTCGAGGAACGGGCTCGCCGTCTCGAACTGGTGGGTGAGGCTGCGGTAGGAGACGGTGGAATTGGCGGTGACGAGTCCGCCGGCGACCGGCACGTTCCCGGTCAGCGTGCCGGACGCGGTCCATTTCGGCGTGTTCTGGAAGACGCGGACGTTGGCGACGTCCACCCCGGTCGGGCCGATGAAGCGGCGGTAGCGCGCATCGATATAGCCGAGCGTGCCGTTCAGCGCGACCGACGAACCCGCGCCGGCGAAATCGCGCGCGAGGATGGCGGTGCTCTCCAGCTCCACGCCCTTGATTCGCGCCTTGGCGGCGTTGGTGGTGATGCCGCAGAAGCTCTGGACGCCGTTCTGCAGGCAGCCGACCGATCCCGGCACCTGCACGTCGGTGTAGTTCGAGTAGAAGCCGGCCAGTGCCCAGGTCAGCCGATGGTCGAATGCGGCGCCCTTGTAGCCGGCTTCGTAGCTGGTCACCGTCTCCGGGCGGAACAGCAGGTAATTGTAGATATCCTGATAGGTGCGGCCCGCGGCAGGATTGCTGATCGGTGCCGAGGTGCCCGAGCCGCGCGGATCGAAGCCGCCGCCCTTGAACCCTTCGGCATAGGACACATACAGCAGGTGATCCTCCGCCGGCTTGAAGCTCAGCGACGCACGCGGGGTGAAGCGCTTGAAGTTCGCCTTGCCGCGGAAGTTGGTCGCCGGTGCGCCGAACGGCACCGGTGTGCCGCCGAATTCAGAGGTGAGGCCGATGTAATTCGCCTTGAATACGTAGGACTGGCGCTCGTCCCACGTATAGCGGCCGCCGAGCGACAGGCTGAACTGCGACGTGAAGTCGAAGGTGAAGTCGCCATAGACCGACGAGGTTTCGGTGCGCACGTCGCCCGCCGTATAGGCATCGAAGCCGGGCAGAGTGGTGGACAAGAGCACGCCGAACCCGGTCGATGCCTTGGCGCCCAGATAGTAATAGCCGACGAGGCCGTTCAGCCGGTCCGAGCTGTAGAGCAGCTGGAATTCCTGGCTGGTCTGTTCGTTGCGGTAGATCGCGGGCACGTCGACGTCGACGGCGGGCAGGGCATCGAAATCGATCGGCGTGAAGCTGTCGTCCTTGCGCCACGCGCTGATGCTGCGCAGCGTCAGGTGATCGCTCAACTGCGCGTTGGCGGTCATCGACAGGCCGCCGGCCTTGATGTCCTGCCTGGGGAAGGTCAGCCCGGCGCGCGTGTCGAACACGTCGGTGAGCACCGGCGCGCCCGACAGGAGGCCGGGGATCAGCCGATGGCCGTTGCGCGGGTTGCTCCGGTCGTGCGTGTAATCGCCGGTGATGCGCACGAACAGCCGCGTGTCGGGCGATTCGAATTCCACCGTGCCGCGTGCCGCCCAGATATCCTTGTTGTAATTGTCGATGTTGAGGTTGGTGTTGCGCCCGAAGCCGCCGCGGCTGAGCCGCGCCCCGGCGACGCCCAGCTTGATGAGGTCGCCGATCGGCGCTGACAGAGCGACGATGCCGTCGGCCTGGTCGTACGAGCCGTAATTGGCCTTTACCCGCACCTCGGGATCGTCGGGCAGCCGCTTGGTGACGTATTTCACCGCGCCGCCGATCGTGTTGCGGCCGTAGAGCGTGCCCTGCGGCCCGCGCAGCACCTCGATCCGGTCGACGTCGTAGATATCCAGGACGGCCGCCTGCGGACGGTTGAGGTAGACATCGTCGAGATAGATGCCGACGCCCGATTCGAATCCCGGCACCGGATCCTGCTGGCCGACGCCGCGGATGAAGGCGGCGAGCGTCGAATTGGTGCCGCGCGCCGCCTTCAGCGTCGTGTTGGGCGTGACGTTCTGCAGGTCGGTGAGGTCCACCGCGCCGATCTTGTCCAGCTTGTCCGCGGAGAAGGCGGTGACCGCGATCGGCACGCTCAGCAGCGTCTCTGCGCGGCGGCGCGCGGTGACGACGATATCGCCGCTATCCTCGACCGGCGTGTCGCTGGTGTTGGGCGTGGTCTGCGCCGCGGCGGCGCCATCGCGGCTGTCGCTGGCGGTATCGGTGGGTGCGACCTGCGCGGCGGCCGGCATGGCGAGCAGCGCCGCCGCGGCCGCACCGAGCATCAGGAACGTGGACGTGCGCGCCTTCATGGACTTCATCCCCTCTGTCACGGCGCCGTCCGGTAGACCCGGGTTGTACGCCTGTCGGGAAGGCTATAGTGAAACCTGAACCAGGATTCAACTTGGGATGTGAGGGGAGGCGGCGATGACGGGCGCACAGGGGCAGGACGCGGCCGGGAGCGACGACGCGATGGCTGCAAAGGCGCCGCGGACGGCGCGCGGCCGCAAGACGCTGCGCGCGCTGCTCGATGCGGCGGCACTGGAATTCGGCGAGCGCGGCTTTCACGATGCGTCGATCAGCGCCATCACGCGGCGCGCCGGCGTGGCGCTGGGCAGCTTCTACACCTATTTCGATTCGAAGGACGCGGTGTTCCGCGCGCTCGTCACCGATCTTTCCGCCCAGGTGCGCGATCATGTCGCGCCGGCGATCCAGGCGGCGGACGACGGCATCGCGGCCGAGCGGGCGGGCCTTGCCCAGTTCATCGGCTTCGTGCGGCGGCACAAGGAGATCTACCGGATCATCGATGAGGCCGAGTTCGTCGATGCCGAAAGCTTCCGCCGCCATTATGCCTCGACCGCAGAGCGGATCGAGGCGCGGCTGACGGCGGCCGCAGCGCGCGGCGAGGTGCGCGGCGACGTATCGGACGTGCATGCCTGGGCGATCATGGGCATGAACGTGTTCCTCGGCCTCCGCTACGGCGTGTGGGATGAGGATCGCGGCGTGGATGACGTCGCCGACAGCGCGGCGAGCCTGTTGCGCGATGGCCTGGCGCCGCGCGGGCGCGAGGGCGGCGACGGCGGGCGGTGATCGAGGCGGCAGCCGGCGTGAGTCTCACCGTGCTTCGGCAGCCTCAGCAAGAACCGGTTCTAGGGCTGATCGATATTCAATCCTGCCGCTGGCGTGGAAGGATTAAGAGGATCCCTCATCGCGGATGTCGATCGGGCCTAGCGCGTTGGCGGCAGGGCTATCGCATAGGGGCGGTCTGGTCCGCGATCTTCAATCCTCCGTCATCAACTCAGAAGATGGCTGCGTCTCTGAGCCTGGCGTTGGCGATGACGATGAGTTTTCGCATGACGGCGAGGGTGGCGACGATGGGTTTTTTGCCGTTGGCGAGGAGGCGGCGATAGAAGGCGTTGAGGTCGGGGTGGCGGCGTGCGGCGGTGAGGGCGGCCATGAACATGGTGTGCTTGACGCCGGGTCTGCCGCCG